>CBDULQ010000280.1:0-4167 GCA_965368115.1 uncultured Gammaproteobacteria bacterium | reverse complement strand
GAGGGGGAAGGAAGAAGGGGGGAGAAAGGAAAGGAGGGAAAAGGAAAGGAAAGGCAGGGGCGAAATTGATTCGCAAATAAAAATTCTTCCTCTGTTCCCCCTCCCTCGACGGGAGGGGGTTAGGGGGAGGGTGAATATCAATCCAACAGCGTTCGTTCACAGATTAGTGGCGCGTTAAGGAGATTACCATGAGCCAAGATGTAGATGATATCAAGCCGAGCTATCCCCTGTTCAGAGAACAGGAATACAAGGACAACCTCGCGCGTAAGAAAGAGATGTACGAAGAATGTCACCCGCAGGACAAGATCGATGAAGTCTTCGAGTGGACCACAACCATGGAATACCAGGAGCTGAACTTCAAGCGTGAAGCCCTGACCGTAAATCCTGCTAAAGCCTGTCAGCCTCTGGGTGCCGTGCTTTGTGCCCTGGGTTTCGAAAAGACCATGCCTTATGTGCACGGTTCACAGGGTTGTGTGGCTTACTTCCGTACTTACTTCAACCGTCACTTCAAAGAGCCGATTGCTTGTGTATCCGACTCTATGACTGAAGATGCTGCGGTATTCGGTGGCCAGAAGAACATGTTCGACGGCCTGGAAAACTGCAAAGCCATGTACAAGCCGGAAATGATTGCTGTTTCGACTACCTGTATGGCTGAAGTTATTGGTGACGACCTGAATGCCTTTATCGGTAACTCTCGTAAGGAAGGTCATATTCCTGACGACTATCCGGTTCCATTCGCGCATACCCCGAGCTTTGTGGGTTCTCATACCACTGGCTGGGACAACATGTTCGAAGGTATCCTGCGTTATTTCACTCTGAACCATATGGAAGATAAGGAAGTAGGCAAGAACGGTAAGATCAATATCGTACCGGGTTTCGAAACTTACCTGGGTAACTTCCGTGTTATTCATCGCATGCTGCAGGAAATGGATGTGGATTACACCTTCCTGTCCGATCCGACTGAAGTACTGGATACTCCGGCTGATGGTGAGTTCCGCATGTATGCCGGTGGTACCACCATGGATGAAGTGAAAGATGCACCGAATGCCATCGATACCCTGCTGCTGCAACCCTGGCAGTCAGTTAAGACTCGTAAGTTCGTGAAAAACACCTGGAATCAACCTGCCTCAGACATCACTATCCCCATGGGTCTGGCCGCTACTGACGATTTCCTGATGAAAATCTCCGAACTGACTGGTAAGCCGATTCCGGCCAGCCTGGAAAAAGAGCGCGGTCGTCTGGTTGACATGATCACTGACTCTCACGCCTGGCTGCACGGTAAGAAGTTTGCTCTGTGGGGCGACGCTGACTTTGTTCTGGGTATGACACAGTTCCTGCTGGAACTGGGTGCCGAGCCGACTCATATTCTCTGCAACCACGCTAACAAGCGCTGGAAGAAGGCTGTTGAGAAGATGCTGTCTGAATCTCCATACGGAGCTAACTGTGAAGTTCACATTGGTAAGGACCTGTGGCATATGCGTTCACTGGTATTCACCAACAAGCCTGACTTCATGATCGGTAACTCCTACGGTAAGTTCATCCAGCGTGACACCATCACCAAGGGTAAAGAGTTCGAAGTTCCGCTGATTCGTATCGGCTTCCCGATCTTCGATCGTCATCACCTGCATCGTGATACCACTCTGGGTTACGAAGGTGCCATCCATATACTGAAGACTCTGGTTAACGCCGTGCTTGAGCGTCTGGACGAGGAAACTCGCGGTATGGGTACCACTGACTACAACTACGATCTTATTCGTTAAGTTGTGTTCGGGCCATCCGGTGCTGCCAGCAACACCGGATGGCCGTTTTACCGGAGATCAACATGCCGAATGTAATGATTCGACGCAAAGATGATGGTGAGCTGCTGTTCTATATCGCCAAGAAAGACCAGGAAGATACGATTTCCAAGGTCGAGGTGGATACCGAAGAACAGTGGGGTGGCGAAGTAGAGTTAACCGATGGTTCGCGCTACTACATCGATCCCATGAGCCCACCACCTGAATTTCCAACCACGCTCAGATTCAAACGCGCAGCGGAATGAGCGTGCCAAGGGGAGAACTATTATGGCTTTACAAATTGTAGGTGAACTGTGTACTGCATGCGCTGACTGTGAACCCGTATGCCCGACCAATTCGATCGTACCGTTCAAAGGACTGTTCAAGATTGAGGAAGAAACCTGTACCGAATGCGAAGGCGATTTCGATACACCTCAGTGTCTGGACGTTTGCATGGAAGATGGTTGCATCATCCCTGCATGAACGATTGAATTACAGCCGGGTCTTTATGGCCCGGCTTTTACACAGGAAAGCCTTATGAGCAAAGCATCTTCAGGTACTCCCATCTCGCGTGATATCGCACTACGCATAGCACTTGCCGCGCGTACCTTACCCGATACGACACCGGCTCGGTTGTTTAAGGTCATTGAAGACCTGGTCGGATTGCCACCCAGTTCGGGTAAACTCAACACCATAACGGTGAAAGCATTCAAGGCGGCTGCTGATGGCGAATTCGCCGATGTGGACGCTAATTCCATTAAGGAATGTCTGGCCTATCTTAAAGGCAAGAAAAGCATGGAAAGCGAGGCTGACAAGCCCGAAATTCAGGATTATCAGCCGGGCGATATGGCGGATTCTATTCGCGTCGCCTGTGCTTCCAATAAAGGCGAGGAGCTGGATGGTCATTTCGGTTCCTGCGCTCGTTTTCTGATTTATCAGGTCAGCGCGGACGAAGTGCGTCTGATTGAAGCGCGCGACGCTGACGGGCCCGATGCGCGCGACGATAAGAACGCCTATCGCGCCGGCCTGATTACCGATTGCCAGGTTTTGTTCGTGGCGTCGATCGGCGGTCCGGCAGCGGCCAAAGTGGTGCGCGCCGGGGTCCACCCCATTAAGTATCCTGCCGGGGGTAATGCCCGGGAACGTATGCAGGCTCTGCAGGCGGCTATCGTAGATGCGCCGCCGCCCTGGCTCGCAAAAGCCATGGGGCATGACGAAGAATCTCGCGTTCGCTTCGAAAGGGAAGCGGCGGAAAGCTAACAGGCAGGAGTCCCAGATGATTGAAGAACGGGTTATCGACGAAATCAACACGCTACTGAATCAACATGGACTGGATGAAGCTGCGGTGATTGAATTACGTAACAAATGGCCGGATATTCATTTTACCTATTGTTCGGACGATGATGTATGTGGCCCTAAGGCAGTGCGCGAGTCGGACGGTTTCAGTATGTATCTGATCGATGCCCGCGACCATTGTCTGACCTTTACCTCCAGCCCGGAAATTGCAACCGGCCTGGTACTGGCAGAACACGAAGAGGACTTCTGATCGAAGTCCTGTGTTTTGCGATTAACAATGACTGACAAAACATAAAACAAAACCATCATGGTACAACTGGATTTGGAAGATAATATAACCCCTACCGCGGATTGTAGCGACTGTCCGCATCGCAAGGATATTCTGCGTGAAGGTCGCTGCATTCCGGGTGATATCTGTGTACGCGCCATGAGCGGTCGGCAGATTGAACGATTTTTCAGAGAGAATCCTTCGAAGGCGGAAGATTATGCCGGCGATGAATTCTGGGAGCGGCGTGCCATAGCAGCCCGTTATCTATCACAGCAACGATTGTTGGAACTGATCAATGATCCCGATGAAGTTGTGCGCCGCGTACTGGCCTATCGCTTGCCGATCAAGGAGCTGGGCCGCCTGATTGGTGACAGCGACCGCGAAGTACGTATTACGGTCGCCGATCGATTACCGGTTGACCAGCTGGATCAGTTGCTCAATGACGAAGATTACCTGGTGCGTAACACCGTGGCCAAACGTCTCCCGGAGGGACGCCTGTTCAGCCTGATCTGCGATGATGATCGTGAAGTCCGCAAAACCGTTGCAGGACGGTTACCGGTCGCGAGTCTGGGATTAATGCAGTTCGACAACGATGAGGCAGTACGCCTGGAAGTGGTCGAGCGTATGAGCGATGAACAGGCTGTCGATATGTTGCAGGACAAGGATTGGCGGGTACGTATGACAGCGGCAATGAAAGTGCCGGTATATGCTCTTGAAACGATGAAGGATGACCGTGATGAAGAGGTAAGGCTGATCGTTGCCGAGCGTCTGGCCGAAGCTTCTAATGAAGCCTCGGATACCGATTAAACCATTAATTAACGACAGAGA
>CBDULQ010000279.1:0-4213 GCA_965368115.1 uncultured Gammaproteobacteria bacterium | reverse complement strand
ACCCTGTACGTTGTGGCTGAATACATCGGTGGCGAACCGCGTGCCCTGGAGAGTAGCAGCGAGGACTGGGGCTGGCATCCCCTGGCGCAATTACCGACGCCGCTGTTCCTGCCATTACATCTGCTGTTGCAGTCTCATGGTGACTGGTTGCAGGGGCTGGTCGACAGGCACTGATGCGGCCGGGATCGGTAGATTCCACAAATTGAACTATAAAATAAAAAAGCCGGTCACTTTTATCATAGCGGTATCGATTAAATCAGTGATTTTGTAAATTTATTATTGATCGGGCCGGTGTGATTCGGTCATTATTTAAAGAACGACCCGCTCGCTCAAATCGCTCACAGGATCCACCAAGGCGCATGGCAAATAACGGCAAAACAGATATGCAGGCATTGTGGAACAGCGCAATGCTGGATGCGGGTAGTGCTGCCTGGCTGGAAAGTCTCTACGAGACCTGGTTACGCAGTCCGAATCAGGTCGAACAACGCTGGCGCGAATATTTTGAAACCCTGCCGAGGGTCAACGGATCGGATGTGGCAGAGGTTGCCCACGACGAAATTCGCGCCCAGTTCCGCGCGCTCACTCATGCGCCGCGTGCGGTTTCTTCGGTGGCGCTGGCGCGTGATGCAGGCATCAACCTGGAGCATGAGCGCAAACAGGTGCGGGTGTTGCAGCTCATCAATGCGTTTCGTTTTCGCGGCCATCAGCACGCCAAACTGGACCCGCTGAATCGGCGTTCTCCACCCAACATCGAAGAACTGGATCTGCAGCATCACGGCCTGTCCGATGCTGATCTGCAAACTGTTTTCTCCACCGGTTCATTATTCGGTCCCGACCAGGCGACGTTGAGTGAAATCGTTACCATCCTGCGCCAGACCTATTGCGGCTCCATTGGCGCGGAATACATGCACATCACTGAAACCGAGGAAAAGCGCTGGATTCAGCAACGCCTGGAAACGGTTCAGGGTCATGCGGATCTCGACGCTCAGCAGAAAATTCACCTGCTGACCCGCCTCACGGCGGCCGAAGGCCTGGAAAAATACCTGCATACCAAATACGTCGGCCAGAAACGTTTTTCGCTGGAAGGTGGCGAAACGCTGATCCCGGTGCTCGACGAAATCATTCACCGCGCAGGTACCCATGGCATGAAAGAAGCCGTCATCGGTATGGCGCACCGTGGCCGCCTCAATGTGCTGGTCAATATCATGGGCAAGACGCCCAAAGAACTGTTCATGGAATTCGAGGGCAAGAAGAAGGCCAATAGCAACTCTTCCGGTGATGTGAAATATCACATGGGCTTCTCGTCCGATATCCAGACGCCCAAGGGGCCCATTCACCTGGCGCTGGCTTTCAATCCTTCGCATCTGGAAATTGTTGCGCCGGTGGTCGAAGGTTCGGTGCGCGCACGTCAGGAACGTCGCGGCGATACCGATGGCGTGGAAGTGTTGCCGGTTCAGGTGCATGGCGATGCCGCTTTCGCCGGACAGGGTGTGGTGATGGAAACCCTGCAGATGTCGCAATCGCGGGGTTACTCAACCAAGGGCACGATCCACATCATCATCAACAACCAGATCGGTTTCACCACCAGTAACATCGCCGATAGTCGCTCGGCCTATTACTGCACGGATGTGGCGAAAATGGTCAATGCGCCGATCTTTCATGTCAACGGTGACGATCCGGAAGCGGTCATGCTGGTGACCCGGCTGGCGCTGGATTACCGGATCAATTTCAAGAAAGACGTGGTCATCGATATAGTGTGCTATCGCCGTCACGGACACAACGAAGCGGATGAGCCGGCCGCTACACAACCCATGATGTACAAAAAAGTGCGCGCGTTGCCGACGACCCGGACCCTGTATGCTTCGCGGCTGATTCAGGACGGTGTGATCGAGGAAGCGCGTGCGGACAGCATGATCGATGAGTACCGCAATGCACTGGAATCCGGTCAGTGCGTGGTACCGGGCATGCTGGCACCGGGTCAGGCCAATTATCATTTTCATATCAACTGGCATCCGTATGAAAACGCCAACCACGAGACCATCGTCGATACCTGTGTCGAGGAGGAGCGGGTGCGTGATCTGTCGGCGCGGCTGGAGTATGTGCCGGAAGGTTTCGAGCTGCATCCGCGGGTGGAAAAAATCATGGCCGATCGTCACAAGATGGCGGCCGGTGCGTTACCTCTGGACTGGGGCTATGCGGAAACCCTGGCCTATGCCTCGCTGGTCGATGAAGGTTTTGGGGTACGCCTGTCCGGTCAGGATAGCGGTCGCGGCACCTTCTTTCACCGTCACGCGGTGTGGCATAACCAGATCAGTGGCACCGGTTATGTGCCATTGCGTAACCTGCATAATCAGCAGGGCAATTTCCTGGTTATCGATTCATTATTATCCGAGGCCGCGGTACTGGCTTTCGAATACGGCTATGCCACGGCAGAACCGGAGACTCTGGTTATCTGGGAAGCCCAGTTTGGTGATTTCGCCAACAATGCGCAGGTGGTGATTGATCAGTTCATCAGTGCCGGCGAACAGAAATGGGGTCGCCTGTGTGGCCTGACCATGTTCCTGCCGCACGGTTTTGAGGGCCAGGGTGCGGAACATTCTTCGGCACGCCTGGAACGTTATCTACAGCTTTGCGCGCAGAACAACATGCAGGTCTGTGTGCCGAGTAATCCTTCGCAAATATTCCATTTGCTGCGTCGCCAGATGGTGCGCCCCTACCGTAAACCTCTGGTCGTGATGACGCCGAAAAGTCTGTTGCGCCACAAACTCGCCACCAGCAGCCTGGAAGATCTGACCCAGGGGAGTTTTGAATCGGTGTTGCAGGAAGTCGACGAACTGCCGGCGCATATGGTGAAGCGTATAATCATGTGTAGCGGCAAGGTGTATTACGATCTGCTCGAACAACGACGTGCCGCAGGTAAAACCGATGTTGCCATCATTCGTATCGAAGAGCTGTATCCATTCCCGTCGCGTCAGTTGAATAAGGTGCTCAATCAGTATCGCAACGTCGATACGTTGATCTGGTGTCAGGAAGAGCCGAAAAACCAGGGGGCCTGGGATTATTTCGAACCCCGTTTTGCCGCCAAGCTGGATCACCATCTCACCGTGCAATATGTCGGGCGAGACCCGTCCGCTGCGCCTGCGGTCGGTTCCGCGATCGTACATGCCAAGCAACAGAAAGCGCTGGTTGCCAAAGCGCTGGACATCGAAATCCAATAGCAAAACTAAAAAAAACCGGGAACCCACCATGACCATAGAAGTTAAAGTACCTGCCCTGCCTGAATCCGTTGCCGATGCCGTGGTAGTGACCTGGCACAAGCGTGCCGGCGAAGCAGTCAAGCGTGATGAATCGCTGGTAGATATCGAGACCGATAAAGTGGTGCTGGAAGTTCCGGCGCCGGCAGATGGTGTGCTCAAGGAAATCGTTGAAATGGAAGGCGCAGTGGTGGTTGCCGACCAGGTACTGGCCAGTATGGAACCCGGCGCAGAAGCAGAACAGCATCCGGTTGAAGTGGAAGCCGGTGAATCCGTGGATGGTGAGCCGGACGATGAGGATGTGGCGATTTCGCCTTCGGCACGTAAGATGATTGCCGAACACAATCTTAATATGGCCGATATTCGTGGTTCCGGTCGCGGCGGTCGTATTCTCAAGGAAGACGTGCAGGCCTTCCTTAAGGATGCATCCTCAGCCGCGCCGAAAGCGGATGCCGACAGCGAAAAAACCGCACCCGCAACTGCATCCGTCAAGACGCCGAGCATCGACCCCACTATGACTCAGGGTGAGCGTGTCGAGAAGCGCGTTACTATGACGCGACTGCGAGCCAGGATCGCAGAGCGATTGCTGGAAGCACAGCAGAACGCAGCCATTCTCACAACGTTTAATGAAGTGAATATGCAACCGGTCATGGCGCTGCGAAAAAAATATCAGGATCAGTTCGAAAAACAATATGGTGTACGCCTGGGTTTTATGTCGTTGTTTGCCAAGGCAGCGGTAGAAGCCCTGAAACGATTCCCTTCAGTGAATGCATCGATCGATGGTGACGATATTGTTTACTACGGTTATTTTGATATCGGTTTTGCGGTATCTTCGCCGCGTGGCCTCGTCGTGCCGGTAGTGCGTGATGTCGTACAGCTGAGTTTGTCCGACTTTTAAACAACCATTGCTCTGCACGCATAACAGTCACGCAACAACAGCCTGTGTATGGATCATCTCC
>CBDULQ010000278.1:0-4256 GCA_965368115.1 uncultured Gammaproteobacteria bacterium | reverse complement strand
CTACCTGGCTTAGAGACGATGATGTTTCTGGTAATGTTTCTTGGTTTTCAATTTGCGCTTGCGTGAATGCCACACCCAGAAACCGCTGAGTCCAAGCCAGAGCAGGATCAATGCGCTAGCGTCCATGATGTAAACACCCCATTGTGCACTGAACAGGCGTCCACTGTGCAAGTCCAGGAGCACGCGTTCCAGGCTCAGACCTTCTCCCCGATAGATCGTTTTCAGTTCGTCTTGTAATGCTTGTGGCGTGTCCTGAACTGCCGGCCACTGCAGCGGTAGAGCACTCGTTTCATGCCAGTTGATAATCTGCTCGTCGGCCATGAACACGTGATTGTCTATCGTCTTAACGACCAGTTGCTGGTCGATGTGGCCGATGTTTTCGATATGCGCCATTGTACTGCTGATCGGCATGCGTTCGATGATTTCTCCATCACTGCTGAGTAACACCACTTGCTGTTGCAGCGCCGCGACGATCAACTGATCCAGAGCGACAGCACCTCGCAATGTCTGTTGACTACTGAACAATGGCTGCGTATCGAAAAAAAGCTGGCCATCCCACTGGGTGAGGAGATGCTCGCCGGCGGCAAAGCTGAACGGTTCGGTCTTCGGATTCAGACCATACCAGTCCAGCAACCAGTCGTTGGCCAGCATTTGCCGATCCAGTTTCAGAGATTCGGTATGATTCAGTGCGATGCCTGTGACAGCGAGAATAGCTACAAAAAACAGAGCCACCAGGCCGAGTCGGCGATGCCATAACAACATGGGAAAGGCTTTTTTGCGACGGCCACTCATGATGGATTAAACATGCTGATCCAGCAGCAGTGCAATGCGTGCCAGTCGGGTCAACGCGCGGACCGACAGGGTGGCCCCGGATATGCCATCGATATTGCGATCCAGATTGTGGTCTCCGTTCAGTCTGGCCTGTTTGAACTGGTTGGTGAAGAAGGCGTGTTTCACTTCCCAGCCGCGAGATTCGCGGAACACCAGTACCTTGATACGTTCGATCTGGTGTTTGTTGATGATAATCCCCGTGGTAATGGGTTTGGTTTTACCGATTTCATCGAGAATCCACAGAGTACGGTCGCCGTGTTGCCAGTAGCGAATGCGATGGCCGTGATAGGGGTGTTGCAGAATGTTTTCGATCGCCTTGCGCAGGGTTTTGTCGAGCCAGATGACCTGGGCTTTGGGCTGTTCGCCGAAGCTTTCTTTAACGAATTCGTCAGGTTGCTGGTAAACGTCGCCGGCGTTACTCAGCCCGATGTGCAGAAGGTACAGAAAAATAAACAGAACAGTGCGCCGCATGGTATGTGTATTCTCGACAATGGCTCAGCCGATCCAGCGATAGATTTCGACGGTCTGTGGCGCGCAGCTACTGCAGCCACCATGGCAGGCCGTACCGGACGGCAGTTTTTCCACCCGACCTTTGGCCATCCATTGTTCCAGCAGCGGACGCAGGGCCTCCTGGTCCATATTGAAATTAATCGCCATATCGCGTAGCGGCGCCTGGCCCTGCTGTTTCAGATAATCGCGTAGTTCAGTGAGTATCATGATGAATGCGCCACCGAATTGCCCGTGGACGGGCGGTTACCGAAGTAGCGCATGGCGCCGACCGCAACACCGATCAACAACACCAGTGCAACAATCCAGATACCGGACGACTCCGGGTGTCGGGCAAAGCGGGAAACCTGGTAAAACACCGTCGCCGTGGTGTAGGCGAGGGCGGTGGTCCAGAGCACGGCGTAACTCATCCAGCGTGCGCCGGCTTCGCGGTAGATGGCGGCTGTAGCGGCCACACAGGGTGCGTACAGCAGGATAAACAGCAGGTAGGCATAGGCACCGGCCTGGCCGTCGAAGCGGGCCGCCATGGCGCCGAAGGTAGCGGTGCTGACCGCCTGTTCGGCCGCGGCGGCGCTCTGATCGGCGCTGGATTCAAGAATGCCGAGGCCCAGTGGGTCGCCGATGTTGGTCAGTGCATCGCCCAGGTTAGCGGGGACACTGGCGAAGGCCTCATCGATCTGTTCACCGATGCTGGCCGGTTGCTCAGTGACGGGGTTTGCGTTGGTGGCGTCGATCTGCGAGTAAATGGCGTCCAGGGTGCCGACCACCACTTCCTTGGCCAGCAGACCGGTGAAGATGCCCACTGTCGCCGGCCAGTTGTCATCTTCAATGCCCATGGGGGCGAACACCGGGGTGATGGTGCGGCTGATTTCGCTGAGCATGGAATCCTGGCTGTCTTCGTTGCCGAAGCTACCGTCGGTGCCCCAGGAATTGAGGAAGTTGATGACAATGACCATGAGCACGATCAGCTTGCCGGCATCGGATATGAATCCCTTGAGTTTGGACCAGGTGCTGAGCAGTACACTGCGCAGGGTCGGCATGTGGTAACTGGGCAGCTCCATCAGGAACGGCGAGGCTTCACCGGGCAGCAGGGTGGACTTGACCACCAGCGCGGTGAGCACGGCAAAGACGATGCCGATCAGGTACAGGGAGAAGACGATATTCTGTCCGCCCTCGGGAAAGAACGCTGCAGCGAACAGGGCATACACGGACAGCCGTGCGCCGCAGGACATGAACGGCGCCATCAACACGGTGATGATGCGTTCGCGGTGATTCTCCAGGGTACGGCTGGCCATGATGGCCGGCACGTTACAGCCGAAGCCGACGATCAGTGGGACGAAGGCTTTACCCGGCAGGCCCAGCCGACGCATGAAACGGTCGACCACGAAGGCGGCCCGCATCATGTAACCCGAGCCTTCCAGCAGCGACAGGAACAGGTACAGGAAACCGATGATAGGAATGAAGCTGGCCACCACCTGAATACCGCCGCCGAGTCCGTTGGCAAGCAGGACCTGCAGCCAGGTCGGCGTGCCCATGGCCGCCAGTAGCTGGCCGAAGCCGTCGACGAAAATGGCGCCGGCGAGAATGTCGAAAAAGTCGATGAAGGCGCCGCCGATGTTGATGGTGAACAGGAACAGCAGGTAGATCACCGCCAGGAACACCGGTACGCCGAGATAGGGATGCAGTACCACGCGGTCGATCTTGTCGGAGCGGCTTACGGCCTGCTGGTCGGGACGGGTCAGCACGCGGCTGGTCACCTGGCGAGCAAATCCGTAACGGGCATCGGCGAGCAGGATGTCCATGTCTTCATCGAGTTGCTGTTCCACGTCACGGCGTAGTCGTTCGGCGATGCTCAGGCTGGCGGCTTCGACCGCTTTACCCCGGATACTGGATACGTTGCCGTCGAGCACCTGGGCGGCCATCCAGCGACAGCTGACATGGGCGCAGGCCTGGTCGTGATCGACACTGTCGAGCAGGGACTGAACCGCATTTTCGATGGCCTCAGGGTAGGGCAGGGTGGCTTCCGGTGGCTGGTTATGGCGGGCCTCCTCCAGGATCACCTGTTTGAGCTTGTCGAGGCCCTGATTGCGTGACGCCACCAGGCCCACCACCGGACAGTCGAAATCCCGTGCCAGCTGTTCCAGGTCCAGGCACAGACCGTGGCTTTCCGCGACGTCCATCATGTTGACGGCGATCACCATGGGCACCTGCATTTCCAGCAATTGGGCGCTCAGGTAGAGATTGCGCTCCAGGTTGGAGGCATCGATGATGTTGACGATGAGATCCGGCTCATCGCTGAGGATGAAATCCAGCGTGATCTTTTCATCCAGTGAACGGGCGCTGTTGTCCAGTGAGTAGACACCGGGTAGATCGACGATGTCGAAACTGGCGCCCTGATGGCGAAACTGGCCGACCTTGCGGTCTACGGTGACGCCGGGCCAGTTGCCGACACGCTGACGCGAGCCGGTTAAATGATTGAACAGGGTGGATTTGCCGCAGTTGGGATTACCCAGGAAACCGAGGGTGAAATGAGTGGCGCTGGTCTGGCCCGGATCTGTATCGCAACAGCTCTTGCTCATACCGCCTGGACCTGGATATGGCAGGACATGGCCTCGCCGATGGCGATACGGCTGCGATCCGAACCGACCACCAGGGCGTCACCGCGACGTTGCAGTACATCGAGCTGGGAGTTGATCAACACGCCCATGCTGAGCAGGCGTTTACGCAGCAGTTTGTCAGCGGTAATCGCGATCACCCGCACCTGGGCGCCGGGGCGGGCCTGGTTGAGGGAAAAGCTGGGACTGCCCATCAGGGGAGGGTTCATGGTCAAACTCCGACAACAGTGGTTCGATTCAAACTGACTGTATTTTAACCGATTTGATGAGAATTAACAGTGATAATCATTATCATTATTAATT
>CBDULQ010000277.1:0-4272 GCA_965368115.1 uncultured Gammaproteobacteria bacterium | reverse complement strand
GTGTTGTCTCATCGCTAATGGGACGGCACTGGCCGAAGATGAAACCGAACCTGCTTCGCCCGAGAAGGCCGAGGTTTCGATCAGTTCACTGGACTTGCTGGACATGCTGGTCAAGGCGGGTGTGCTGACCCGGCAACGTGCCGATGAGCTGTTGCAGGAAGCGGCGGCAAAGCAGGCTGAGCAGCGGATCGAGAAACTGGAAAAACAGTCCGATAGTTCGGCAGTCGATATCAACACGGTGCGTGTGCCCTATATCCCCGAATTCATCAAGAATCAGATTCGCGATGAAGTGCGTATCAATCTGCGCGAGGAGGTGGTGCGCGATGTCATCGGCCAGGCTGAACAGGAGCGTTGGGGCATCCCCGATGCACTGCCGTCCTGGGTGAACAAGATCAAGTTCAGTGGTGATCTTCGTCTGCGCTATCAGGCAGATCTATTTGCTGCGGAGAATGATAGCGATAACCTGTTGTTCACTTATCTGGATTTTCAGGAAGTCAACGACACTCAGCAACTGGGAACCGATCCGGATTATTTCATCAACCGAACCGAGAATCGCAGCCGCTTACGTGCGCGTTTTCGACTCGCCATGGATGCCAAGGTGACCCAGGGTATTCAGGTCAAGGCAAGACTGGCCACGGGTAAATTCGATGATCCGGTGTCGACCAATCAGACCATGGGTAACAGCAATAAGCCATATACCCTGGTACTGGACCGGGCTTATGTGCAGACCGAATCGGAAATCAAAAACTGGACCTTCTGGGGTGGGCGCATGGCCAATCCCTGGTTGAGTACGGATTTATTGTGGGATTCCGATCTGAACTTCGACGGACTGGCAGTGAAGTATCGACCCCTGGTGTCGGATGACATGTACGACGACGAACGCATCATGGATATGTATATGACGCTGGGTGCGTTTCCCTTGCAAGAGGTGGAGCTGTCGTCTAAAGACAAATGGTTGTACGCTTTTCAAACCGGATTCAACTGGAAGTTTCTCAGCCAGAATCGTCTCGATATCGGGATTGCTTATTACGATTACGTGAATATAACCGGTCGTCGTAACGAGCTGTCTTCGGATACTCTGGACTACACTGCCCCCGACCTGCTGGCTTCCGGTAACTCGACCTTCAATATCGCCAATGAAGTGGACGTCAACAGTCGTACACTGCTGGGCCTGGCTGCGGATTACAATATTGTCGATCTGGTCGTTAAGTTCAAATACGCGCGTTTCGCACCTTATAACCTGGTGTTTACCGCAGACTATCTACGCAATATCGGTTACGACCGTAATGAAGTGCTGGCCCGGGCCGGCGGGGAATCGGGGATTGTGTCCAATTCCGCTTCGCTCAGCGATCCTGATGCACGCGCCGGTGAAGCGCGTATCGACGGTTATATGCTGAAAATCGATTTCGGCTGGCCAACGGTTCGCCTGCGCGATACCTGGAGCGTATCGCTGGCGTATCGTTACCTGCAACGTGATGCGGTACTGGATGTATACACCGATTCGGATTTCAGAGGTGGCGGTACCGACGTGGAAGGTGTGCAGCTGACCGGGCTGTATGCGGTCGATGACAATGCCTGGCTAACGCTTAAACTAATCAGTGCCAACGAGATCGATGGCCCGCCGTTCGGTCAGGATACGATACAGCTGGACTTCAACACCAGCTTTTAATCGGGTGAAGGTTTGCTCCTGAACTATTGAGGTGAAGTAGATGAAAAATACGATTGTCGAATTCAGCCTGTTGTTCATGTTATGCGTGTTAGCCATTCCATCGGCACATGCGAATAATGAAGCGCTGGCCAAAGCGCAGTTCATGTTGCGCCAGGCGGCAGCGGAGAAATCGAAACTGACGGCAGAGAATCAAAAATTGGCCGCCGAGAATGCAGCTCTGGCAAAACGCGTCGCCGAACTGGAAGCGCGTTACGAGAAACAGAAATTGTCTTCGGCGAAAAAATCAGCAGCACAATCTCAGCGTTATGAAACAACGCTTAAACAGCTCAACGAAGAGCGCGATGCGCATCGGGAAACCAGCACAAGACTGAAACAGCTCAGCCAGGAGCAACAGCGTGTGGTGGGTATAGCAAAACATCAGGTTGAAGCCATTGAATTGTGTGTCAACAACAACCGCAAACTGTACGACATTAATCGCGAGTTACTGGGTCAGTACGAAGAAAAAGGCGTCTGGGGTGCGTTGACTCAGGCGGAACCTTTTACCGGGCTCAAGCAGGTGGAAATCGAAAATCTGGTCGATGACTATCAATATCGGCTGGACGATTTACGCGTCGATACATCGACCATGAAAAGTGCGCAGAACCTGGAAAACGTTAACTAGGAAAACTCTGGTTCATCAGAGTGTGCCTGGATATTTTAGAGGTTAATGATGAAAAACCGAATGTTGAAACTCCTGCTGCTGCTGAGTGTACTGTCGCTGGCGGCCTGTGGTGGTGCCGAAGAACGTAAAGCGAGTTATTTGCAAAAAGGTCAGCAATATCTGCAGGAAAAGAACTTCGATAAAGCACTGATCGAGTTTAAGAATGTATTGCAGATCGATCCCAAATTTGCAGACGGCCATTATTATTATGGTCGCGCAAATGAACGACTAGGTCGATATAAGCCGGCGTTTGCCGCCTACTCAAAAGCGCTTGAGCTGAAACCGGATGATAACCGGTCCAGAATTGGCATGGCGCGTATCTATATGCTGGCGAGACGCTCTGCCGAAGCTCGCGAGGCCATCGAGCCGGTACTGAAGGCCGAACCGAAGAATGCGGATGCTCTGGCGATCAGGGCCGGTGCTCACTTTCTGAATAGCCGGCCGGAACAGGCATTAACGGATGTGCGCGCAGCATTGCAGATTGATCCGGATCACGAATCAAGTCTGGCCTTGCTGGCCAGAATTTATATGCACCAGGGTCAGAACGATAAGGCCGAAGCATTGATCTCTTCGGCTCTGCAACGCAAACCCGAACATCAGGGGCTGAGCCTGCTGCTGGTACAGATTTATCAGGCGAATGAAAATTTTGCCGCTGCAGCCGAACAGTTGCAAAAACTGATCGATGCACAGCCGCAGCAGCTGGCATGGCGCATTCAACGTGCCGCTCTGTTCGAGCGTATGCAGGACAATGCGCAGGCGGAACAGGTTTTACGTGACGCGGTACAGGCCGTGCCCGATGCTATCGAGGCGAAAAAGGCGTTGATTCAGTTTCTGGCGCGTACCCGCGACCTGATGTTTGCGCAGGTGGAGCTGGCCAGTATGCAGAAAGCCGAGCCCGACGATCCGCAACTGAAACTGATTTCCGCACAGCTGTTCAGCACAACCCGCGACTATGCCCAGGCTGAAGGTATTTATCGTGAAATAATCGATAAATACGACGGCAAGTCGCAGGTCGATGCCCAGTATCAGCTTGCCCTGTTGTTGTTGAATACGGATCGTCAACCGGCTGCACTGCAGCTACTCAATGACATGTTGAAGACCAATACCACACATGCCTCAGCGCTCGAACTGCGTGGTCGTATCGAACTGAAACAGGACGATTTGGATAGTGCGATCACCGATTTCAGAAGCGTACTCAAACAGGAACCGGAAAACGTCCAGGTTATGGTATTGCTGGCCCAGGCGCATTTGCGTCGTGGCCAGTATCAGCTCGCCGAACAGCAGTTGCTGGGCGGCCTTTCCGTGACACCGCTGGACAAGCAGATTCGTGCACAGCTTGCGCAGCTGTATCTGAAAACCGGGCAGTTTGAACAGGCGATCAAGCAGGGCCAGCTGGTACTGCAACTGGATGATAAAAATCTTGCTGCGCGGGATCTGTTGTTCAAGGCTTATCTCAAACTGCAGGATTACCCGGCAGCCGAGGATACTGCGGATGCCATCGCAAACCTTAAGCCGGATTCGCCGCTGGCGGATTACTACCATGGCCTGGTGTTGCTGGATCAGCAACAGTATACGACGGCGATAGAACGGTTTCGAAAAGCCCTGGCCATCGATGCGGATGCGGTGGAACCGTTAAGCATGCTGGTACGCGCTGCTTTGCAGGCAAAACGCAGCAAGCTGGCGCTGGATGAACTGAACAGCCTGATCAAGGCGAAGCCGGATCATCTGGTGGCGCTGAACCTGAAAGGAGAGGTGCTGGCTCACGACAAACGTTATGCGGATGCCATCGAACAGTTTAGTGCACTTGTTGAACTCAAGCCGACCTGGTGGATCGCCTATCGCAACCTGGCGGGCACCTATCAACTGGACAATAAACCGGAGCAGGCCGTCAGTGTATTAAGTC
>CBDULQ010000276.1:0-4337 GCA_965368115.1 uncultured Gammaproteobacteria bacterium | reverse complement strand
GAGCAGGTGCAGCAGATTGTACCTGCCGACAAGAAAGACCTGTTCATTGATGCCATCAAACCCGTGATCGAATCCGCCGATGAGGGGCTGTTCTGGGCACGCATTCTGTGCACCGACGAACTGACTCATGGTGACGAAGGTCGTGCCGTGGTGTGTAGCGCGGGTCATGCGTTTTACGACGCCGCCGGTGAAGCCATCGACGAGCATGATGGCGATTTCGATTATTTCTGTCGTCACATCACTGAAAAAACCGGTGCTGCGGGTCAGGACCTGGAAATGCCTCTGCGCATTGCGCTCACCGGTGTGCTGCACGGCCCCGACCTGGTACAGGTATTTCACCTGGTCGGCCCGGTGCAATGCAAGGTCCGTTTCGAACAGGTGATGGACCTCTGTCACAGCCACTGAGCGCGCCCGGCCTTTCCGATTCATTTCACGACGTTTTCCCGATGAAAATTTATAACAGCCTGAGCAAACGCAAAGAAGAACTGGTTACCATTGAACCGAATAAACTGCGCATGTATGTGTGCGGTATGACCGTTTACGACCTGTGCCATCTGGGGCATGCCCGGGTGCTGGTGGTATTCGACATGATCACCCGCTATTTCCGTCATCTTGGTTATGATGTGACCTATGTGCGCAACATCACCGATATCGACGACAAGATCATCAATCGCGCCAATGAAAACGGCGAGACCATTCAGCAACTCACCGAACGTTTTATCCAGGCCATGCACGAAGATGCGGAAGCGCTGGGGGTGTTGCCGCCGGACGATGAACCGCGCGCGACGACTTCCATGCAACAGATACTGGACATGATCCAGACCCTGGAAGACAAGGACTTTGCCTATAAAGCCGATAATGGTGACGTGTATTATGACGTCAGCAAGTTCGATAATTACGGCCAGCTATCCGGTAAAAAAATCGACGAGCTGCGTTCCGGCGAACGGGTCGCAGTGGATGAATTCAAGGACGACCCGCTCGACTTTGTCCTGTGGAAAGCCGCCAAGCCGGGTGAGCCGGCCTGGGATTCGCCCTGGGGTCCGGGACGTCCGGGCTGGCACATCGAATGTTCCGCCATGTCCACCTGCTGCCTGGGTAATCATTTTGATATTCACGGCGGCGGTCAGGATCTGCAGTTTCCTCATCACGAAAACGAGATCGCCCAGTCGGAAGCGGCCACCGGCGAACATTTCGTCAACTACTGGATGCACAACGGTTTCGTGCGCATCGACGACGAAAAGATGTCCAAGTCGCTGGGCAACTTTTTCACCGTACGCGAAGTGCTGGAACAGTATCGCGCCGAAGACGTGCGATATTTCATCCTGGCCAGTCATTACCGCAGTCCGCTGAATTATTCCGACCAGGTGCTGGACAGTGCGGGCGCCGCACTGTCACGTTTGTATACCGCGTTACGCGATATCGAACCTGGCGAACCCGGTGAAGTCGGTGCTGAATACATTCGCCAGTTCAACGAAGTCATGGACGACGATTTCAATACGCCGAAAGCGGTGGCCATTCTGTTCGAACTCGCCAACCTGGTGAACAAACTGAGATCCACGGATTTGCAATCCGCGGCACAGCTGGCGGCGACGTTGAAATACCTCGGCGCTATTCTGGGTCTGTTGCAGGAGGATCCGGCGACTTATCTACAAAGTGGTGGCGCCGGTGACGAACAGGACAACGCGGAAATCGAAGCGCTGATTGCGCAACGCATCCAGGCGAAGAAAGACAAGAACTGGGCGGAAGCGGATCGTATTCGCGATGAGCTGAAAGCGCAGGGTATCGTGCTGGAAGACAAGGGCATGGAGACCATCTGGCGGCGGGAGTGACGAGTTTCTTTTGATCAGTGCGCTAGCCTAAGGAGATCCCCGACAGAAGCTTTCGGGGATGACTGCTTTTAATTATAACGGCATGTATTATCGTTGTCCCCGAATGCTTCTGTCGGGGACCTTTTAAATCCTGTTCAATCCTTAATCAAATCTCTCGCAAAGTTTTCATCGGCGACTGATTCACCACTTTACGCGTCGATGCATAACCGGCCAGGGTAATGAACAATACACCTGCGGCTGGCCCGGCCAGCCACATCCAGCCATGCAGTTCGAAAGGCAGATCGAACACCCGCGTATACAGCACTAAGGCCGTCAGTTCGGTGCCGAGTACGGCAATCAGTCCGGCGAACAGTCCCAGCAAACTGAATTCCGCCAGCAGTGTTTTACGAATGTAATGTTTCTTCGCGCCCAGGGTACGAATGATGGTGGCGTTGTGCATGCGTTCGTCCATGCTGGACTGCAAGGCGGCGAGTAGCACGGTGATACCGGCAAGTAACACGAAAGCCATGACATATTCCACCGCCAGGGTGACCTGGGTGAGGATGGTTTTCACCTGGTTCATGATGGCGTCCAGTTCGATGATGGTAATCGACGGATACTGTTTGACCAGGGCATTGAGAAATGTCTTTTCACCTTTGGGCAAATAGAAACTGGTGATGTAACTGCTGGGGTAATTCTCCAGTACGCCGGGCGGAAAGATCACGAAGAAATTGGGCTGGAACGAATCCCACTGCACCGACCGCAGGCTGATGATGGTGGCGGTGATTTCCGCATCGGCAATGCTGAAGGTGAGGGTGTCGTTCAAGCCGACACCGAGACGTTCGGCGACCTCTGTTTCGATTGAAATGACCGTCTGACCCTGATCGTCGGCATCGAACCAGCGGCCGTCGATGATCTTGTTGTTGGGCTGCAGGCTGTCCGCCCAGGACAGATTCAGTTCGCGTTTCAGTGCATTGTCCTGTTTCGCCTGTTCCGATTCGGTTTCCATCACCGCTACGCCGTTGATCTCGGTGATACGGCCACGCACCATCGGATAGAGTCCTTCGGTATCGATATTGTGCTGTTGCAGCATGTCGCGAATACCATCCACCTGAAACGGCTGAATGTTGATGATGAAATGATTCGGCGCCTGTTCCGGCAAGGTGGCCTGCCAGCGCGACAGTAAATCGGTACGCAGCAACAGGATGATCATCAGGACCATCAACGCCAGACCGAAGGCGAGCATCTGTAACTGGCTGGCCTGGCGATGACGAATGAGCTGGCGCAGTCCACTCAGCCAGGGGCCGGAAATGTGATCGGTAAACCGCTGACTGATTCGAATCAGCAGCCAGCCGAACAGCCACAGAATTCCAGTCGCAGCCAGCACCCCGAGCAACACGGCGCCGGTAAGCAACAACTGGCGCGACTGCCACCACATCAGAACGATGATGCTGCTCAGTGCCAGCCCGTAAACCACCCAGCCATTGATCGGCATGGGTAACACATCGCGACGCAGTACGCGTAGCGGTGGCACCGATTTGAGGCGCAGTACCGCGGGCAGTGCGAAACCGGTGAGGGTGATGAGTCCGGAAATAAAACCGATCAGATAAGGCTATATCGGCGCAGCGGGTAAATGCGGCGGTAACATATCGCGCAACAGGACGATGAGCCCCTGTTGAGCCAGATAACCGATCAGGCAGCCGAGTAAACTGCCCAGCGCACCCAGTATGAACAACTGTGCGGTATACAGCCGCGTCAACTGATTCTGTTGAATGCCCATGCAACGCATCAATGCACTCTGGTCCAGGTGGCGCATGCTGAATCGATTGGCGGCCATGGCGATGGCGATGCCCGCCAGCATGACGCTGAGCATGGCGGCCAGCGACAGATAGGATTCGGCGCGCTCCAGTGCCGAGTTCAATGCCGGTGAACCTTCGCGACTGCCGATCAGTTTCTGGGTCGGATTCAGTTGCGGCACTAACCACTTTTCAAAGTTCGCGCGCGCATCCCGTGCGCCGGAAAGCAGATATTGGTACACCAGTCGGCTGCCCGGCTGGATGATGCCGGTTTTCTCCACGTCGGCAAAATGAATCAGTGCGCGCGGAGCGATGGAAATGAAGTTGTCTGCCTGGCCCGGATCGTTTTTCAGTTCGGCGGTCACTTTGAACTGCGCTTCACCCAGTTCGATCGAATCACCGATGCTCAGACCCAGCGCATTGAACAGGCGTGCGCTGATCCAGATTTCACCGCGCGCCGGACCGTGTTGCACATCATGCGGCTCGCCGTACAGGCGGTCGGCGATGCTGATGCTGCTTTGCAGCGGATAGTCGGCGTCCACCGCCTTGATGTGCGTCAGCTGGAACTGGTCGTTAAACACCACCACGCTGGAAAAGCGAATATTGTGACTGGTGTCGAGTCCCAGTGAACGAGCCCGTTCGATAAAACGGTCGTCGACCGGTTTGGGTCCGCGCAACAACAGGTCGGCACCGAGAAAGCGTCCGCTCTGGTCCTGCATGGCCAGGTTGATGC
>CBDULQ010000275.1:0-4354 GCA_965368115.1 uncultured Gammaproteobacteria bacterium | reverse complement strand
GGGTTCATCGCCGGGCGGGCGATGATCCGCGATGCCCATGACGAGCGCGATGCGCATCGCGCCATGTCCCAGGTGACTCTGGTGTTTGCCATTGCACCGGCGGTTGCGCCGGTACTGGGCGGCTGGTTACATGATTATTTTGGCTGGCGCAGCGTGTTCTGGTTCCTCGGTCTGTTCAGCGTGTTGCTATGCCTGATGACGATCAAAATCAATGAAACCCTGCCCCCCGAACATCGCCAGTCCTTGCGACCGGGCCACGTGGCCCGGGTTTACCTGAGTACGCTTCAGCATCGGCGATTCCCGCTGATCACACTGAGTCTGGGTGCGACCTTTGGCGGCATGTTCCTGTACATAGCCGGAGCCCCCACGGTGATTTACGATTTTCTCGGCCTGGGTGTGGATGATTTCGGTTTTCAGTTTATTCCCATGGTGGCTGGATTGATGCTGGGAGCCGCATTGTCGGGACGACTTTCCCATCGCTGGACGGCGCGGCGTACGGTACGCCTGGGATTTCTGGTCATCGTGACGGGCGTACTATTGAATGTGCTGCAGGTGTATTTTCTGCAGACCAGCGTTATAACCACTATCGGTCCGTTGGTGATTTACGCGTTCGGTGTTGCGCTGGTGATGCCGGTGATTACCATCATGGCACTGGACTGCTTTCCTCTTCACCGAGGTACGGCAGCTTCCATGCAGGGCTTTATCCAGATGATCGTGAATGCGGGTGTGGCGAGTCTGGCTGTACCGGCTCTGCATTCGCAACAATACCTGTTTGTCATCGGGCAGGTGATGTTTGCCTGTCTGGCGGTTGTGCTCTGGTCGCTTTCCCTGCGACGTTATCTGTCGGCTGATGAATGAGGCTGGGTCGCGCGCACTTCGTCATTCCCGCAGGCTTGTGGGGGGAACCTCGTCACGAAAGGGCAGTGCCCAATTCAAGGCGGTTGCCGACACAGGCTCGATGACTCAAGACCTTTTCTATAAGCAGCGCTATAAGATATAAACGCTTTCTTCTAAGCGAATTTCATCGGATAAAATTCCAACTCATTGATAATTCGATGGAATTAAATCTGGCAAGGGCTTTGCTCTAATAAACCCGCATGTTTTGAAAACATGCGGTCGCCGCAACGTTTCCCTGTCGTTTCGGCGACAAGCCTTTTCGCACTGATTGGTGAGCGTGATGGTAGTGGGTACTTTTGAGCATCTCATCGGTGTCGGCAGTGATGCCTGGTCTGTCGTTTACGAAAAGGTTTTTCCAGGCATTTATTGATGGATGTTATCGATCGAGGGTTCTCGCGATTGATGAGGTTGCCGGCACCAGCATTCGGGAACGATGTTTTTTGGGACGGTAGAATTCAGCAAACACGCTATCACACTCTGTCATTCCCGCATGCCTCTGGCGGGAATCTCGTAATGAAAGGGTAGTAGTGAATCAGGGAGGTTCCCGACACAAGCATACGGGAACGACGTTTTTTTGGGGAGCTAGAGGTCTGCAAACACACTATCATACTCCGTCATTCCCGCGTGCTTTTAGCGGGAATCCATTCGCTCGAGAAATGTTTTTTTGTTACAAAATAATGACAGGCAACCGGTAAAGCCTGTGTTCTTGATTTTGTGAATTTTTCCCGCTCTCTAACCCGTTTCGGGTACGCATATTGCAGCCTCATGCCCAATTATGTCTTTTGGGTTAAAAACTGTTTTATGACTAACCAGAATATCGAGCAACTGGCCAACGAAGTTTCCGAGAAGAAACGCTATCTGTCTCGACGTGTAATGACACCGATGACGGATATCGCCCTGAGCTGCCTGAATTTATTGCAGGATGCGGAACACCTGGATGCGTATTTAACACAGGCTATCCAGCAATTACCGAACTGCAGTCGTATTTACGTGACCGATCGAAGCTATCGGCAGATCTCTTCGAATATCAGTGTTGCAGAAGTGGATAAACATTTTCGCGGCCAGGACCTGGACGGCCGTCCCTATTTACAGGCCACAATACCCCTGAAAGGACTGGTGTTATCAGACATCTATGAAGATGAACGAAGTGGTGCAGCCTGTATTAGTCTGGTGCAGGCGATACAGAAAAAGGGCGATCTAAAAGGTCTGGTGATCGCGGACTTCCGACTCGACGAGTTACCCATACCCGACAATGTCATGCGCATGATGAGTAACTGGCAGCAGTTTCGCGGTGACCCGGCGATTCGTAATTCCCTGTTTTCACAGCAACGCCAGGACAGTTACCTGGACAGCCATATCAAAGACGTGCATCGCGTTATTGTCGAGCTGATGCAGCATCATGGCGTTTTCCATTTCAAGCTGCATTACTCCAGTTCGCGGGTCACATTGTGGTTTTACGATCAGCCACATCATTACCGTATTCACATGGTCGATCAATTACTGAGCGGTGCGGTACAGTCCCGTTATCCGCGCCAGGCTTATCCTGAAGATGCCACGGTGAGTATCGATCAGTTACAACAGGTACAGGATCACTTTGTCGCCCTGCGTTACGCCGACGACAACATCTATTTGCGTTCAGGTTCGGTGAACATCGTCAACGGCATGGTAGGACTGAACTTTTCCTGCGACGGGACGCATTACATGTCGGTGGACGAGTTCATCGACAATGATCTTGAATACTGGCTCGGTGGTCTGCAAATTGCCTGAGTTTAGTCGCGATCCTTGAGGTGACCATAGGGCGGCAGGCTGATTAGACGCGTATCGAGTACAGGTGTGCCGACAGTGAAGTGATACACGACCTGTAAGCTGCTGTCTTCCAGACCCAGGGTTTCATGCACGGCATCATCGAAATAACAACCGATACCGGTACCGCGTACCGCAGCGGCTTCTGCTTCCAGGTACAAACTCTGACCGATCATACCGGCCTCCCAGAACAGCTGGCGATAACGCCATGGTGCATCGCGTAACGGCTCGTCGAATTCCGCCAGCATGCAGACGCTGAACGCACCGTCGGAGGCAATGGATTGATGACATGAGAGTGTCCTTGAGGCATTGCGACTGTTGGCGCTGATCAGGTGATACAGCGGCAGAAAATCCGGGCATACCGGTGGTCGCGACCAGTCGAACTGCTGGCGCATTTTCTGTTTCAATAGCACTTCGCCCGCGGCACTGCGTGCAAATACATAGAGTCCGGGTTTCAATCCCTGTACCCGATGAACGAACAACACCAGGTGAATGCGCGGTGACCAGGGCAGGGCATCGAACGGTGCAACCTGCGCGCGTGGCAGCAGGGCGTCGAGCATGCGATAAAACCGCGTCAGCGAGAGCTCACTTTGAGCATCGAAGGCCTGGGCGCTACGCCGTTGTCGAATGATGGCGGAAGCGTCGAATTTCGTGTCGCAGGGCATCGGCGCTGGATAGTCGATTAATTCCGCCTGCTCTGAGGATGTCGGCGGTTTACTGCATTGCTCGGCAATCTGGTCGATGATCGCCCAGTGCACGGGATTGTCCGGACTCAGACAATTGGCCTGACCTTTCCACTCACCCTGTTTCACTGCATCGATGAGTGCATCGATATCCACGCTGCCGGTGACCGGTGCGCCGTCGATCTGCACATATAACAGCACATCCGGATGTTCCTGTTCCGCGTCTTTGAAATCGGCTGCACGATCGAGACCGAGCAGTTGTGCAATCTGTTCATCGCTGCATTGCTCGAGCAGGCTCAGACGCCAACCGAGCGTAGCGGCGGCGTAACGCAACACGGCGATGGCATGGCCGACATCATGCTGACAATAACGATAAGCGCGTTCGCCGTATTTCCAGGCTTCGCGCCAGTGAATCGATGATAGCCCGATCAGAAAACCGGCCGTGGGTAAGGCTTTTTCGATAGCTGCCGACTGTGGCTGTGCATTGCAACGTTGTTCAAGACTGTGTTGATAGGCGTGATAGTGATAGACGCCACCCGGCATGATGTTGCTACCGGAAAACACCAGGTAGGCTTCGGTCGGATGCAGGTTGCCGCTGGATGGATTGACACGTAACGACCAGCGATCGGCACCATGTACTTTCCAGGCGGACAGGCCCAGCGACAATTCGAAAAAGGCGCCCAGGGTAGAGCGATCCAGCCGCGCGGGTTCGATGTGCCCGGCCTCGAACAGATGATTGTATTCAACCTCCAGGTGGCGCGCAGGCAGAGGCAGTGCAAAGGCCGCAGAACCGGTGAACTGGCGGAATGGATTGGGCTGGGTATCCCAGTCCAGGCCGTCCGGCCCGCGAGCGTATTTCTGCAAACTGTGTTTGCTGCGTTGATGATAGTCTGCGACCGTCAGATCTTCACTGGTCATGCCGTATGGATTCTGTAATGTCACCGTCAGGTTCTCGCTGTTCAGTTTAGGGC
>CBDULQ010000274.1:0-4379 GCA_965368115.1 uncultured Gammaproteobacteria bacterium | reverse complement strand
CTGCTACCCGAATTTCTCTTTACAACCATTTCGCTAACCAAAGAAAGATTTATGCAGTAAAAACTTAAAATATAATAAAACCACTTTTCGGAGGGTAAATATGAGTGTCGCAATCCGGTCTGCCGGCCTGTTTTGTTTGATGTTGTTGAGCAGCCCCCTTCATGCTGAATTACAGCTGAATTTACGTCCTGGGGTCACGTCATTCAGTCAAGGGGCGTTCGAAATCCACCAGATGGTCATGTGGATCTGTGTTGGCATTGGTGTCATTGTTTTTGGCGCCATGATCTATTCGATCATCAACCATCGCCGATCCAGGAACCCGGAAGCGGCCACCTTCCATGAGAACACCACCATTGAAATCGTCTGGACCATCGTCCCGATTCTGATTCTTATCTCCATGGCCATCCCCGCAACCAAGGTGTTGCTCGCCATGGAAGACACCACCAATTCCGATATGTCCATCAAGGTTACGGGCTACCAGTGGAAATGGCATTACGATTACCTGGATGAGGACGTCAGTTTCTTCAGCAATCTGTCCACCCCAATGGACCAGATCAAAAACAAGCAGGCCAAGGACGAACATTATCTGCTCGAAGTGGATAATCACATCGTCATTCCGACCAACAAGAAAGTGCGTTTCCTGTTTACTTCCAATGATGTCATCCACTCCTGGTGGGTACCTGCATTCGGTGTCAAGAAGGATGCGATTCCGGGCTTCATCAACGAAAGCTGGGCTTATGTTGAAGAACCGGGTATCTACCGCGGCCAGTGTGCCGAGCTGTGCGGTGCCAATCACGGCTTTATGCCGATTGTCGTCGAAGCCAAATCGGAACAGGACTATCGCGCCTGGATCGATGAGAAGAAATCCGCAATGGCTGCAGCAGCTGCCAGCGCCGACCGGACCTGGACCATGGATGAGCTGATGGCGAAAGGTGAACAGGTTTACAACACCGCCTGTGCAGCCTGTCACCAGGTCTCCGGTGAAGGCCTGCCCAGTGTCTTCCCTGCTCTGAAAGGCAGCCCGATTGCCACGGGCGATGTCGCCGCGCACATTGATATCGTGTTGCATGGTAAAGCCGGTACCGCCATGCAGGCGTTCGGTCCCCAGCTGAATGATGCGGATCTCGCCGCCGTCATTACCTATGAGCGTAATGCCTGGGGTAACAACACCGGTGAGATGGTTCAACCGTCTGACATTAAATCCGCTAGAAAATAACAGGAATACAAGAGGTCATTATGAACGCTGTAATAGAAGAACATCACGATCATAAACCAAGCGGTATCGGCCGGTGGCTGTTCAGTACCAACCACAAAGACATCGGTTCAATGTATCTGTGGTTCAGTTTCATCATGTTTTTTGTTGGTGGTTCACTGGCACTGATTATTCGTGCCGAACTGTTCCAGCCCGGCATGCAGATTGTCGAACCGGACTTCTTCAACCAGTTAACCACCCTGCACGGCCTGATTATGGTGTTTGGTGTGATCATGCCGGCATTCGTCGGTCTGGCTAACTGGCAGATTCCGATGATGATCGGTGCACCGGACATGGCACTGCCGCGGATGAACAACTGGAGTTTCTGGTTGCTACCGGTGGCATTCGGTATCCTGATCTCCAGCCTCATCATGAGCATCATGGGCCAGGGGGCGGCACCGAATTTCGGCTGGACCTTCTATGCGCCGCTATCGACGGCGTACGGGCCTGACAGCACGGATCTGTTCATTTTCTCGGTGCATATCATGGGTGTGTCGTCGGTGATGGGTGCGATCAATGTTATCGCCACCATCATGAACATGCGTGCACCGGGCATGAGCTACATGAAAATGCCGATTTTCGTCTGGACCTGGTTCATCACCGCTTACCTGCTGATTGCGGTTATGCCGGTACTGGCGGGTGCGGTCACCATGATGCTGACCGACCGTCATTTCGGTACCAGCTTCTTCAATGCCGCCGGCGGCGGTGATCCGGTCATGTTCCAGCATATCTTCTGGTTCTTCGGGCATCCCGAGGTGTACATCATGATCCTGCCGGCATTCGGCATCATCTCGCAGATCGTGCCGACCTTTGCGCGCAAACCGCTGTTCGGTTACACCTCGATGGTTTATGCGACCGCGTCGATCGCCATTCTGTCATTCCTGGTATGGGCACATCACATGTTCACGACCGGCATGCCGGTCGCCGGTGAACTGTTCTTCATGTATGCCACCATGCTGATCGCCATTCCTACCGGGGTTAAGGTGTTCAACTGGGTCAGTACCATGTGGAAAGGCTCGATGACCTTCGAAACACCGATGCTGTTCGCCATCGCCTTTATCTTCCTGTTTACTATTGGTGGATTTACCGGGCTGATGCTGTGTATCGCACCTGCCGACTTCCAGTATCACGACACCTATTTTGTTGTAGCTCACTTCCACTACGTACTGGTGACCGGTGCCGCTTTCTCCATCATGGCCGCGGTGTATTACTGGCTGCCTAAATGGACCGGCAATATGTACAACGAGAAACTGGGTAAGCTGCATTTCTGGCTGACCTGTATTTCCGCTAACGTGCTGTTCTTCCCGATGCACTTCATCGGTCTGGCCGGCATGCCGCGTCGTATACCGGATTACAATCTGCAGTTTGTCGAGTTCAACCAGGTGGCCACGGTGGGCGCCTTTGTGTTCGGTTTCTCCCAGCTGATCTTCCTGTACCTGGTGATCAAGACCATTCGTGGCGGCGAAAAAGCCACCGACAAGGTCTGGGAAGGCGCAACCGGTCTGGAATTCAACAACCTGCCCTCTCCGGCACCGTTCCACAGCTTCACTACCCCGCCGGAAGTGAAGTAAGGCTGGGACGCGGAAGAAGGAGTCGACAGTGACCACGCAAACCTCCAATGGCCGAGTGATTGCCCGATTAATGCTGATCGTCTTTGGTATGTTCGGCTTTGGGTTTGCGCTGGTTCCACTGTATGACGTGTTCTGTGATGTAACCGGATTGAATGGCAAGACCGGAGACCGGGTCGAGTTTGCAACTCCGCCTGCGGTGGATAAGAGCCGAACCATTCGCGTTCAGTTCGTCGCCAACCTTAACGAAACCATGCCATGGGAATTCCGCCCGGTGGAGAAATCCGTCGAGGTACATCCCGGTGAGCCGACAAAGATCGAGTATGTCGCGCGCAATATCACTCACCACGCCATTACCGGCCAGGCCATACCCAGTGTGGCACCTGGTCAGGCTGCCGCCTATTTCCAGAAAACCGAATGTTTCTGTTTCTCCGAACAGACGCTGGCAGCGGGCGAAGAAAAAGTAATGCCCGTTATCTTCATCGTCGACAGTGCCTTACCCAAGGACGTCAACGAACTCACCCTGTCTTATACCTTTTTCATTAAACCGACACAGAATACGCAAGCTGCGCTGCTGTCTCATAATAACTATCAGGAAAACGAGCTATGACAACAATGAACCATGGTGAATATTTTATCCCTGAACCCAGTAAGTGGCCCCTGGTCGGCACGATTGCACTTGGCTGCACCGCCGTAGGTGCAGCCACCAGCATTCATGGCGGTAGCCCCAACCTGGTGCTCGGCATTGGCTTTTTACTGATCATCTACCTGCTGTTCGGCTGGTTCAGCTCAGTGATCGATGAATCGATGAAAGGCAGTTACAATGCCCAGGTCGATCGATCGTTCCGACTCGGCATGATGTGGTTTATTTTCTCCGAAGTGATGTTCTTTGCGGCATTTTTCGGCGCACTCTTCTACGCGCGTACTTTTTCCGTGCCCTGGCTGGGTGGCGATGGCAACAATGCCATGACCCACGAATTGTTATGGCCGTCGTTCGAGGCGATCTGGCCGGTACTCACTAATCCGGACAACGGCGTATTCACCGCGCCTATGCAAGCCATGGGACCCGCAGGCCTGCCGGCGATTAATACCGCAATTCTGCTGGCATCCAGTGTCACTCTGACCTGGGCACACCATGCCCTGCGTGCCAATAACCGGACTCAAACCACCATCGGTCTACTGGTTACCGTTATTCTGGGCGCGATCTTCCTGGTTTTACAGGCTGAAGAATACATGCATGCCTACCGCGATCTCGGCTTGACACTCAACTCCGGTATCTACGGCAGTACATTCTTTATGTTGACTGGTTTCCATGGCTTCCATGTCACCATGGGTGCAACCATGCTAACAGTCATTCTGATCAGGGTGATCAAAGGCCATTTCAGCTCTGACAATCATTTTGGGTTTGAAGCGGTCGCCTGGTACTGGCATTTTGTAGATGTGGTCTGGCTGGCTCTGTTTATCTTTGTTTACTGGCTGTAACTCAGCAGACCCGGGAGATTCCCAGGAGATTCATTTAGATCAACTCAGGTAGATCAACTTAGGCCATGGGGCGAGAT
>CBDULQ010000273.1:0-4383 GCA_965368115.1 uncultured Gammaproteobacteria bacterium | reverse complement strand
CATGAGTATCAATGCCATGCACGCCATGCCAAATGGCGGCACGCTGGCTATCAGTACGCGCAATGTGACACTGACTGACGACGATGCACGCGTTCTCGGGCTGGAGCATGGCGATTATGTGTGTCTGAGTATCGAAGACAGTGGCGAAGGGATGGACGAAGAAACAGTGGAACGTATCTTTGATCCGTTTTTCAGTACCAAGGGCGATCAGGGGACCGGCCTTGGTTTGAGTCAGGTGTACGGGTTTATCAGTCGTTCCCGCGGTGGTATCAAAGTGGTTTCTGCGCCCAGGCTGGGTACGCGATTTGAGATGTACTTCCCGCGCCATGATTATGCTGACGCAGTGAGTGATGCGGTAGAGCATGTCGAAGTCGGTTCGTTTGAAGGCAACGAAACCATTATGGTTGTCGATGACGAGGCTGCGCTGCGTAGTTTAAGTGAAGAAATCCTGGCCAATAATGGCTATAAAGTACTACTGGCAAAAGATGCCTTCGATGCACTGCGCATACTTGAACATGATTGTGTCGATCTGGTGCTGACCGATGTCATTATGCCTGGCATGAATGGTTATCAACTGGCTCGGCAGATTCGTCATAAATATCCGAATGTCAAAATACAGACTGTCAGTGGTTTCAATAGTCTTGAAGGTGATCTTGAAGTGGACGAAAAATTGCGCAAGGGACAGATTTCCAAGCCTTTTACTGCAAATGAGTTGCTGCACAGGGTACGTAGCCTGCTGGATTCGGGTGCGGTCGTGTAAATGATGAAATGAACAGGAATGAGTAAACAGAAATGCCGGTACCTACATTGACCATAGTTGACGACGATGTCGATATGACCAGCCTGTTCAAGGAAGTCGCTGAACAGCTGGGTTTTGAAGTATTTGTGTATTTTGATGGCGCCGCATTTCTGGGTGACGCGCAAGGGCATTCGGATATCATTATGCTGGATCTGATGATGCCAGGTATGGATGGCGTGGAAGTCATCAGAAAACTCTCCGAGTTGAAGATCGAGTCGTCGCTGATTCTGGTCAGTGGTTATGATAAAGGCGTATTGCATTCCGCTCACGAGCTTGCTCAGGAATCGCGCCTGAATATTGTGGCCAGCCTGACCAAGCCGATTCACATTGCACGCCTCAATGAATTGCTGGTCAATCTTAAGAATCTGCGACGCTCTGAAGTTAAGCCTGCCAGCTTTAATGATCATGCGATCGATGTCGATGCGTTGAAAGAAGCGATCGAGCAACAGCAGCTGTTGCTGCACTTTCAGCCGCAAATCAATCTGAATAAAGATTCTCTGGCTGGCGTCGAGGCGTTAGTGCGCTGGCAGCATCCGGAACTGGGTCTGGTATTTCCCAACTCGTTTATTCAACTGGCGGAAACCAATGGGCTGATGGAAGAGCTGACTTCAGCGGTGATTCAGCTGGCCATGAAGCAGAGCGGTGAATGGCGAGAGCAAGGGCTGGAACCAAAAATATCGGTCAATGTATCGGCAGAGAGTATCAGCAGCCTGGTGTTGCCGGAACAGTTGATGAACATGGTTAGCCTGAGTCGGCTGGACCCGTCCATGCTGGTTCTGGAAGTCACAGAAAGCGCCCTGATGGGCGAACTTGTGACTTCGCTGGATATACTCACCCGCTTGCGACTGAAAGGTTTTAATCTGTCGATCGATGATTTTGGTACCGGGTACTCGTCTTTATCGCAATTGCATCGTGTGCCGTTCAACGAGTTAAAAATCGACCAGAGTTTCGTCATGCAGATGGATGCCGACAGTGAAGCCAGGGCGATCGTCGAAACCTGCGTTATGCTGGGTCATAAACTCAACATGACCGTGGTCGCCGAGGGTGTGGAGTCGCAATCCGTGTTCAATAAATTGAAGTCCATGCGATGTGATATCGCCCAGGGCTATCACATTGCCAAGCCGATGCCGGCGGCCGATCTGCTGCCCTGGTTACAAAATAGCGGCTTCAGTTACTAAGCCATACAGGTCTGTTTGTCTTACTACGGTTGAAAGCCAGTGTCATTGCGGGGATAATCCACGGCCTCAAGACGAGCCAGTGGCCGTCACCATGTTATGGTGGCCCGTATCGGTCCCCCCGCGACGATTAGCTGCGAACCCCGCCAGGCCCGGAAGGGAGCAACGGTAGTAGTGAGTTCGGGCGCCGGGGTGTGGCTGGTACGGGTCGCCTCCAGTTTTCCCTGACCGTGTTTGTCGATTCAGGTCCGCCGGAGAGCGGCCTATGGATATGCCAGGGTGCATGATAAACTCGCCTTTTTGTAACACCCACCGTGAATAATTTATGAGCTATCAGGTTCTGGCACGCAAATGGCGCCCCGGCAATTTCACTGAAATGGTGGGCCAGGACCATGTGCTGCGCGCATTGATCAATGCGCTGGACGAACAACGCCTGCACCATGCCTATTTGTTCACCGGCACCCGTGGTGTGGGTAAAACCACCATCGCGCGTATTTTTGCCAAATCGTTGAACTGCGAAAACGGCATTACCTCGACCCCTTGTGGTCAATGTTCCGCCTGTCAGGCGATCAGTGAAGGTCGCTTCGTGGACCTGATCGAAGTGGATGCGGCTTCCCGCACCAAGGTCGAGGATACCCGCGAGTTGCTGGACAATGTGCAGTACGCGCCGACCCAGGGCCGTTTCAAGGTGTATCTCATCGACGAGGTGCACATGTTGTCGGGGCACAGTTTCAATGCGCTGCTGAAAACCCTGGAAGAGCCGCCGCCGCACGTTAAATTCCTGCTCGCGACCACCGATCCGCAAAAACTGCCGGTGACCATTCTGTCGCGCTGTCTGCAGTTTAATCTCAAGCGCATGCCGATGACGCTGATCGAGCAGCATCTGCAACATATTCTCGAGCAGGAGGGGCTGGCCTTCGATCCTTTGTCACTGCGCCTGCTGGCGCATGGCGCCGACGGTTCCATGCGTGATGCACTGAGTCTGCTGGATCAGGCCATTGCCTACGGCGGCGGTAAGCTGGATAGCAACGAAGTGCAGGCCATGCTGGGCACCGTATCCCGGGATCGCATCCTGGCCCTGCTGCGCGCGCTGATCGGTGGTGACGCGGGACAGGTGATGCAGGAAGTGGCCGCGCTGGCCGAGATGACGCCTGATTTTCCCAATGCACTGGCGGATTTGCTGGCGCTGTTGCACCAGCTGGCGCTCGCCCAGTATGTGCCCGATGCCGTCGATGAAAACCTGGTCGAGCGCGAGACCCTGCAGCAACTGGCCGCCGAGCTGGCGCCGGAAGATGTGCAGCTGTTTTACCAGATCGGCCTGATCGGCCGTAAGGATCTACCGCTGGCGCCGGATCCGCGCAGCGGATTCGAGATGACGCTGCTACGCATGCTGGCGTTTCGACCACAGCCGGGGCAGCGCACCGCAAGCACTCCAGCGCCAGGCGTGGCCGCCAGGCCAGCTGCTTCGACGGCTCCGACCGGCCGGCCCGAGGCGGTAGAAACACCCTCGCCCACGCCCCCGCCAGCATCGGCACAACCCGCCGAGACGCCAGCCGCACCGGCTGCAACCGCGGGCCAGCCGTTCAATGGCAACTGGCCGGGCCTGATCGAATCGTCACGCGTCAAGGGCATGGTCAAGCAACTGGCGGTAAACTGTAGTCTGCTGTCGCATAGCGGCAGTGACATGGCGTTGCAGCTGAATGAAGAGTTCAGTCAGCTACTCAATCCCAATTTGCAGAATAAACTGCAGGATGCACTCAGCGAATTTCTTGGTGACAGGGTAAAATTAACCATTACCCTGGGCAAACCGGCCTCCGAAACCCCGGCCCAGACCGCGGCGCGCAATGTGGCCGAGCGTCAGCAGGCGGCGGAGCAGTCGATTGACGAGGACCCGGTGGTCAAGGCCCTGAAAGAGAACTTTGATGCCGAGGTGGTGCCGAATTCGGTACGCCCGGTGGATTAACTGAAGTAACGAGGAGTACCCCATGAAAGGTGGTCTTGGTAATTTGATGAAACAGGCGCAGAAGATGCAGGAAGACATGCAGAAGGCGCAGGAAGAACTGGCCAATATGGAAGTCGAGGGCCAGGCCGGCGGTGGCATGGTAAAAGTGGTCATGAACGGTCGCCACGAACTGCGTCGTGTGGCGCTGGACGACAGCCTGATGCAGGACGACAAGGAAATGATCGAAGACCTGCTGGCTGCGGCGGTCAATGATGCAGTACGTCGCATCGAGCAGCAGACCCAGGAAAAAATGTCCGGTATCACTGCCGGCATGAACCTGCCCGGCGGGATGAAGCTGCCGTTCTAAAGCCTCGATGTCCCAGTCCCCCTTATTGCTGCAACTGATCGACGCGCTGCGTTGCCTGCCCGGCGTCGGGCCCAAGTCGGCGCAGCGCATGGCGTTTCAC
>CBDULQ010000272.1:0-4434 GCA_965368115.1 uncultured Gammaproteobacteria bacterium | reverse complement strand
GAACGATCGTGATAAGCCAGCAATTTGTTTTCATTGTGCAACGCCTGCATGGCGTTGAAGAAATTTTTCAACAGGAACGGCGCATCCAGATCCGCCGGCTGGAAACCGATCTGCTTGTACACCTGCGCCAGTGCCGAAGCACCGAGGCGGTTCTGCCCGGCACCCAGGTCGATGAGCAGCAATAAAGTTTTACCCTTATCGGTACGCAGTTGCGGAGTGAGTGTTTTACGCGTGTCGGTGACCGGCGCAAACGCGGAAATGATCAGCGACAGGGGCGCGGTGACCGAACGTTGTTCACCGTCCTGCTCCCACACGGTTTTCATCGACATGGAATCCTTGCCTACCGGAATCGCGACACCCAGCTCGGGACACAATTCCATGCCCACGGCTTTCACCGTATCGAACAATCGCGCATCTTCACCGGGATGACCCGCCGGCGCCATCCAGTTGGCGGACAGCTTGATGTCGTTCATGCGTTCGATGGGTGCGGCGGCGATGTTGGTGATGGCTTCCGCCACCGCCATGCGACCGGATGCGGGTGCATCGAGCAGCGCCACCGGTGTGCGTTCGCCCATGGCCATGGCCTCCCCCGCATACACATCGTAGGATGCGGTAGTCACCGCCACGTCCGCCACCGGTACCTGCCAGGGACCGACCATCTGATCGCGCACGATCTGGCCGGTGACCGAGCGGTCACCGATGGTGATCAGGAAGTTCTTGCTGGCGACTGTGGGCAAACGTAAAACCCGTTCCGCCGCGTCGTTGATGTCGATACCCGACACATCGAATTTTTTCGCTTCGATGGTTTCGTGTTTCACGTCACGGGTCATCTTCGGCGGTTTGCCGAGCAAGACCTCCAGCGGCATGTCCACCGGGTAATCGTCGAAGTGACGATCGTGCACACGCAGTTGCATGTCTTCGCTGGTTTCACCGAGCACGGCGTAAGGACAACGTTCCCGTTCACACAGGGCTTTGAAGGCGTCGAGCCTGGCCGCATCGATGGCCAGCACGTAACGTTCCTGGGATTCGTTGCACCAGATTTCCATCGGCGTCATGCCCGGCTCATCGATGTGCACTTCGCGCAGTTCGAACTCGGCACCGCGACCGCCGTCGTTGATCAGTTCCGGCAATGCATTAGACAGACCGCCCGCACCCACATCGTGAATCGACAGGATCGGGTTGTCGCCATCCTGTGCCCAGCAGCGGTCGATGACTTCCTGGCAGCGACGTTCGATTTCCGGGTTACCGCGCTGCACCGAGGCGAAGTCCAGGTCTTCGGCGCTGGCGCCGCTGGCCATAGACGATGCTGCGCCGCCGCCCAGACCGATCAGCATGGCCGGGCCACCCAGCACCACGATCGGCGTACCCACCGGCAGCGGCAGTTTTTCCACATGCTGGCTGCGCATGTTGCCGTAACCACCGGCCAGCATGATCGGCTTGTGATAACCGCGAATTTCCTCGCCGTCCACACCCGGCGCCATCTCCTCGAAGGTGCGGAAATAGCCGTTGATGTTGGGACGGCCGAACTCATTATTAAAGGCCGCCGAACCCAGCGGACCCTCCACCATGATATCCAGCGCCGAAACGATACGCCCCGGCTTGCCGTGGTCGGTCTCCCAGGGCTGCTCGAAACCGGGAATGCGCAGGTTGGATACGGAAAAACCGCACAGCCCCGCCTTGGGTTTGGAACCGCGACCGGTCGCCCCCTCGTCGCGAATCTCGCCGCCGGAACCGGTGGCCGCACCGGGGAACGGTGAAATGGCGGTGGGATGATTGTGGGTCTCCACCTTCATCAGAATCACCAGTTCTTCGTTGTGATAACGGTATTGGTGGCTGCCCGGCTCCGGGAAGAAACGGCCCGCGGTGTGCCCCTCGATCACCGAGGAGTTGTCGCTGTAGGCACTGAGAATGCGCCAGGGCGAAGCGCTGAAGGTGTTGCGGATCATCTTGAACAGGGACATGTCCTGGCGTTTACCGTCGATGATCCAGTCCGCATTGAAAATCTTGTGGCGGCAGTGCTCCGAGTTGGCCTGGGCGAACATCATCAGCTCCGCATCGCCCGGGTTGCGATTCGCCGACTGGAAATAATCCATCAGGTAATCGATTTCGTCTTCGGACAGGGCCAGACCCAGCGACTGGTTCGCCGCCACCAGCGCCTCGCGGCCACCGCCCAGCACGTCCACATGACCGCCCTCGGCGGGCTCGGTGTGATGGAACAGGCCGGCCGCCGCGTCGAAATCGCGCATCACCATCTCGGTCATGCGATCGTGGATCAGCGCCATCACCGCCTGCTGATCCGCCTCACCCAGCGCCGCAGACGACTCTATATAATAGGCCACGCCCCGCTCCAGCCGCAGGATGTTGCCCAGTCCGCAGTTGTGGGCGATATCGGTGGCCTTGGAGGACCAGGGCGAAATAGTACCCGCCCGGGGCGTGACCAGAAACAGTTCCCCACCCAGGGATTCCGCCTCGAAATGGGGCCCGTAGGTCAGCAGCTTCTCCAGAGTCACCTTCTGCTCAGGGGCCAGATCCCCCTCCACATCGGCGAAATGCACATACTGGCTGTGCAGGGCGGTGATCCCCGGTACCTGTTGTTGCAGTTGATTCAGCAACTTCTCGACACGGAAGCTGGAAAGCGCGGGGGAACCCGGGAAATAGTGCATGTGCGGCCTCGGTTAAGCTCATCTGGCGATGGGGTGGAAAGCCCGCAATTTTAAAGCATTCAGGTAGTTGCGGCTAGCTAACTGACCGCCAGCAGCGTAGAATGGTCACCGCTTGTACAGCGTGAGCACCGCCCCTTGAAATGTCGGGTGAAAGCCCCATATATGAAGGGTGCGATGCTGAGATGTGATGAACATCGGCGTTGTACAAACTTTACTCAGGTGTTCCTGGAAACCTTTAAAACCTGGCTTTCCGCTCAATGTACAACGGAGACGGCATCAGGGAAATCCCGGGAACTGGACCTGAGTATGGGGGTGACATGGCTTCGACGGGGGTAACAAATCCTTTCGGTGCATGCCAAGGCGCGGCTTACCTTGTAAACACAACCGCAAACCATATAGTTGCCAACGACGACAACTACGCATTAGCTGCTTAAAAACCAGTTGAATGCCCTCTGACTGTTACTCGTCTGTAGGTTTCAGATTTCAGGGGTCGCTTATACAGACTCGCGTGATGGTAAGCCTTGTACCGGATCGTTAAACTCCTAAAGGCTCGTTGGTTGAAATCCTGATTGGTCGGAGTTCAATCGATTAAATTAAAAGACCGACTCTAAGCATGTAGAGCCAAAGGCTGAGTGCTTCCGGACGGGAGTTCGATTCTCCCCACCTCCACCAAATCAAAGGCTTCCCAACCTCGGGAAGCCTTTTTTATTTGCGCAGAATCGAACTCTCGTAGCGGGTTCACTAATTTTGCCGGGAAGCAAAATTGAACAGAGACATGCTTTATCGTCTCTGGCCCCGTAGGGGTGAGCCACAGGGATGTGGCGAATAATTCCCGCCACCTCCACCAATAAACAAGGCCGCCTGAGAAATCAGGTGGCCTTTTTTATTGGTCGAGATGGTGTGGATGCGAACGCACGTTGCGGGTTCACTAAATTCGCCTGGAGCGAATTTGAACAGGATCAGCGAAAGCTGATACTGGCCCCGAAGGGGTGAGCCCCAGGGATGGGGCGAATAATTCCCGCCACACACTCTCGAATCACGGGAACCGCCCTTTTCTAGAAAACCTTTTCTATACACAGAATCTAACGCTTAAAATTTTGTGCGCTTCGCGCCCTAATTTGCGTGTCATCTCCACACGCAAGGACGGTTCACTAATTTTGTCAGGAACAAAATTGAACAGAGACATGCTTCGCCGTCTCTGGCCCCGTAGGGGTGAGGCCCAGAGATGGGCCGAATAATTCCCGCCACGACGAAACTCCGCAGCAAACTGTGAGCAGTCGGTTATACATGACAGAGGACCACAAGTCGTCTAACAAATTGTAGCGATCTGATCTTTCCAGGCATCCTCAAGCAACATCGTAAAGGTAATTTCACTCTCCTCATGCTCAAGCTGAAGTTCACCAGCCTTCACTGCCGTCTTCGCGCACCCCGTTAATAACTCAAACAGCTTGCGCTTGTATTCCGTATCATCATTACCCTTGAGGTGCTCACCTTTGGTTTCCAGTACCGAAAAACGAAACTTGCCACCTTCCGTACCATGAACACAGGCAAGCAAATCAGGGAAGACGCGCTGACGCTGCCAGCCTTGAACACTGTAGGAACGTGAATTGACCGCAATACGGTGCCACCAATAAATGCTCTCCTGGTCATCCAGATACCAGGCCGTGTTCTTCTCCAGCTCGTTAAACTCTTTGAGATACACTTCCTCAAAAAGATTACGCTCCAAAGGCTCACCGTTTTTCTTTCTTAGCAACTGATCGGTATCCAATAC
>CBDULQ010000271.1:0-4505 GCA_965368115.1 uncultured Gammaproteobacteria bacterium | reverse complement strand
TGTTTGGCGGCGGTCAGCACTTCTTCGACGTGGCCTTTGACTTTCACTTTGCGCCGTCCTTGCGTGTGGAGATGACACGCAAATTGGGGTCCCGAAGGGACGCCGCCGCGCAGCGCCGGGGTGCGTTAGCACAGGCACGACCGCCCCTGGCGGTCGTGAGAGGAATGGTGCGGTCTATTCCGGCTTGTACTGTTTGGCGGCGGTCAGCACTTCTTCGACGTGGCCTTTGACTTTCACTTTGCGCCATTCCTCCCGCAGATACCCCTTACTGTCGATCAGAAAGGTACTGCGCTCGATACCGCGCACCTGCTTGCCGTACATGTTCTTCATCTTGATCACATCAAACTGGGTGCACAGGGCTTCATCCGCATCCGACAGCAATTCGAACGGGAAGCCCTGTTTTGCTTTGAAATTCTCGTGTGATTTGATGGAATCCCGTGATACACCGAGCACCACGGTCTTGGCACGTTTGAATTTGGCGTGGTTGTCACGAAAATCCTGGCCTTCCTGGGTGCAGCCGGGGGTGCTGTCCTTGGGGTAGAAATACAGCACGACATTCTTGCCCTTGAGATCTTTCAGGCTGATGTATTGATCGCCGGTGGCCGGCAGTTTGAAGTTGGCGACTTTCTTACCGATGCTAACAGCCATTGGGGGGAACTCCGTTTAACGTTGCTTGTTGATGGAAACCGGTGAAAATTGCGCGTCCAGGTTCAGCTCGTCGCACAGCCGGGTAAACTCTTCGCGCAGCTTGCTGGTCGACAGCTGGTTTGGGATGTCTACGGTCATGGTGACTGCAAACATGGGGGTGCCGGTGTGCGGCGCCGGGTAGCTGTCGGTTTCCAGGTTTTCGATATTGATGCCATGGCCGGACAGGAAGCGCGCCAGGTTGTGCACGATACCCGGATGATCCATGCCCACCACCTGGATATTGTAAGGCCGGGTCTGGCCATCTGCCTGGCGCGCGCGCGTGGTTTTGATGAGCAGTTTGAGTCCCAGCACCTGCTCCAGCTGGGCCTGTTGTTCTTTTACCGCCTGTGCCGAAGCTTCGCTGCCGGAGACCAGCAGGATGATGGCGAACTCGCCGCCAAGGATGCTCATGCGGCTGTCTTCGATATTCATTTCGTGGTCCAGCATGACCCGGGTCAGGTCGTCGACGATGCCGGAGCGGTCTGCGCCGACCGCGGTAATGACAAGATAACTGTTCATGATGAATGAGGGATGCCTGTTTTTACTGGCCTGCAATATTAAACCATCGTCGGCGCTTTGTCCGGCCCGTTTCCTCCGCTACAACGCCTTGTAAAGCCGGGGTATGCAAAGTACCATGTCCGGCTCAATTCTGGGAGATTCAATCATGTTTCGTGGCAGTATGGTGGCATTGGTCACGCCGATGCATCCGGATGGTTCTATCGACTTCGACAGTCTGTCCAGGCTGGTGGATTTTCATGTCGAAAATGGCACATCGGCGATCGTCTCGGTGGGCACCACCGGTGAATCCGCTACGCTGGACGAAATCGAACATTGTGAGACTATTCGCCGTACCGTGGAGATGGCTGACCAGCGTATCCCGGTGATCGCCGGTACCGGTGCCAACTCCACCACCGAAGCGATCACCCTGACTCGCTGTGCCATGCAGGCCGGCGCCGACGCCTGTTTGCTGGTAACGCCATATTACAACAAGCCGACCCAGGAAGGACTTTACCAGCACCATAAAGCCATCGCCGAGGCGGTGCCGATTCCACAGATTCTTTACAACGTGCCGGGACGTACCGCATGTGACATGTTGCCGGCAACCGTGGGGCGGCTGGCTAAAGTTTCCAATATCATCGGCATCAAGGAAGCCACCGGCGATCTGTCGCGAGTGGCTGCCATACGTGAACTGTGCGGAGATAACTTCGACCTGTACAGTGGTGATGACGCCACCGGTACGGAGTTCATGTTGCAGGGAGGTGACGGTGTGATTTCGGTTACCAACAATGTCGCGCCGCGCGCCATGGCCGATATGTGTGCGGCGGCACTGGCCGGTGATCGCGAACGTGCGCTGGAACTGAATCGACCGCTGCAGGGTCTACACGAAAAATTATTTGTCGAGTCAAATCCGATTCCGGTGAAATGGGCATTATACGAAATGGGTATGATGCCGGCTGGAATCCGACTGCCGCTGACTTTTCTTTCCGAGCAATATCATGAGGATGTTCGCGCCGCCATGCGTGAAGCAGGTGTTATTGAATGATTAGATCGTTTGTTGTTGCCTTTACCTGTATTGTCATTACCGCCTGTAGTTCCGATGGCGAAGAACGACCCGAATACCTGGACAGTTATTCCGTAAAAGCACTGGAAGTGCCGCCGACATTGACCAGTCCCGATACCAGTCAGCAACTGGATATTCCCGAGCCCTCCGAAAAAGCCATGCAAATGCTGAAACAGCGTGAATCGACTGCCGGCGGCGGAGTCGTTGCGCCGGAGTTCAAGGGTATTCGCTTGCAGTCCGATCAGAACATGCACTGGCTGGAAGTTGACGAAGATGCGGATAAATTATGGCCGCGGCTGAAGGCATTCTGGGCGCAGGAAGGCATTGAGCTGGTACGTAGTGAGCCGTTGCTGGCATACATGGAAACCGAATGGATCAGGGAATTTCAGGTTGATAAGGATGAGTCGGTGCTGCTGACCATGTTCAAGAAGCTGTCGCCGGACCGCATGGACAAATTCCGCATGCGCCTGGTTCGGGTCGCGGACGGCAAGAGTACGCGCATTTTTATCAGTCACCAGGGGCTGGAAGTTTTTGTTGGCGATGATGTCAGCAGCTGGCGTGAACGCACCAGCGACCCGGATCTGGAATACGAGATGTTACGACGCCTGGCGCTCTATGCCGGTCTTGGCAAAACCAAAGTGGATGCCATGTTCACCGATTACATCAAACCCTTCCAGCCGCGGGTTCGACCACTGTCTGGCGATGACGAGTTCGAGCTGATCGGCGATGTCGACCTGGTCTGGCAACGTGTACTGCATGCTCTGGATGAGCTCGGCGTCAAGGTGCTGGGCACTGATCGGCAACAGGGAACCATCGACGTCCTGGTCAGCAATGTACCGAAAAAGCTGGTTAAGGAAGACGATGATGAACTGAATGAATCCAGCTGGCTGGTACGTCTATTCACCGGTGGTCCCGGCGATGAAGAACTTGAAACCGGTGAAGTCACTATCAATATGACGCTGCAGCCTATGGACAATACGTCTCGGTTAACCCTGCGCCATGCCGGTGAAGCCTTGCCGAATATCGGTCTGGCTGCTCGTTTCGAAGAAGCACTGGTGAAACTGTTGAAATAATCAGTTCCACCGCTATAAACCGAGTCATAGAAAAGCCCTGTAAAGGGCTTTTTTATTGTGTTGTATTCACGTTCATGGAAGAGGTGGAATCGGGATGGCGAATTTCGCGGGTGGAAAATGAAAGTCATATATTTTGCTACAATCAAGTAGTTGCCATCGTGGAGTTTCCCGATATGAGCGAATACGACCGACAAGATCCTGAGCATAGCGTGCTAACAGAGATAGGGCGTTTACGCCATGACAACAAATATCTCAGTGAACGAGTTTCAAATCTGGAAGGATTCAAAAAAAAGTTCTTTGAAGTTCAGCGCGAACTCACGCTCACCAGGGATCAGCTGCTGATATCCATGGAGCAACTGAATCTGGCGCGCTGGAAAAGCCGTATCGAGGTTGCCACGGATAACCAGGGTTCGGCCGAAGCAGAATCAGGCAGTAACGAAGATCTTATACGCTTTTTTCACGAAAGTTTTATCGCCGGTAGTTATCGGGATCTGTTTGATGCGGTGTTTCACGCCGTACAATCCTGTGATCTCGATTTGCTGGTACAGGTCAGGTATCACAATAAGTCGATCAATTTTTCCACGGACGAGGAGCATAAGCATATTGCCCTTGATCTGATTGAAAGCCATGGTCTGGAAAAGGAAGTGATCGAGGCCGGGCCTTGCATGATCATCAATCATCGTTATCTCACTATGGTGGTGTGTGGTCTTCCGTTAACGCAGGCTGGAGGAGCGGAACACCTGAAAGAGTATCTGGAAATCATTGCTGCGGGAGCCAATGTGCGTGTGGATACACTGGCAAAGAAGCTCGAGCTGGATGAACTGCAGGAGAATATCTACAAGATTTTCCGTAAGGTGAATCACTCTTTCGAGGATATACAGAACAATCTCGATAATCAGATCATCGCTATCTCGGAAATGTTTCTGGGTTTCGAGAAAGATATGCGCGACAAGATTGCTGAGTTGGGATTGACCCAGACTCAGGGAAAGAGTATTTACCAGGTGATTGCAGCGGCTAAAACCGAATTGAATTTGATGCTGACGTCGTCACTGACCGTGGATGAGAATTTCGTGGCGGTCATGAAGCGGCTGGAACTAGCCTATGCACCAGGTAAGCCCAAACTATGAGGCAGTAGTGCAAGGCTGGCCAGGTTAGCTGTTTAACTTGTCTTTTTCGATCAATGC
>CBDULQ010000270.1:0-4512 GCA_965368115.1 uncultured Gammaproteobacteria bacterium | reverse complement strand
GCATGAAAGAAGTCCGCTACCTGAAGAAATGGCGCCAGTTCGACAAGGGTGTGTACGCGCGCAATTATCAACTGGAAATGTATGAGAAAGAAGCCGGCCACCTGCCCAGTTATCAATACCTGTTCGACTACGGTCTGGATAATGGTTTCGGCTGGTCGGTGCAGAGTTTCATCGAAGCCCGGGATGGACGACTGCGCGTCAGCACCTTCGAAGAGAACCTGTTCTGTATGGGCTGCCATACCTCGATCGGCTCGACCATCGACAAGACCTTCAGCTTCGCACGCAAGATCGATGGTGCCGACGGCTGGGGTTACATCAATCTGCACAACATGCCCGATGTACCCAATGTGGGTGAATCGGAAGGCGAGATACTGACCTATCTGCGTCGTGTCGGTGGCGGTGATGAGTTCCGTAGTAACGAAGAAATGCTCAAGCGCTGGTTCAAGGCCGACGGTGAAGTGGATGTGGAAAAAGTCACGGCTGCGCGCGATGTGTATGAACTGATTACACCATCCAGGGAGCGAGCGTTACAGCTCAACAAAGCGTATCGCGTACTGGTCGAAGACCAGGACTTTATGTTCGGTCGTGATGCCACCTGGAAGCCGCCACACAATGTGTATCACGAAATCGATAATGAAACCGCCCCTACGCTACAGGCGGAACACATTTATGACTGGGATATTCGTCTGCTATGGCCACAAAGTCAGCAGGAGCAGGTATCGAAGCGTTCGATGACGGTGCCGCAACGATAAATGACGATGTTTTCGGCGTTATCCTATGGATGGATAGCTGTGATTTGAAATATGCCGGAACCTTGATCTGTTTCCAGGAAGGTAAATTGTTCACCGGTTTCGATCTGATATAATCCGCGGCTCTTCCAGATCATCGGGACATAAAAATGAAAAAATCTGTTTCGCTTCCGGCGCGTACCTGTGCTTATTCTGTTATCTGTTTTTCAATGCTGCTGGTTTCGAGTACGGTTTCGGCCGGAGCCTACTGGACCAGTTCCAGCGGTGAAGTCGTGCGCACCGGTTCGGGTGAGTGCTGGGCTGCCGCCGAGCGCAATGCGGGTAATGTGTTGCCCGAGTGTGAAGGTGTTGCGCCGAAAATCGATACTCGAAAAGCGAATGCAGTGCCGGTTAAGCCCATGCCGGTCGCAGAGCCGACAGGCGATCGTGATCGGGACGGCGTCAGTGACGATGAGGATCAATGTCCGCAAACAGCAGCCGGCGTGAAAGTCGATGCCAGTGGTTGTGAACGGGTTGTCGATAGCGATGGCGACGGTATCGTCGATGATCATGACGATTGCCCGAATACCGCGGCCGGTACACCCACTAACAATCGTGGTTGTCCGTTGCAGTCCAGTATCGATCTGTCCAGTATCGAATTTGCTACCGGTACGGCGACACTGAGTGGTGACAGTCAGTCCGAACTGGATCGCATTGCACAGGTGCTGCAACGTAACGATCATCTGAAATTCGAAGTGGCCGGTCATACCGACAATACCGGTAATTATCAACGTAACGTCAACCTGTCGCAGCGTCGTGCGGAAGCAGTACGTCATTACCTGGTCGATCAGGGCGTCGCGGCGGATCGACTGACCGCAAAAGGTTACGGCCCCGATCAGCCGGTTGCCGACAATGCCAGTGCCGAAGGTCGTGCGCGTAATCGTCGGGTGGAACTGGTCCTGCAGTAATCGCGGACGTTGCTGGAGAATAAAAAAAGCCTGCTGGCAACAGCAGGCTTTTTTTTGGCTTGCTGATCGTCAGCCTTCGATTTCGTCCACGTCCTGCTGACCGGTCATACGGCGACGAATATGTGACCAGCACATGCCGGTGGCCAGCAGGCTGGCGATGATCAACAGGATGATGTAGGACACGGCGCGCACCGAATCAGCGGGAATGATTTTAAGATCGACCAGCAACCAGAGCAGGGCGGCGAAAAATGCAATCGCCAGCACTACACCGATGGCGCCCAGCGAACGTCGGGTGGCGCGGATATATACCGCCCAGCCGATCACCAGCACGATACCGAGCAGGATCTTCACCGGCCAGGAACCGGCCTGTGTATCCATCACCCAGTGGAAATAGGAAAAGCCTTCAGGGTTGTAGGTGGTGAAGACAATGATCAGCGCAATAAGGAACCGAATACCGATGCCGGCCCAGGATATCGGTGTGTAACTGGCCATAAACAACCCTCTTCTGTTTTTATACGCGGTCTGAAAATTAGCGCACTATAGCAGAATCGACACGGCTGGCTACGGCTTTGTGAATGGGTAATCACTTGCCGGTCGATTGACCGGCATTGATGTGACTGGGGATCAGGGACTGATAGTACAGGCTTCGCCGAAACCGACCACGCCTGAGGTGTTCACCGTAACCCCGCCGTTGTTGGCGGAGAAAGCGGAGATACTGGCGGCCGCCGGGATGCGAACCATGCTACCGTCCGCAGCTTCGTTGAGGTAAGTGACGTCGCCATTGGAGAAGCTGTTGCTATCCATGGTCAGACACACTTCGGTACCGGATGTCGAAGCGGCGATACGTACCCCTTCGCTGGTGCCGTTATTCCCGATGCTGTTGCCGGTTACGGTCAGTAATGCGTCGGAATTGCCCAGCGTGGTGATGTACAGGCCGGTCGCGGTATTGCCATTGATCGTGTTGTTCTGTACCGCCAGCACCAGGCGGGCATTGGCGGTTTGCGTGTTGCCGGTCTGCACGAAAATACTGTTCATGGCCGGTGCTGTGTTGCCGATGTCGGTAAGGGTGTTGTTGATGATGCTGGCATCGATGCTGCTGTTGTCACTTGTGGTCAGCAGAATGCCGTGGTTGGTGGACTGGCCATTTCCGTCGAGCTGATTGTCGCGGATATCAAACTGAACCAGTGCACTGTCGCCCGCCACCAGGTTCATGGGCCTGCCGATTACACCGGTAAAGGTGTTGCCGATGCCGGTACCGCCGATGGTCAGTGTGTCGCTGCCACTGCTGCCGAGGATATCGGCTTCGATGCCATCTGCGTAGACATTGCTGAACTGGTTGCCGGACAAAGTGGCGATCAATGTGGCATTGGCGCCGCTGTACAGATCGATGGCATCCAGCAAACCAGTACCCGTTGCGTTACCGATGAACTGTACATTGTCGATGGTCAGGGTCAGGGTGCCTGATGTCAGGCCGGCGTTGTTGATGGCGATGCCGTCCACGCCGGCACTGGTGTTGTTGATGGTGGAGTCGGCGATGCTGACGGTGCCGGTGACATTGCTCAGGTTGACGTTGCTGGCTGCAGTATCGCTGATCGACAGATTCTGGATCTGCAGGTTGCTCACATCGCCGGCCACCAGACCGTTGCGTCCGCTATTGATGGCGACGCCCTTCAGGGTGTTGTTGTTCGACAGGGTGATGACATCGGTACTGCTGTCGGCGCTGATGACGGGAGCGGGGCCGACGGGAATGGTCATACCGTCTACGGTCAGTCCCTCTGCTTCGCCGATCATCAGAACGGAATCAGCCAGTGTGATGCCGCCGGTGTAATTGCCGGCGTAGACAAAAATAGTGTCGCCGGAGCTGGCGATGGTTGCCGCTGCGGCCAGCGTGTTAAACGGCAGGTTATAGGTGCCGTCGCCGCCGCCGGCTGCAGAATCATCCACATACCAGACGGTGGGGCCGAGTGCGATGTTGACCTGGCCGGTGGCGGTTTGCGGGTCGCTGCTGTCGTTGTCGTTCAGGGTGTAGGTGAAACTGTCGCTGCTGACTTCCGCGGGCGGATTGTAGGTGAAGCTGCCGTCGGCATTGATATCCACTGAACCACCGGCGCTGGTGCTGAAGTTGCCGGCGGTCACGGTCAGGGCGTTGGCCGGTGAGTCCGGATCGGAATCGTTGCTGAGCAGCCCGGGTGCGGTCACCACTTTCTGTGTATTGCCGGAGGCGGAATAGGTATCTTCGCCAGCAACCGGGATATCGTTGACTGCTGTGACGGTAATGCTGACGACGGCCGGGCTGGAGTCGCTATAGGCGTTGTCGGTGACGCGATAACTGAAATTATCGCTGCCGTAGAAATCCGCGTTCGGGGTATAGGTCAGATAGGGCGCGCTTCCGCTCAGGGTGCCGTGGCTGGGGGTGCTGAGGACGGTATAGCCGGTAATCTTGCCATCCTCGTCATTGCCGCGAAGCAGGATATCTGTGCTGATGTCCTCCTGGGTGGTGACCGCCAGGTTTTCCGCCGTTGGCTTACGATTGCCCCGGCTCTTGCCGCAGGCCGCGAGCTGTGTGATGAGAATCAAGATGACCCAGAAAGAAATTGCCCCTGATATGTACCGCTTCATATCGTTATCAAACCTCTAGCAAACGCACAAACCATCCGTCACCAGGCGACGGATACGCTGAAGGTGTTTTTATCATTTGCAAGTAAGGGAGGTTACCGCGAACTGAACGATCTAATTTTAGACGATTTTAACGAAATTGCCTCGTATGGGGGAGTATCCAGAAAGGCTAATATAAGAAAAATCATATACTTATGTTT
>CBDULQ010000269.1:0-4512 GCA_965368115.1 uncultured Gammaproteobacteria bacterium | reverse complement strand
CGCTCCTGCGTTGCTCTACCTCCTGCATCCATGCAGTCGTGGCGAGTCACTTTTTTCTGCAGCGAAAAAAGTAACCAAAAACGCCGCGCCCTTTAGTGCTTGCCCTTCGGGTGCCCTCCCATTGTTAGCGCAGATTCTGTAATTGTTTCCTGATCGGTCGTTTTGGCAGTTCTGCTACCGGGTCGTTCAGATGCGCATCCATGCTTATCAGAACTCAATTTGCCATCCCTGGCAAATTGCCCCTACGGTATTCACAATGCTCGGCAAGCCCCATGGGGGAAAGCGTTTGAGTGGAGCAGGAATTACTGCAGTCGAGACATCAACGACAAACTCAACTGAAATATCAAAAAGCGTGAAAGCCTGTCGGCTTTTTCTTTTACGCTTTTGATTTGCTTTTGTCCCCTTTCCAGTTTGCCGAGACTTGTGAACATGGAGGGGCAAATCGCCAGGGATGGCGATTTGAGTCGAAATGAGCATGGAAGCGAATCGAGACGACCCGGTAGCGGACCTACTAAAACAACTGATCAGGAAATATCAACAGAATCCGCGTTAACAAGGCTCGGGCACCCGAAGGGCAAACTGGCTTGGGGCGGCGTTTTTTGGTTACTTTTTGTCGCTGGAGACAAAAAGTGACTCGCCGAGGGGCGAAACAGAACGTTTAACGATTAGCACTAGCTCTTGAGTTGGCACCAAAAAACATAAAACTCCGCTCAGACACCCCGATTCTAACCCTCGGCTCTGGCCTCCTGCGTCGCTTTCGATCTCCGTTCCGGACTCGATTCTATCGATTACATCCATGGGGTCGTCCCCCGAAATGGAGGAGGGGAAACAGCTCACTTCCCGGAAAGAATCGAATAAGCCTCCGCCAGCGAACTCTCCCCCCCAACATTCCCCGGAAAAATCACCACCGGTAACCCCGGGTACCGCGGATGATTATCTCCACACTTCACCACAGAACACCCCGGCAAAATCTGCCCAACCACCCGTGACTGTTCCAGTGCAAGTCCGGAACTCAGTACATCGTTGGAAGTAATACCACCCTTGCTGATGAGAAAGCCGATGGATTTGGGCAGGCTGCGTACGATATCCATTAGAAACGCCGACAACCGTTCACCGAAGGCGAGGCGTTCTGCCTGAGAAGGAAATTGCAGCTCGTTGCGTGAAGTGAAGATGGCGACAGTTTTATTCAGGCTGTGGGCAGCGGTGATCTGGCCAATCAGGTCACGCAGGATCATGTCGGCATTGTAATGCCAGTGTTTGATGTCGACGTTGAGTTTTTCCACATCGACATGTATCGGTGTTACTTTAGTGTGTTCACGCAAGTAAGCCAGTTGCGAAGAGGTTTTGGATACGTGCGAGCCGATGATGATGGCACCGGCTTTACCGTCTCTTACATAGCAGGCCATGTCGCGAGCCTGTACCGGTTGCGGCGGCAGTTTGGCCAGAGCAGTGAGTAGACTGGCGGCGCTGCGGAACAGGAAGCGTTTGCCTTCCCCGGCAATTTGCTGCAGTTGATCGGCAAAGTGATTGAGGTCGTCCTGGGTTTCGCAGTCGACGCTGCAACAGACATTGCCGGATAGCCTGCGTAAACGATCCCGGCAGTCACCGCGTACATCGTCGAGCAGGAAACGTTCGACCTGGTCGGCATGGATTCGGCCCCGGGTTTTTTCTTCGACGTAATCCGGTAGGTAAGCGGTGGAAAAACCGAACACCGAGTCTCGGGCGAATTCGGTTTCATGTACCGGTACGGCTTTACCGTCGACCATTAAATAGTGAATGCTGTCTTTGGTAAAACGTCCGCCTTCGAAAAAGGCGGGCACCATGAAGTGGGCGTCGAAAGGTCCTAACTGTTCGGTGATGACGTCGGTTTCTACCGGGTAGTGACCGCGTAACGTGGAGTCGGAGCGGCTGACCACAATTGGATTGATGGGCGTGCCCTGTGCCTGCAGTGTATCCAGTGCCTGTTTCAGGTTGACGCAAATCTCGCGAGTGATTGTCGCCGCCCGCTCGGCATCCATGCCGCGGGTGTTGGAAAGAATGAAAAACAGCGGTGAGTCATCCTGCAATGCGCTGATCAGGTTATTCGGCGTCCAGCGGGTGAGCAGCAGGCAGCTATGTACCGTCTGCGAACCCGTGGGGTCATCATCGATGACGATGATTTTCGTTTCAGCCATGGCTTAACCTGCCAGTCGTTTTACGCGGGCAACGATGTCATCTTTCGACAGTCCGTTGAACGCCATGATCTCACCGGGTGACGCGGTGGTTTCACCGCGCTTCCAGCACATCACGTCACGTTTCGGCGCCGAGCTGCGCAGCATGACCGGTTCCAGCGAACCACTGGCGCCGCCGGTGATGCCGATCAGTGCGTCACCGCCGAACATGGCCTCGAAGTCGGTATCGTTCATGAACTGATCGTCCGGTTGCGAAACCGTATTCCAGGCGACATCGTCGGGACGGTACAGTCGACGCGGATTAGCTACGGCAACGATGCGTACCTTGTAACCCTGTTGTTCCAGTTCATCTTTCGCTTCGAATACCGGCAGCAGTACCATGTCGCCGGTACTGGCGAAGACCACGGTTTTGTCGCCGCCGTCACTTTCATACAACGTGGTGGCACCGGTTTCGATCGCGTCCCGAGCCTGCTCAAGTGTGGTGTACACCGGCAGTGGGCTCTTCGATGCAATGATGGAAATACCTTTATTAAAGGTATTGGTTGCCCATTCGTAAGCCACCTGCATCATGTTGGCGTCACAGGGGAACAGGGCGTAGTAATTACCGGTGCGCATCAGTGATGCCATGTAGTTTTCGATTTCCGGGCGCTGATGAGTCCAGCCGTTGCGACCCTGTTCCAGTGCGCCGGCGGTAAACATGCTGACGATCGACGGGGTTTTGCGACGCAACTCGGCCATGGCCTGGGCCACGGTCTGCACGATCGGCATGCCGTTGACGACGAAGCTTTCATAGGACAACCAGAGGGCGCGCGAACCGAATAACGCGAGACCGGCAGCGAAACCGGCGCAGGCATCTTCACTCAGCGGTTCGTAGACCTGTCCCTCGGGCGACTGGTTATACAGTGCGTCTTCGGTCGGGTGACGAATTTTCAATACATCGTTGATGTTTTTCATTGCCGAGGCCTCGTTGCCGTCTGCATTGGTCACGACGAATCGGGCATCGCGTTTGCCGACTTCGCCGACCAGCGCACCCATGGCGGTGGACGGTACGGCTTTCTCGCCGACAGGAAATGCCTTTTTCGGCAGTTCGCCCAGTTCCGGCAAGGCCATTTCGAACTCAGTCACCACGGTTTGTGCAGCAGGACCGCCACCGGCGCGCTTAAAGTTATTGCGTACCAGTTCCCAGGCAGCGGGAGACAGGGCGCGTTTTTTCAGGGCCTCTGCAATGTTCGGTTTGTCCGCGTTGTCGCCGGGGTAGAGATTGTGCGACCTGGCACCGGAGGCGTGTACGCCGGCACCTTTCAACTGCTTGATGATGAACACGGTGAGCGTGCCGTTCATGGCGCTGTCGGCGGCACGGTGCATTTCACTCAATACTTTATGTGTAAAGGCCATACGCGCTTCAAAAGAGAACTGGGTGCTGTCGACGTAGTCACCGTCCTGATTCGCATCGTCGAAAGGCTTGGCGTCGACCAGTACGACGTTTTTGAAACCGTGACCTTTCCAGTAAGCGATCATTTCGTCATTGTCTTTCAGTGACACCATGGAATGATGTTCCTGGCTGTAACCGTTCCACACCAGTACCGGCAGGAAGTTGGTCGCCTTCGGGTATGCGGTGTTGAAGTGCATCATCGAAGACAACACATAGGGTTCGCCCATGCCACCGTCACCCAGGGTGAAGGGGAACAGTTTGTCGGGATGCAGATAGGCACCGGCCATGGCGAAGTGCTGACCCTGGCCCAGCGGACCGGCGGGAGCGAGCAGGCCGGGGATGGCGCCGGACAGGTGACCGAGCAGACCATGACGCTCGCGGAAACGCTGCATCATGTCGTCCATGGTATTAATGCCCATTTCTTCCAGCGAGCCGTCCAGGAACATGGCGCTGTAAAAGCCGGGTGCGTGGTGACCGACTTCGGTGACGATGTTGGTGTGGCCGAGCATGACCAGCGCCGCGTAGGCGTCGGCACTGCTGGCGAAGCCGCCGGGGTGACCGGATTCCTTACTGCTGCAGACCTGAAGTGTCAGGTAACGCAACGCATCGGCACCCAGCAGGGTCTGATACACCGAGTTGTCGTGAATACCGCTGATGGCCAGGTGCCCATCGGCGATGGCCGGGGCGGGTCCGTATTGTTGCAGTGCTTCACTGTCGGCAGCGAAATATTTGATGCCCTGGGTGAAGTCAGGCTGCTGGGCGCTGATCTGTTCGGCCGGGATGCTCATGGTGGTCTCTCCAATAATGTGTGCAAGGTTGAGCCCCTGGGGGATGGGCTGTTGCCGATAAAGATAACGCCCACAGAAATTTCATAAAGTAAAAAATATTTCATAATGCGAGATTATGATT
>CBDULQ010000268.1:0-4527 GCA_965368115.1 uncultured Gammaproteobacteria bacterium | reverse complement strand
ATTGTTTAATATCATCGCTCGAAGCGAGCCGACTAGTATAGCAACTCACCAACCCACAGGCCAGCTCACCACTCACTTTCTTCCCTTCGGCTTCTCCGTCGTTCCTCGACAGAGGCGCGCATTGTACAGTGATCGCCGGTCAGGTCAACTGCTTTGTGAAAATATTTTTATGCCGGTATAACCCGGGTAAAAATCGCCTTGAGATATTCGGTTTCCGGGATCGCCGGATGCACCGGGTGGTCCGGCCCCTGACACCCCTGCAGCAGAATCTGCAGGTTGCGATCCAGGTGGCGAGCCCCCTTCAGCAGGGCGGACTGAAGCTCATGGCGCGGCATGTGATAGGAGCATGAACCCGCCACCAGCAATCCATCCCGTTCTAGCAACTGCATGGCCATCTCGTTAATACGCCGGTAGGCTTCGCGACCCTGCTTGAAATCTTTCTTACGCTTGATGAAGGCCGGCGGATCAACCACGATCAGGTCGAAGCGTTCCCGATCCTCGCGCAGCGCCCGCAGCACCTCGAAGGCGTCACCCTGCAGGCCGGACATCCGTTCTGCGACCCCGTTCAGCTCGGCATTCACCCCAACCATCTCCAGCGCCTGTGCCGAGGCGTCGACACAAACGACTTCCCGCGCCCCGGCCACCGCTGCCTTGACCCCCCAGGCGCCGATGTAGCTGAACACGTCCAGCACCCGCAGGTCTCTGGCCAGCCCACCCAGGGCCTGACGATTCATACGCTGATCGTAATACCAGCCGGTTTTCTGGCCTTCGGCAATCGGCGCCAGGTAACGCACCCCGCTGTCTTCCAGCTCGATCTGTTCAGGCACAACGCCGAGCACCGATTCGGTGTACAGGGACAGCCCTTCCCGCTCCCGGGCACTGCTGTCGTTACGCAGCAGTATGGCGCGCGGGCGCAGGGTTTTTTCCAGGGCCGCAATCACCTCGGTTTTCATGGACTCCATACCCGCTGTGGTGATCTGCACCACCAGGATGTCATCGAAACGATCCACTACCAGCCCGGGCATGAAATCACTTTCACCGTATACCAGCCGATAATAAGGCTTCTCGAAAAAACGCTGGCGTAGAGACAGCGCCACATTGATACGATGCACCAGCAACGACTCACCCGGCGGATGCTTCGGATCGCGACTCATGATCCGAGCACAGATCAGCGAGGCCGGATTGATGTAGGCGACACCCAGTGATTTACCGTTCGACGCCTGCACGTCCACCAGCTCGCCGGCCTGGAATCGATCAAGCGGTGTCTGCGCCGTGTCGACTTCATTGCTGAACACCCACAGGTGACCGGCGCGGATGCGCCGCTCTTCATTCTTTTTAAGCTTCAATACCGGAAAGGTCGTCATTCAATTACCTGAAATGCAACTGACGCTGCAATTGATTACATAAACGCATGCCCTGTAATAATAGAAACCAGGACAGATAAATCCACAGCAGGAAAAACAGCAGCATGCTAAACGAACCGTACAACGAAGCATAGGTTTTATTGACCAGCACATAATAAACGAACAGTCGCTTGGCCAGAATCCAGAGTATCGCAACCAGGAAAGACACAAACAGCACAATCCGGTTGTTGATCCGAATGTTCGGCGTAATACGGTAGATCAGAAAAAACAGCAACCAGATCATCAGATAGGACAGGGTATGAAACTGACTGATGTCATGCCCGCTGCGTTCCGCCAGCCCCTGCAACAGATCCGACATCAGGAACGAACCGCCCAGAGTCAGAGGCATCAGCATGGCCAGTAGAAAGTAGCTGCCGAGAGTATGATGCAGCCGCGTGTCTTCAACACCGAAAATACGATTCAGCACATACTGGAAGTTAAGAAAGAACAACAGCGACGCAACGAACACGTAAATCACGCCCCATACGCCCATCTTGCGCGAGTTGACCAGAAACGAATCCAGGTAGCCCGACACCACCTCGGTATGTGTGGGCACCAGACTCACAATCACAAAACCTTTAATCGCCTGATAATAAACGGAGAACGCGTCGAATTGACTGAGCACGAAAAACAGCACCCAGAACATGGGGATAATCGAAAACACCGTATAGAAACTCAGACTGGCGGCAAAATAGCCCAGATCATCACCCATTAGATGGGCCAGCTGATGGCGCCACTGCCTGATTTTTGCCAGCATATGCAATGCCTCGATGAACAATCAATGTCGAGAGTATGAAACATGGCGCCTGAGGGCACAATTTTTTTGCCCGGGTTCACCCGCTCCGCACAGATGCGTTATAGTGAAATCCCCCAGCGCAGGAATTCTGCACCATGAGCAATCCGAACAACAAACTGAGCCAGGAAACCAGCCCGTATCTGCAACAACACGCCGATAACCCGGTGAACTGGTACGCCTGGAATAGCGACGCCCTGCAGCAGGCCAGGGAACAGAATAAACCCATTTTACTGTCCATTGGCTATTCCGCCTGCCACTGGTGTCACGTGATGGCCCATGAGTCTTTCGAAGACGAAGCCACCGCCGCATTGATGAACGAATACTTCATCAACATCAAGGTGGACCGCGAGGAACGCCCCGATCTGGATAAAATTTACCAGACTGCCCACTCCATGCTGACCGGTCGTGCCGGCGGCTGGCCGCTCACCGTATTCCTGACACCGGACGACCAGATGCCGTTTTTCGCGGGCACCTATTTCCCGAGCGAAAAACGTTACGGCATGCCCTCGTTCAGCGAAATCCTGAACACGGTGCACAATGTATACACCTCGCGCAAACAGGACATCGACGAACAGAATCGATCACTGAAAACCATGCTCGACCGAATGAGCCAGCACGGCAGCAAGCGCAGCGACACACTCAACGCGTTACCACTGGACCTTGCGCGCAAACAGCTGATCGGCGAATTCGATCACATGGATGGCGGCTTCAGCAAAGCACCGAAATTTCCGCATGCAGCAATGATCGAACGTTGCCTGCGTCACTGGGCACAGTCGCGGCGCCAGCAACAGAATGATCACGACATCGTCGACGCCGGCCTGTTTACACTGAACAAGATGGCCATGGGCGGGATTTTCGATCATCTGGCCGGCGGATTCTGTCGTTATTCCACCGATGAAATGTGGATGATCCCGCACTTCGAAAAAATGCTTTACGACAACGGCCAGCTACTGCCCGTTTATTGTGACACCTGGCGCATTACCCAGAATCTGCTGCATAAAGAGACCGCGCTGGCCACAGCCGACTGGGTCATCAATGAAATGCAGTCGGACGAAGGGGGGTATTACTCAGCGCTGGATGCGGATTCGGAAGGCGAAGAGGGCAAATTTTATGTCTGGGAAAAAGACCAGGTCAAAGCGCTGCTCGATACCGACGACTACCCGATATTCGCCCATGCCTTCGGACTCGATCGCGGCGCCAATTTCGAGGGCAAATGGCATCTGCATGCTTATAAATCAGTGCAGCAACTGGTACACAAATTCAATCAGGACGCCGGCAGCATTCGCGATACCCTGGCACGCTGCAAAACACGGCTGCTCACGGAGCGCAACACACGTGTTCACCCGGGACGCGATGATAAAATTCTAAGCTCATGGAACGCGTTGATGATTACCGGCATGTGCACCGCGGGTCGTGTCTTCGATAAACCCGAATACATCACTTCCGCCCGCCGTGCACTGGACTTTATTCATCACAACCTGTGGCAGGAACAACGCCTGCTGGCCACTTACAAGGACGGCAAGAGTCATCTGAATGCCTACCTGGACGATTACGCCTATCTGCTCAGAGCAATCCTGGAATACCTGCAATGTGACTGGGACAACGCACTGCTGCAATGGTCCATCGAAATCGCAGACTGTCTTATCGACCAGTTCGAGGATCATGATCAGGGCGGCTTCTATTTCACCAGTCACGATCACGAACAACTGATCCAGCGCAGCAAATCGTTTACCGACGACGCCATGCCAAACGGTAACGGCGTTGCCGCCTATGCATTGCAGAAACTCGGCTTACTGCTCGCCGATACACGTTATCTGAATGCGGTGGAGAATACGCTGAAAGCCGCGAGTCAGGATTTCAAGCAACACGCCATCGTCACCTGTTCACTGCTGCATGCGCTGGAAGAATATGTTCAACCAGGCACCATCATTATTCTGCGCGGGCCGCAACAACAACTCAGAACCTGGCAACAACTGTTCAATGCCTACTACCTGCCGACCGTGATGTGTTTCGCCATCGAAGACACACTGACACCACCGTCACCGATCGACGACAAGCAACCCTGCGCATCGATATGCGCTTATATCTGTGAAGGCATGCAATGCCTGCCTCCGGTTCATTCGATCGATGAATTCAAACAGCACCTGGAATCACTCAGCCCTGGAATTTATACGGATGAGCAAAACACTTAGCCATTACCATGACATCGAAGCTTATGTCACTCGCGATGGTTCGACGATTCGCGAACTGATGCACCCAAGTTCGCATAGCAGTCGCCAGCAAAGCCTGGCGGAAGCGACCGTTGTCGCCGGTGCCGAAACCCGACTG
>CBDULQ010000267.1:0-4551 GCA_965368115.1 uncultured Gammaproteobacteria bacterium | reverse complement strand
GGTTGAACTGTTCTTTACTTTTTACGGCCTGAGTCTGTTGAAGAAGGAACTGGACCTGTCGGTCACCCCGGCCGGTAACACGGCAATGCCGATGAAAATGCCATTCGGCCCGAACTGGTTTCGCTCCATCAACTGGTCGATTCCCCAGTTGCTCAGCACCAATGTACCCGGCTTCGACAAACTGGCCACCGGCATGATGAAAAAAACCATTGCCGACAACGGTGTCGCCAGTATCGAAGAACTGCGTGAGCTGTCGCTGGAAGCCGGTGTCAGGATGGTGGCCTGCCAGATGACCGTGGAACTGTTCGGCTGGCAACGCGAAGATTTCATCGAGGAGGTCCATGACTGGGTCGGCGCGGCGTCTTTCCTGCCGGTAGCCCGGGACAGCGACGTAGTGCTGTTTATTTGATCAGGACCGAGGGACTGGCGTTAATTCCCCTTAGCCCAGGGCCGCCCGGTTCGCCAGGCGGCCCCTTTGCTGCTAGGCTAATCAGAAAGGATCACTCTGATCATCGCCATGGAATTCAGTCGCATGAAAAAATTAATCCCCCTGCTGGTCATTGCAGCCTCCGGCTGTGGAGAAGTCGAACCTCTGAAAATCACTGCAGAACACACGTCATACATCGGCTACTGGTTTTTCGAAGAAATCAAAACGACGGACAACAGCATTTATATCAAGCGGATATTTCTCGACATTGAAGCAGATAGCAAAGCAGCCTATTCCAGCTGCTTTGTATCGAAGTCATGGAATCAGGGCGCTTTCGATACTTCGGTTCGTTCCTCCAGTGTCAGTTTTCCGGAAGCTGTCATTACGCAATTATCCGATAAACTTATTACGCTCACCATGTCGCTTTCTGTCTTTGATTTCGATTATGATGTGGAAATCACTGAACCGCCCTATCAGGACAAGCAGCAATGGTATATCGATATCGATGATACGCCATTAAGAAAAATGACGGCCGATGAAATGGTCAGGGTAAACAGCGTGACATGCCCAAACAGCGAACAGCTCGAACTGAAAACCTGATCGCGCCGCCGCCCGAGCTCGACAGGCGTATTTAGCTTCCAACCGCATTCGGCGTTAGAATAGACGAACCTTCTCACAGCACTTCGATCGACACCATGAATCGATACACCCGTCCGCAATTACAGCAATCCGCTCTGATCACCATCGATACCCAGAACGATTTCGTACTCGACGATGCACCGGCCCGTATCGAGGGCACACAGGAGATCGTTCCCAACATGGTGCGACTGCTGGAAGCCTATCGTTCGACAGCTCGACCGATTGTTCATATCGTTCGCCTTTATCTGGCGGACGGTTCCAACGTCGACAGCTGTCGCAGGCAAGAGGTCGAGGACGGCCTGCAAATGGTATTACCGGATACACCGGGCGCCGAGCTGGTCGATGCACTCAAACCCGATCCCACTGTTAAGCTGGATACGCAACTGCTGTTATCCGGCGCTCTGCAACAGGTGGGTGATACCGAATACATTTTATACAAGCCGCGCTGGGGTATGTTTTATCAAACTCAACTCGATGTTTTTCTTCATCAGCACAATATCAATACACTGGTTTTCTGCGGCTGCAACTTTCCTAATTGCCCCCGCAGCAGCATTTACCAGGCGAGCGAACGGGATTACCGCATCGTTCTGGTCAGCGACGCGATGTCGCAATTATACGCCCGGGGCGAACAGGAAATGCACGACATCGGTGTGCAGCTAAGCAGCACCAGCACGCTGATTGCAGAGCTCAAAACATAAGCTCCAGTCTTTTTTTCAGATTCGATCGGCCTGTTTCTGTTTTCTATTAAGCCTGCGTTAAGGCTCCGGCGCGAGACTGTTCGCAGCGTCATATGCATCGCCATCGAATAACACCAGTTCATTCGCCGCGGGAGCCCGTCTATCATGATCCATCCATATCGAAAAAAACGGCAACGTCTGCTCTTCCTCTCGATGCTGATGTTCAGCCTGCAAAGCGAAGCAGCCAGCACACCACCCAAGGAACACATACATTTTCTCGCTGAACACCTGGTCGAAGCGATCCAGGACGGTCGCTATTTCGCAATGCCCTGGCCTACCGGTGACTACAGTGATGATGCCATCCAGCCACTGGTCTCTGTGGCCGGTGCCCGGGTCAGCCAGGGTTTCACCAGCGCCAACGGCCAGTTGCTGACACTCGGCCTGAATAAAAACTGGCCTGGTCAGTGGTCAACCGAATTTGTGGTGTTTTACGATCGTTTTCATATTGGCGGGAGCCAGACCGAAAACGCTTTGTTGCCATTCAATGTCAACGGTGTCCCGCTGGATCTGCCGGAAACAGCAATTTTTTACAGCCCGGACGGCGAAGTTACACACAAGGGATTCGGATTGATTGTGTCGCATCGTATCCATTTCGATGATTCAGCATGGAACTGGGACCTGATTGGCGGCATCACCAACGAACGCCTGGAGATGAGCAACTTCACTTATCAGTACACCCTTACCGGTGGTCTCGATGCAGGTACCAGCGGTGTACTCGACCACAGCGGTGATTTGCGACTCACCTATTATTTACTCGGTATTCAGGCCAGCAAACCACTCAACACACGCTACACCATCGTACCGCGCTTCGTTTACGGTCAGCCACGCCAGCCGGGCGATATGAATACACGACTCACCGGCCCGGGTTTCGAAATCACCACGGCAGGCAGCGGCGCTAACCCGGGACGCATCGGTGACCCCTTCGGTTATGCCGGGATGACTCTTCGCGATACACACAGTGGTTTCGAAATGGACCTGGGCGCGTTACTCGGTTACGCCGGATTCGAATATCTCGCCCATGAGGGCATCAACTCGGCGCTGATCCTTTCACTCACCTGGCGCATGTAAATGGGGTGATGTTCAGACACTTTCCATCTTGATACCGAGCCGGGTTTCCCTTAACAGCAAAGGCAGGCTCATACAGGGTCCGATATTGATGAAGCGACTCACCCCCATGCCTAGCAGCGCACGCAGAGAGTTGACCCATTGCACCGGCTGGTAAAAACAGCGCAACGCATCATCATTCAATGCCTCGGCGCTGTGCAGCACCTTGAGTTGTACTGCGGAAAATACCGGTATCGATGGTGTGCGTAAATTCAGGTCATAGTGCCTGGACAGTTCATCGACACCGGCTTTAAGGTGACGTGAGTGCAAGGCATAGGGAAACGGTGACACGGTCACTTTCCAGCCCGAGGTGCGGGCCAGTTGGTCCAGTTGCTGTGCGCTGCGTTCGTCACAACCGACGATGAAATGGCGATTGGAAAGAACCGATGGCTGCAATCCGATATCCACCAGTTGTTGCAGTAGCTGATCGTCGACCGACTGGCGGGCCGGCAGGCGCACACTGCGCGTGGAACCCTGATCGCCCCCTGCTTCCACCAGCGTCCGGAATGATTCGGTGACCTCAACCGCCTGTTCGAAATCAATCGCACCGCTACATACGGTACGGCTCACATCACCCAGCGAACAGCCGACCAGAATATCCGCCTGCAGGCCCTGCTGACGGAGGCGCTCGAATACACCGGTCTGTATCGCCATTGTGATGGTGGCCAGGGCAGCGAAATCACCATCCTCATACAGGGCTCGGGCTGGAAGATCCAGCCAGCGACCATAACCGCGTTGACGTAACAGGTCCAGGTGGCACGCGACTTCCGGTAAATGAAAATAACGTGCACGATCCCGTTCCCTGGAGATCGCATTCAGCCCTGGAAAAAGACAGGCGACGTTCATTTAACTCTTGGTTGCGGACGCGGTACCGGAGGCTGAACCTGTCGGGCTAAAGTTCACGGTGTAATTGAGGCTACCCGAACCACTGCTGATATTGCCGGTAGCGGTAAAGGAATCAAAAGTCATGATCGGGATACTGGGCATGGAAATACTCAGATCACCCGTACTGGACACAGTAAAAATAAGCTGCCCGGGAGTCCCCATCACATCCACGTTACCGTCGAAGCTCACACTGCCGTCACTCGCGACAGCAACGGTCACGGTTTGAGCATCGGGATCGGGCTGCCCACCCACGGTTCCGTCCAGGTCGACCGTGACATCATAGGTGTCATTGCCGTTGTCCACCACGGTAATCAGGAGATCGCCGCTGCTCATGATAGTGGTATTGGTCCAGGTGCCGGTCCAGGTGCCGATCAGACCGGATCCCGACGGCACGCCGGTTCCGCTGCCGCTACTACTGCTGCTGCCACAACCGCTGAGTAGAAATACATTCGATACGAGGAGGGAGGAAAAAAAGAGGGTTACTACCTTGTTCATTGTCTTGCCCCTTGAGTGCTTTTGTCATTTGGGAATTGCCAGTGCCTTTATCTTAAGCACAGCAGGGCGAGAGAGTCACGTCTAATTATCGGAAAATGGTCATATATATTAACATTTTCTAATAGATAATACGGATTCACCGACGCCATCAGCTGAATATCCGCCAACCGCTTGAATAGCGCGCCGTGACATTTGTCGGTCTGCGGATCTGCTGCTAGTCTTCATAATCAGGAATATCGATATCAGGAAAAAATAATGACAAAG
>CBDULQ010000266.1:0-4559 GCA_965368115.1 uncultured Gammaproteobacteria bacterium | reverse complement strand
ATGCCCAGGGTTATGGTATTGCTCGACCCGCCAGCATCAGTTCGCTGGCGGAAGAGTTCGAACGTCAGTCCACGAAGCGTCTCAAGATGTCATCATAGTTGTCGATGCGCCGATCGCGCAGATAGGGCCAGATGCGCCGTGTGCGATCGATCGCCTCCAGGTCGAGCTGCGCATGCAGGATGGTGTCCTGCTGATGATCCGCCTGTGCCAGAAACTGACCCTGGGTGCCGCAGATGAAACTGTTGCCCCAGAACTGACTGCCGGCGCATACGCCCGAAGGGTCCGCTTCGAATCCCACACGATTACAACTCAGTACCGGCAGGTTGTTGGCCACCGCATGACTGCGCTGGATGGTGATCCAGGCCTGCAACTGACGTTGCTGTTCGTCGTCATTATCGTTGGGGTCCCAGCCGATGGCGGTGGGGTAGAGCAGCAGTTCGGCGCCTTTCAATGCCATGATGCGCGCCGCTTCCGGATACCACTGATCCCAGCACACCAGTACGCCCAGCACACCGACTGACGTTCGAATCGGTTCGAATCCCAGGTCGCCGGGGGTGAAATAATATTTTTCGTAGTAACCGGGATCGTCGGGAATGTGCATCTTGCGATACCTGCCGGCGATACTGCCGTCTTTTTCCAGCACCACCGCCGTGTTGTGATACAGACCGGCGGCGCGTTTTTCGAACAGGGAGGCGACGATCACCAGTTGATGCTGTTTAGCCAGCGCGCCGAGGCGTTCCGTGCTTGGGCCGGGAATGGTTTCCGCCAGGTCGAACAGGGCGGGGTTTTCCTCCACGCAGAAGTAGGGACTGTTGTGCAGTTCCTGCAACAACACCAGTTGCGCGCCGTCGGCGGCGGCCTGCGCCAGTTGCTGTGCGATGTAATCCAGGTTGGCCTGCGCGTCACCCTTGCAGGCCTGTTGAATAAGCGCCACGTTTAACATGATTTCAATACACCTTCCGGCAATTGCATGGTGAGACAGTGCAGGCTGCCGTGTTGTTCGATGACCGGCAGGCAGTCGATGCCGATGATTTCGCGGTCTTTGAAAATGGCGGCCAGGATATCCAGCGCCTGTTGATCGTGTCGATCATTATAAACCGGCACCAGCACCGCGCCATTGATGATCAGAAAGTTGGCGTAGGTGGCGGGCATGCGTTGACCTTCAGCGTCGAACACCGGGTCCGGCAGCGGCAGGGCATGCAGGCGATAGGGCTGGCCGTCGGCATCGCGCAACTGTTGCAGTTCCTGTTCCATGGCGTGCAGTTCCGCGTAATGGTCATCGTCCTCGTTACACAGACAATAGACGATGGTGTGCGGATCGCAGAAACGCGCCAGGGTATCGATGTGGCTGTCGGTATCGTCACCGGCCAGGGCGCCGTGTTGCAACCAGAGGATCTGCTGTACGCCGAACAGTTGTTTGAGCTGCTGTTCGATTTCGGTTTTCGACAGCTGCGGGTTGCGCGTGTCGGTAAGCAGGCATTGCTCGGTGGTGAGCAGGCTGCCGCGACCGTCGGTTTCGATACTGCCGCCTTCCAGTACCATATCGATGTGTTGCAGGGGTGCCGCGAAGACCTGTTGTTGCGCACAGGCGTCGTTGATGGCGTTGTCCAGTGCAGCGGGAAATTTCTGCCCCCAGCCGTTGAACTGAAAATCCAGCAGCCGCGGCGCGCCTTTGTGCTGCACGCCGATCGGACCATGATCGCGACACCAGCTATCATTGGAATCGGCGATGGCGAACACACAGTGTTGCAGACTCTTGTCATCCAGCAGCGATTCGATATGCTGGCGATGCGCCGCCGAGTTGCAGACGATCAACAGGCGCTGGAAACGGGCAATGCTCGTGACCAGGGCCTGGTACACCGATTCGATGCGCGGCAGTTGTTCGGCCCAGTCGGTGTCGGCATGGGGCCAGGTCAGCATCACCGCCGATTGCGGTGCCCATTCAGGTAACAATGTGTAATCAGGATTCATCAGTGGAGTATACCAGCGAGTTAGTGGAGGCACGTTTGTTGAAACGTTACAAACGTTTTCTTGCCGATGTAAAACGGGCGGATGGTAGCACCATCACCGTACACTGCGCCAATACCGGTGCAATGACCGGATGCCAGCCGGAACAGGCACGGGTGTGGTTGAGTCGATCCGCCAATCCGAAACGAAAATATGCCTATAGCTGGGAACTGGTGGAACTGGAGCAGGGGGCCATGGCCTGCATCAACACTGCCTTGACTAATCGGGTGGCACGTGAGGGAATCGAGTCCGGCGCCATCAAAGAACTTGCCGGCTACCCGCGTTGTCGAAGCGAGGTCGTTTACGGCGGCGAGGGTTCGCGCATTGATCTGTTACTGGAGTCGGATGAGCAGTCCTGCTTTGTGGAAGTGAAACATGTCACCCTGCGTATGGACGATGGCAGTGCCGCATTTCCCGATGCGGTGAGTCAACGTGGGCAAAAGCACCTGCGCGAACTGATTGGGGAGGTGCAGGCGGGACATCGGGCGGTGATGTTGTTTATAATCATGCGCGACGACACCCGGGGCTTTCGACCGGCGGACGCGATCGATCCGCAGTATGCCCGCTTACTGAGGGAAGCGGCGGAAGCCGGGGTTGAAATCCTGGCCTATCGAACGCGAATTACGCCACGGTTCATCGAAATAACTGAGTGTGATTCGGTGAAATTGTAAAAAACCACAAAAACTTAACTAAAAATACAACATCTGTGTTTTAATTGGCCCCCATGTTCAGACCCAAAGAACTCTATATCGGGCTCAGATATACTCGAGCCAAACGACGTAACGGATTCGTCTCTTTCATTGCCATGACGTCCATGATCGGTATCGCACTGGGTGTTGCGGCATTGATTATCGTACTCTCGGTGATGAACGGATTCGGCAAGGAATTACGCGAACGCACCCTGGGCATGACCGCCCATGCCACCATTTCCGGTTACGACGGTTACCTGCGCAACTGGGAAGTGATCAATCGCCTGGTCATCGATCATCGTGATGTCATCGACACGGCCCCCTATACCCAGAACGAAGCCATGTTGAGCAACCGCAGTCGGGTCAGCGGTTCGATCATTCGCGGCATTTTGCCGGATGAGGAGCCGGGTGTTTCCGACGTGGCGACGAATATGGTTTCCGGCAGTTTGAAAGACCTGAAACCGGGTAGTTACGGCATCATCCTGGGTAAGGAACTGGCGAATGCCCTGGGCGTATACGAAGGGGAAAAAATTACCGTCATCACACCCCAGGCGAATGTCACGCCGGTGGGTGTGTTGCCGAGAATGCGTCGCTTTACCGTGGTCGGCGTGTTCGAAGCGGGCATGCACCAGTTCGATCGTTCGCTGGCGCTGATGCATATCGCCGATGCGCAGAAACTGTTCGGCATGGGCGACAGGGTCAGCGGCCTGCGCCTGAAGCTGGACGATATGTTCAATGCGCGCATGGTGACCCATGACCTGGAAAAACTGATCGGCGAAGATTACTGGGTGAAGGACTGGACGCGCATGAACAGCAACCTGTTCAAGGCGCTGCATACCGAGAAGGTGGTGATGTTCATCATTCTGTTGCTGATCGTGGCGGTGGCCGCCTTCAATATCATTTCCACCCTGGTGATGACGGTCAACGACAAACAGGCGGATATCGCCATTCTGCGTACCGTGGGTATGACGCCGGGCAGCCTGATGGTGATCTTTATCATCCAGGGCATGGTGATCGGTCTGATCGGCACCCTGCTGGGTGTGGCCATCGGTGTGCCGGTGGCGCTCAACGTCAACGACATCGTGACTGCTGTTGAGACCTTCTTCAACAAGAAATTCCTGCCGCCGGAAGTCTATTACATCACCGAACTGAATTCCGATGTGAAATTCCACGAGGTGCTGTTCTACTCCCTGTCGGCATTTGCCCTGTCGGTGCTGGCGACGATTTATCCGGCCTGGCGCGCCGCCCGGGTGCAGCCGGCGGAAGCCCTGAGGTACGAGTAATGAGTAGCACGGACCGCTTTAGTGATTCGCAGATCATTCTGCCCGCCGGCCAGGGTGAGCCCATCGTGCTGGAGGCGGCTAACCTGAGCAAGTCCTTCCGCGAAGGCGGCGGCAGTGTGCTGCACGTGTTGCGCGAGGTCAACCTGACGGTGCGCGCCGGGCAGAAGGTGGCTATCGTCGGCGCCTCCGGTTCCGGCAAGAGTACCCTGTTGCACCTGCTCGGCGGTCTCGACAAACCCAGCAGCGGCCAGGTGTTCATCCACGAACAGAATGTCGCCAAACTCAGCGAGACCCAGCGTTGCCAGTTGCGCAACCATAACCTGGGTTTCATCTACCAGTTTCATCATTTGTTGCCGGAGTTCACGGCCCAGGAAAATGTCGCCATGCCGGCACTGATCGGCGGCACCCGACCGTCCCAGGCGATGAACCACGCCCGGCTGTTGCTGGAGAAGGTGGGTATGATCCGCCGTCTGGATCACAAGCCGGCGGAACTGTACGGCGGTGAACGCCAGCGCGCCGCCATCGCCCTGTCGGCATTTGCCCTGTCGGTGCTGGCGACGATTTATCCGGCCTGGCGCGC
>CBDULQ010000265.1:0-4563 GCA_965368115.1 uncultured Gammaproteobacteria bacterium | reverse complement strand
GCCCGAGCGGATATGAGCCCGTCACCTCCGAAGTAAAAATCTCCATGCGATCATAACTGCTGAGAAGGATCTGTTCATCATTGGTGAGCAGCACATCCTGCCCGGCGGTCGATGTCATACTGAAACTGTCTGCACCCGTAGTAACGTTTAACGCAGTCATTACAAGATGATCCGGATTACCGTCGTAGTTGATGGTCATACTGACAGAGGCAGGGGTATTGACGGCAAAGCGACCAAGAAAAGCCGCCTCGGACACAATACCCATTGGCGAGTGACCGGCGCTGCTAATCTGGCCGTCGAAGCTATAGGTAATGAGCGCGGAATACGCCGGGTTGGAGAGCAGAAAACCGGCTGCAAACACAGCAGCAAACATCCACTGTTTAATTCGTTTAATCATATCCATCTGATTCACCTTAATTTTAAATTACTGTCAGGATAAACATCTTTTTCGTGCAGTTCCAGCAGAGTCATATCAATCTCACTAACGCCGAATATCAGTTAATACACGCTTGATGTCGACTGGTGTCGATCATATAGGCCGGCGTGGTTCCACGCGGATGCAGACTGTATTCGACACAACGAGTGCTACATATTTCATCACGCGACAGAGTGAAAACGTCACTGGTTAGTGAAAAGCGCCCAGCACCCAGCGTGGTCGGATTATAAATACTACGGCTGCCCACATGGACCGCAATGGTTGCCGGATATCGGTTTCCGTCCGCGGCTCGTGGGAAATTCACGGCAACGGTTACCCGACCCTGGGTCGTGTTACCGGTTTCGCCATTGCTGCACCAGCCTTCAAAGGGTATCGCATAGACAGACAGGGATGCAGACACCGGCGTTGCCTTAACATCGAAGCGGGTTTTTAACTGGGGCCCGCCCTGTTGACGAATCTCGTTAATCAGGGGGCTATGGTACTCATAATCGCGTTTATTGGCAGGCAACTGGAATTCCAGCGCACAGATCTGAGAGGCCTGACTCAGCAACAATAAGGTTCCAGTCAAAATCGATAAAGGCCGTTTCATGGCGCATAACCTCAGAGATCCAGTGACATTCACATGCTGCTGAGTCGCAACGTGTCATGCTGAGGTTCAAATAAACGGGCAGGTAATCATGCTATTTTGTGGGTGCCGCTGAATCATGGGCATAGCATTTTCATGTAAATCACTGGATTCTGGATAGATTGCTCAACCGGCCGGCGCTGCAAACCGGACAACGACACCCGGCGCTCAGGCAGGCCTCAGGACTCGCAGCTTTCAGCTTTGTGCTTCGACTGGTCGAATAGCATCACATATTTTCCAGCACATCCAAATGCCGATGAAATCTACAGAGCTGTCATTCCCACTCAATAGTCCCCGGCGGCTTGCCGGTCACATCGTAAACAACGCGGGAAATGCCATTGATTTCATTCACGATGCGACGCGACACGTGATCGAGAAAATCATAAGGCAGGTGTGCCCAGCGCGCGGTCATGAAATCGATGGTTTCGACTGCACGCAAAGCCACGACATACTGGTAACGGCGACCGTCACCGGTGACACCGACCGACTTCACCGGCAGGAACACGGTAAAGGCCTGGGACACATTGTCGTACAGTTCATGCTTACGCAGTTCTTCGATGAAGATATGATCCGCCAGTCGCAGCAGGTCGGCATATTCTTTTTTCACTTCACCGAGAATGCGCACGCCCAGACCCGGCCCCGGGAAAGGATGGCGATACACCATGTCGTAAGGCAGGCCCAGTTCCACGCCCAGCTTGCGCACTTCATCTTTGAATAATTCACGCAAGGGCTCACACAGTTTCAGCTTCATGTAATCGGGCAGGCCGCCGACATTGTGATGCGACTTGATCAGGTGCGCCTTACCGGTTTTGGCGCCGGCAGATTCGATGACATCTGGATAAATCGTGCCCTGCGCCAGCCACTTGGGCCCGTCCGCCATCCCTGGCTCTCCGGGCACTTGTCCATCCCTGGACATCGCATTACTTAACTTTTTCGATTCTTCTTCGAAAATATCGACGAACAGGTTACCGATGATTTTACGTTTCTTCTCCGGATCCACTTCGCCCTTCAGCTTGTCGAGAAAACGTTGCTCCGCATCGACACGAATGACTTTAACACCCATGTGCTCGGCGAAGGTCGCCATCACCTGGTCGCCTTCCTGGTAACGCAGCAGACCGTTATCGACGAACACACAGGTCAGCTGATCGCCGATCGCCTTGTGCAACAGCGCGGCGACGACGGATGAATCGACACCGCCGGACAAACCCAGCAGCACTTCTTCCTCACCGACCAGTTCGCGCACTCGCGCGATGGCGTCTTCGATAATGTTGTCCGAGGTCCACAGGCGTTCGCAGCCGCAGATGTCGTGCACGAAACGTTCGATGATGCGTTGACCCTGACGCGTGTGAGTCACTTCCGGATGAAACTGTAAGCCGTAGAAATGTTTGTCTTCATTGGCCATACCGGCGACCGGCGCCGAATCGGTGGAAGCCATCAGTTTGAAACCGTCCGGCAGATCGACCACGCGATCACCGTGCGACATCCACACATCGAGCAAACCGTAACCTTCCGGTGACGTATGGTCCTCGATGTCTTTCAATAAGGCGGTATGTCCCCGCGCACGCACCTGGGCATAACCGTATTCGTGATGATCGGAATTCTCGACCTTGCCACCCAGTTGCATGGCCATGGTCTGCATGCCGTAACAGATGCCCAGCACCGGCACACCGAGTTCGAATACCAGTTGCGAGGCGATGGGTGAGGCTTCCGCGGTGACGGTTTCCGGGCCGCCCGACAGCACGATGCCTTTCGGGTTAAAGGCTTTTATATCCGCTTCGTCGATATCCCAGGCATGTAACTCGCAATAGACACCGGCTTCACGCACGCGACGCGCAATCAACTGGGTGTACTGGGAACCAAAATCAAGAATCAGGATACGATCGGAATGAATGTTTTGTGCTGTCATAATTTTTTTAAGGTCTGCTACTGAACAACACGGGACCGGCTTTTCACCAGGTCCCGCTCAAGGAATCATGCTCAGGTTCGGTAGTTGGGCGCTTCTTTGGTGATGGTCACGTCATGCACATGAGATTCGTGCATGCCGGCACCGGTGATGCGTACAAACTCGGGCTTGGTACGCATCTCGTCCAGGTTGGCACAACCCACATAACCCATACTGGCGCGGATACCACCCAGTAACTGGTGAATGATGGTGCTCAGGGGACCTTTATAAGGAACCCGACCTTCGATGCCTTCCGGCACCAGTTTTTCGGCACCGGCGTTCTTGTCCTGGAAGTAACGATCGCTGGACCCTTTTTCCATCGCGCCGATGGAACCCATTCCGCGATAGGATTTGTAAGAGCGTCCCTGGAACAGCTCGACTTCGCCCGGCGCTTCTTCGGTACCGGCAAACAGACCGCCGATCATTATCGAGTAAGCCCCTGCGGCCAGCGCCTTGGCAACATCACCGGAATAACGAATACCGCCATCGGCAATCAACGGCACACCAGTACCTTCCAGTTCTTTCGCCACATTGGATACTGCGCTGATTTGCGGTACACCCACACCGGCTACGATCCGCGTGGTGCAAATGGAACCGGGACCGATACCGACCTTAACCGCATCGGCGCCGGCAACAATCAGATCACGCGCCGCTTTCGCAGTCGCGATATTGCCACCAATGACCTGTACCTGAGGAAATGTTTTCTTCACCCAGGCGACGCGATCGATGACGCCCTGGGAATGACCGTGTGCGGTATCGACAACGATCACATCGACGCCGGCTTCCACCAGCGCAGTCACCCGTTCTTCCGCTTCGGCACCGGTACCGACCGCAGCACCGACACGCAGGCGGCCCTGGGAATCTTTACAGGCATTAGGGAAGTCGTCGGATTTCTGAATGTCTTTCACGGTGATCATGCCGCGCAGCTGGAACTGGTCATTGACCACCAGTACTTTTTCGATGCGATGCTTGTGCAACAGCGCCAGCACTTCTTCGCGATCCGCGCCTTCCTTGACGGTCACCAGTTTTTCTTTCGGCGTCATCACTTCGGTAATGGGTTTATCCATACCGGTTTCGAAACGCAGGTCGCGGGAGGTCACGATACCGACCAGATCAGGACCATCCACCACCGGCACACCAGAAATACCGTTTTCGCGGGTCAGGTCGAGCACGGCGCGAACCGTGGTGTTGGAGGGCACGGTAATCGGTTCGGAAATCACGCCGGCTTCGTATTTTTTCACCATGGTGACATGGCGAGCCTGTTCCGCTGCCGTCATATTTTTATGGATGATGCCCATGCCGCCGGCCTGCGCCAGGGCAATGGCCAGACGCGATTCAGTCACCGTGTCCATTGCAGCGGATACCAGGGGAATGTTCAGAGCGATCTCTCGGGTCAGCTGAGTACCCAGCGAGACTTCGTTGGGCAGGACCGTGGAGTGGGCGGGAATCAACAGCACATCATCAAAGGTGAGCGCTTCTTGGGATATTCGCATGACGGCTCCTGTTTGTTCTGGTAAATCGGACGATTATATAAGAAAAACTTTATATAAAAAAGCATAG
>CBDULQ010000264.1:0-4575 GCA_965368115.1 uncultured Gammaproteobacteria bacterium | reverse complement strand
AGTAGACTCTTTATTGGTCATTAATCAATTGATTCGATACAAGATAATCACCTTACTTATGGATATTTTTAGATAAGTATTTGGATAAATTCTGGCATTTATGGATACATATGGATATATTTATGGGTATGCCCATTCACACTGACAGCCTGGCCATCACCCCCGAAATGCTCGCCCTGATTGCGGAACTGGATGAGTTCAAGGGCGCCTGGCGTGCACTGGGCACCCTGGCTCCGGACCGGCTTTCCGCACTACGCCGGGTCGCCACCATCGAAAGCATCGGTTCGTCCACCCGTATCGAAGGCAGCCGGCTTACGGACCAGGACGTCGCCCGGCTACTCAGTAACATCGAGATAAAACACTTCAGCACACGGGATGAGCAGGAGGTGGCCGGTTACGCCGATGCGATGAACACCGTCTACCAGCATGCCGATGCCATCGAACTGACGGAAAACCATATCCGCCAGTTGCACCGCGACTTACTCGCCTACAGCGAAAAAGACGATCGCCATCGAGGCCACTACAAAACCCACCCCAACCATGTCAGCGCGTTCGACGCCGATGGCCAGGAAATCGGTGTAGTGTTCGAAACCGCAAGCCCCTTCGACACGCCACGCCTGATGACGGAACTGGTCGAATGGACCCGCAACGCACTGGCGCAAAAAACACTTCACCCGCTTCTCGTCATCGCCGTGTTCACGGTGGTGTTCCTGGCGATTCATCCATTCCAGGACGGCAACGGTCGACTATCTCGCATACTCACCACCCTGCTCTTACTCCGTGCAGGCTATGTCTACGTACCCTACAGCTCCCTGGAAAGCGTCATCGAACAATCCAAGGAAAGCTACTACCAGGCATTACGCAATACACAGGGCAGCATCACCAGCGATTCGCCAGACTGGCATCCCTGGACACTCTATTTCCTGCGCGCATTGAAACAACAGAAACTGCAACTGGAAACCCGCATCGAACGCGAACTGGCCCTCGCCGTCCGCCTGCCCGCACTGTCGGCCAGCATCATCGAACTGGCGACCGAACACGGTCGGCTCACCGTCAGCCAGATTGTCGAACTGACCGGCGCGAATCGGAACACGGTCAAAAAACACCTGCAGGCGCTGGTGGCTAACGGGCAACTGGTGCAGCATGGTAAGGGAAAGGGGACCTGGTATGGGGTTGTTTAAACAAAAAAGTGCGCGCTCTGAATTGAGATCAGGATATACAAAACAGCCGCCCCGATAGAATAGATGCGCCATTTTCCTGCTCACTACAATTTCAGCTTACATAAAAGATACTAAGCAAGACTACCAGACCGAATATAATGAACACACCAAACAATAACATCCTATATTTATTACGATAATATGTAGACTCGTTTATAAACTCTTGTAAATCTCTGGAAGCAAAGGCGAGATCATCAGCAAGATACAGATATTTCTGCCTTTCCCGGAAAAGCGACTGCCATGGTAGTTCAACAGAAATTTTACTGGTATTGTAATACGGAGTTAAAGCGCCTACATGAGACGCTCTAGCGTATCCGCCACGTTTATTAGAATCATTCTTAAAATCTAATTCAAACCCCTGTTTTTCGTAGAACGCGTTTCTCAAATCACGTTCTTCAACCGTCTGGGCGTCCACTACACTAAGCTTTATATCTTTAACCTTATATCCTGGAGCGACTTCTTTTCCCCACTCTATAAGTTTTGCAACCATATATGAGCCAATACCACAGTTCTTCAACTCGTCTGGTAATATTATATCCCAGTGAAAAAAACTGGCTTCTTTCAAGTCATGATTAATTTCCAGGTCAAATGTATCATAGGGCGATGTAGACCAATGCTCTAATCCATAAGCAAAAACAGCATTGTCGGTTACTCTGCTTATATATAATGGAAAAGCCTGAATTTCCATACGACTGATATTAATCCTGTCGTTTGTTTTATAGACAATGGAAGCAATCAATACTTCTACTTTCTCCACTGTCCCTTCATTATTTAACCGGCTAGCATGAACATGCTCAAGCTTTATCATTCGGTATTGCCTTGTTTATACACATTTCAGAACCAGGTTTTGCCCCATCCCCACAAAAACAAGACCGGCCCCAGCAAATCCCGCCAGCAAGACGAAAAACCTGATTCGAACGCTTGTATATTGGATTATCACATCTCATTGCCCCACAAACCCACCCGGTGCTGGCTGCTTTTGTTGCAACGCGGGCTTGACCGGTTTCGATGCGGGATCAGCGTTACCGCTCATGGGCGACTTGATCTTGCCCACGACCGAGTCTCGGCAATTAAACGTGTATTCCACCGGGAAGGTGTAGGACATCATCCTGGAACGTTTTCCGGTGTATTTGTCACTGCCCCAGAGCACAATTTCAATACCATGGATGGTTTTGGGTCCGGTGGTTTCGCCCATGCACAGTACCGCCAGCCGGGTGGTGCCGGTGCCATTGCCGGTGGACTGGATCAGGTGCGGATACCAGAAGTTGTACGGGTGTTTATCACCGGATTGCATCAACGCATACTGGGTGATCATACCGTCCGGCTGACTTTCCAGGTGGTACTGATAGTCGATGGTGATGGCATTGGCCGCGGTCAGGGTTTTGTTGCCCTGGTTCAGCCGAGGGATGATGGAACCCGGCGGCGGGGAAATGCTCTGGATGACAATACTGTCCAGGTTATCGGATTTGTTGCAATGAAATGTAACCGGCGCGGGCAAAGCGATTTGCGTGTCGGCCAGTTCAGCGTCACCATCATTCATCAACAGGCGCACACCGGTGATCACCGTACTGCTGTGCTGGGTGCTATTGCATTTGATCGTCGCCCGGGTACTGCCCTGGCTGGTGCCTTGTTGAATGGTATCGATTAAAAATCCATTGCCGATGGCGAGCAGACCGCTCTGCCCGATCAGTTCCGCCGTGACCACGGCTGAGTCGGTGGATTGCAGGTGATACTGGTAATGAATCGCCAGGGAATTGTTGTCTTTATAACCCGGTGAAAACATACTCTGTCCGTCCAGGTTGGTGGCGGTCGTGCCCGCACTCAGGATGCCCAGCGTATCGACCTGTATCTGCTGGGTGCTGTTGTCCGGTATCTTGAGACTGATGTTCACCGGGTTGGACATGCCGCCCATCAACGCCTTGTCACTGTTATACAAGCCCAGGCAAACCGACATGATGTAGTTGCCGGTATGAACGAAACTGTTGAGGTTCATCTCGAACATCCCGCCCTGGGCATTGATCTGGTCCTGCGGGATAGCCCGGGTCTGCTTGGGTGTCCCCTGGCAGTTGCTGGATTGATAGATGTGGTAGAGGATCGCATCCGGGGTCCAGCCGCTGTTGTTAGCGCTCCAGCGAAACGTTTTATCCACGTAGGATTTGCTCACCACCATGTCCGTGGTCCACTGTGCAAAATCACCGCTGAACTGTTTCACTTCCAGTTTTGGCATCATGGCAATCTTGGGAGTGTTTGCCAACAGGGTATTGCTGCCCGGTGCGGTCGTGTTCATGGTACCGGGGAAGCCGGGTGAGCCGGGTTTTTTCATTACGCCTGGCGTACCAATCTGAACACCGCCGGGTTCACGCGTCATTGGCGGCCTGGCAGGTTTGCCGGCCGGCCCGGTGCGGTTGTTCTGGTTCGGCAACGGAGTACGGGTTTGGGGAAGAGGCGCCGGCGTGCGTACGGGCGACTGGTCGCTATCGGTATTGTCACGGGACGCTGTGGGCGCTGACAGCAACTGCCGGCTGTCACTGGCCTGGACCAGATGACCTGCCCCGAAAATGACCAGCAACAATATCAGCACCAGACTGGATAACGGGTGAGTCGCACGCATGCCTTGTCCTCCTGGGGGTATCGAAGAGTCGTTTATCCTGCGTCGATCTGAGGGTAATTTGGGTTCAAATTTTTTCGAGGCCCGATCGCATGGTTTTATCTTTAATAATTTGAAACCTATATTTTGAAAGCCGAGCGCGCCCCCGGCAAGTCCAACAATATATCCTCTCCAAGCCTTAAAGCAAATTCTCTAAATTTTTCCTTGTCGAATCTGGACTGCTTCTCTGGAAATTTGATTATGGTATATAGACTCTTCTCGCCATCGCTAAATAATCGATAAACAATGATATTTAAACCATCTTCGGATACTTCGATGATATGTTTGTAAGTTAGGTTATCCATGAACTATTTATTGCTGTATCTGAGCCCACCTAGCGATGATTAATTCGATTTGATTCTTTAACCCACTCACCCTTAAAGCCACATCGCGTCAAATAACCTATCGTGATATTCATCAATTTTTCCATCCAGTGCTCCAGATCAGAGACTCCGGCTATCTCGACACCATTTTCATAGTCCTTAACAGACTCATCGGTCATTTCCCAAAAGAAAGCCGTAAACGCTATCGCATCTTCTTTACTGGAGATTTCTTTTTTTCCGGTTATCACGTCAGCTACGAAGGTATTATCGAGTTTTTGAGCATAATGCAGCGCAATGCACATGGCAGGCTTGTTGGTTTGGGTAAAGTTCATCATCATTTACGCAATTTCACTGCAAACACTTACCCGCTCCAACACATACAAAC
>CBDULQ010000263.1:0-4600 GCA_965368115.1 uncultured Gammaproteobacteria bacterium | reverse complement strand
GTTGTATACCGGTCTGGGTGATTGCGTCGATGTCTTTCTGGGTTTTAACGAGGAAGGATGATTTCCAGAAGGGGTGGTCAAGCCAGTTGCCGTCCAGCTTATCCACATACATACCAATGATGAGTTGGTTGGAGTTTATTTTCTTACGCATGCCAGCAAAAAAGTAATTTTCATACGAATAGGCTGAGTTTAGTTGAAATACGTAAAAAGGGTGTGGCCATACTGACAAAATATTTCAGTATCATGACCCTGTGTTTTACGGCAACAGCAACTTTTCGACACCTTAACAGTCGTAAAAAACTGGTGCTGGAAAATAAAAATTTCTGCAAAGCATGTTTTTCATTCGGGCGGACTCTTATAATGGTTGCCTGATTTATTCTTCGCCAGCCATTGGCGCTTTTACCGGGAACTGGGCATATGTCGAAAAAATGGGGCCTGTCGATCGTTGTTCTGATCATCCTCGCCGTTGTCATCGGATTCGTATACTGGCAAAAATCACAGGCGCCTATGGCCGGTGCCGGTGGTTTTCCGCCGTCCGTCATCGCTTCTACCGAAGTGACGGAAGAACACTGGCGTCCAGCATTGCGTTCAGTGGGTTCGCTGGTGGCGATCAATGGCATCAATGTCAGTACTGAAGTGAACGGTATTGTCAGCGACATCGTGTTCACCTCCGGTGATCCGGTTGAGAAAGGCCAGGTATTGATTCGCCTGGACGACTCGGTGGATACCGCGGCGCTGGATGCCCTGAAGGCGGACGAGAAACTGGCCCAGGTCCAGTTCAACCGCGCCAGTGATCTGTTGAAGAAAAAAGTCACCTCGAAATCCGAATACGACGAAGCCAAAGCCAAATATGAAGCGGCGCGGGCGCTGGTCAAACAGCAGGCTGCGGTAATCAAACGCAAGATCATTCGCGCGCCGTTCTCCGGGCTGGCCGGTATTCGTCAGGTGAGCCTGGGCCAGTTTATGGAAGCGGGCAATACCATCGTCGGTTTACAGGCGCTGGATCCGATTTATGTCGATTACACCCTTGCCGAGCGCTACTACGCACGCATCAAACCAGGTCAGCCGGTAACCCTGACCATGGACGCTTTCCCCGAACAAAGCTTCTCCGGTGAAGTGAGTGCGGTGGATTCAGGTATCGACACCGGCACCCGAACATTGAAAGTGCGTGCCACCTTAAAGAATGCAGACCAGCTTCTGCGTCCCGGTATGTTTGCCGAAGTCACTACGGTGACCGGCGAGCCGCAAACCGTGCTGACCCTGCCGCGTACCGCGATCAGTTTCAACACCTACGGTAATTTCGTGTTCGTCATCAACGAAGGCGAGAAAGGCATGAGCGTCAAACGTACCGCGGTGAAGACGGGCGAGGTTCGCGACGGTCGAGTGGCCGTTAGCGGACTGGATCTGGGCACGAAAGTGGTTCGCACCGGGCTGGTTAAATTACGTGACGGTATGCCGGTAAAAATCGACAACCAGGTGAAACTTGACGACGCGGAGATTACCGGCGAATGAAATTTACTGACATCTTCATCCGTCGTCCGGTACTGGCGACGGTGGTCAGCCTGCTGATTCTGTTGCTGGGCCTGCGCTCTCTCGGCCTGCTCGAAGTGCGCCAGTTCCCGCTGATCAAGAACACGGTGATCACCGTCACGACCGCTTATCCGGGCGCCAGTTCGGAACTGGTCAAAGGCTTTATCACCACACCGCTGCAACAGGCGATGGCGGAAGCCAGTGGTATCGATTTCATTTCCTCGACCAGTGCTCAGGGTTCATCCACCATCGAAGCCCAGATGCGCCTCAACTACGATCCGAATGCGGCGATCGCCGAAATTCAGGCCAAGGTTGCCAGTAAGCGCGGTGAGTTACCGGCCGATGCGCTGGACCCGGTTATTGAATCAACCACCGGTGATCGCACCGCGTTGATGTACCTGGCTTTTTATAGTGACACTATCCCGCGTCCGCAGATCAGCGACTATGTGTTGCGCGTGGTGCAACCGCAATTGCAGGCGCTGCCGGGTGTTGCCAAGGCGCGCCTGTTTGCCTCCCAGTTCGCCATGCGTATCTGGCTCGATCCACAACGCATGGCGGCTCTGGGTGTCACCGGCGAAGATGTGATCAACGTATTACGCGAAAACAATTACCAGGCGGGTATCGGCGCCACCAAGGATAAATATGTATCCATCAACCTGACCGCGACCACCGATGTCAATTCACCGGAGCATTTCAACCGCCTGGTGGTGCGTAATCAGAACGGATCGCTGGTACGTCTGCAGGATATCGCCACTTCGGAACTGGGCGCCGACGACTACGACATGACCACCTGGTACAAGGGTATTCCCTCGGTGTTCATCGGTGTGGAACAGGCGCCGGGCGCCAATCCGGTGACCGTGGCCGACCTGGTCAATGAGCTGATTCCCAAGGTGCGTTCCCAGTTGCCGGACGGCATGCAGGTGAAGGTGCCTTACGACGCCAGTCAGTTCATCAAGTCTTCGATTAAAGAAGTGTACAAAACCATCGGTGAAGCGGTGCTCATCGTACTGGTGGTGATTTATCTCACCCTGGGCTCGGTGCGCGCGGCGATCATTCCTGCGGTGGCTGTGCCCCTGTCGATGATCGGTGCCGGTTTCGTTATGTATGCGCTGGGTTATTCACTGAACTTGCTGACCCTGTTGTCGATGGTGCTGGCCATCGGTCTGGTGGTGGACGATGCGATTATCGTGGTCGAGAACGTTCATCGGCATATCGAAAACGGCGAGAAACGATTCGATGCAGCCATCAAAGGTGCCCGTGAACTGGCGGTACCGATTATCGCCATGACCACCACATTGCTGGCGGTGTATGCGCCGATCGGTTTCATGGGTGGACTGACCGGCGCGCTGTTCATCGAGTTTGCCTTCACCCTGACCGGTGCGGTGCTGATATCCGGTGTCATTGCACTGACCCTGTCACCCATGCTGTCATCGAAAGTATTACGCGAACACGGTGGTGAAGGGCGTTTCGAACAACAGGTCGAAAAAGCCTTCACCTGGTTGTCGAATGGTTATGGTGGCTTGTTGCAGCACGTACTGAATAATATCGGCCTGGTTGCAATCGTGGGTGTACTGATTCTGGTGTCGAATTATTTCATGTACGCCAACAGTAAAAACGAGCTGGCGCCGGACGAAGACCAGGGCATCCTGTTCTTCATGGGGCAAGGGCCGCGAACCGCAACGCTGGAATATCTGGAAGCCTACGGACACCAGATACAACAAGGTTTCGAAAGTTTTCCCGAATACAACGACAGCTTCTATCTGCTCGGACGTTCACCGGGACAGATTTTCGGTGGTTTCAAAATGAAGCCGGTCGAAGAACGCGAACGTTCGCAGGGTGAACTGCAGGGGCCGGTGTTCGGTACACTGAGCCAGGTCGCCGGATTGCGCAGTTTCGTATTCCCGCGCCCAAGTATTCCGACGCCATCCCGTGGTGCGCCGCTGCAATTCGTCATCACCACCGATCGCAGTTATGAAGAACTGTCCAGTGTTGCCGACCAGATTCTCGGTCAGGCTATGGCCAGCGGCAATTTCATGTTCCTGGAAAAATCCATCGACATCGATCGACCCACCATCAGCGTGGAAATCGATCGTGATCGCGCCGGTGACCTGGGCATCAGCATGGCCAGCATCGGTCGTAACCTGGGGACGTTGCTCGGTGGCGGCTATGTGAATCGATTCAGCATGGATGGCCGCAGTTACAAGGTCATACCACTGGTCTCCCGCGACTATCGCCGCGATGCGGAAATGCTCAAGGACTACTACGTGCGTAGTTCGGCAGGCAACCTGGTGCCCCTGTCGACCCTCGTCACCCTGAAACCTTCCGTGGAACCGACGGACCGAACGCAATTCCAGCAATTGAATTCACTCACCATACAGGGCGTCACCGCGCCCACAGTGGCGCTGGGTGATGCACTGGAGTATCTCACCAACATGGCGCAGCAATCCCTGCCCAGAGGTTACGGTTACGACTACCTGGGTGATTCGAGACAGTACGCCAAGGAAAGTGATGCATTGACGATTACCATGCTGATGTCGCTGGTGGTCATCTACCTGGTCCTCGCCGCCCAGTTCGAAAGCTGGCGCGATCCCGCCATCATCCTGGTGTCGGTACCGCTGGCGACGGCAGGCGCACTCATCTTCATCATGATGGGCTGGGGTGCGTTGTCCTTGAACATCTACACCAAGGTGGGACTGATTACGCTGATCGGCGTTGTCGCCAAAAACGGTATCCTGATCGTGGAATTCGCCAACAAATTACAGATCGACGAAGGCCTCAATAAAATGGAAGCGGTGAAGAAAGCCGCGATGATTCGTCTGCGGCCGATTTTCATGACATCGATTGCCTTGATCGTGGCGATGGTTCCTCTGTTGCTCGCGACCGGAGCAGGGGCGGTGAGTCGTTTTCATATTGGTTTGACGATTGCTGCGGGACTGGGGATTGGTACTTTCTTTACCCTGTTTATTTTGCCGGTGTTTTATGTGTTGTTTGCTAAGGCGCATGATCGGGAGCATGGATAACTAGCGCTTCTTTCCTCTTTTCCCTCCCCCATTTCGGGGGAGGGTTAGGG
>CBDULQ010000262.1:0-4633 GCA_965368115.1 uncultured Gammaproteobacteria bacterium | reverse complement strand
CCGTACAGGGGGTAACCATCGGGGGTGAGGAACATGTTCAGCGGCCAGCCGCCGAAGCCCCGGCTGCGCTGCAGAAAATTCATCAGGTAGGCGTCCAGCACCGGGTTCAGTTCACGATCGATTTTCACTGCAATGAAATCTCGATTCAGTAATGCCGCCACCTGTGCATTATTGAAACTTTCGTCGCGCATCACATGACACCAGTGACAGGCAAAGTATCCGCTTGAAATGAATAGCAATTTATTTTGCCGCTGTGCCTGCTCGAGCACGTCAGCGTCGAGCAAACGCCATTTCACGGCATCGTTGGCATGCATACGCACATAGGGAGAGGGATGATCGGTCAACGGACCGGCCGCCTGGGCCAGATCGGACAGCAGCAGAACAGATAATAGAACGACGAGACGGCTAGTCTTTGTCCCGGCTCTCGTCTTCCATGTCCATACGATCCAGTTCAGCATCCATTTCGTCTTCGGACATAGGCTGGTATTCGTCTTCTTCATTGTTTTCTTCCTGTTTCCGCTTCTCTACAAAACGTGAAGCCAGCAAACCGATTTCAAACAACAACCACATGGGAATGGCCAACAGGGACTGGGAAATGATATCCGGCGGCGTCAACAACATGCCGATGACGAACACGGCTACGATAATGTAGGGACGTTTGGCGGCCAGGTCATCCGGTGTAACAGCACCGGCCTGCACCAGCAGAAAAGTGGCCACAGGCATCTCGAAGGCAATACCGAAAGCAAAGAAAATCGCCAGAATAAAATCCAGGTAGGCGCCGATGTCAGTCATCACCGATACACCTTCCGGTGCAATGGCGATGAAGAAGCCGAACAATAACGGGAACACGACGAAATAAGCGAAGGCGATACCCATATAGAACAGCATCACACTGGAGAACACCAACGGCCCGACCAGTCGTTTCTCATGTTTGTATAGCCCCGGCGCCACGAAGGCCCACAACTGATACAGGGTATAGGGCAATGACAACAGCACCGACAACATCAACACCAGTTTGAACGGCACCAGGAACGGCGAAGTAACTCCGGTCGCAATCATCGATGTGCCTTCCGGCATTAAACTCAGTAGAGGTTTGGCGAAATAGGAGAAGATTTCTTCCGAAAAAGCGAACAGACACAGGAATACGATGAGGATAGCAACGACCATGCGCAACAGCCGATCACGCAATTCGATCAGGTGATCGATGAACCCCTGTTCCTGGTTTTCCCCCAGCGACTCACTCATTGCTTATTGTCCGACGTGGATTCGCTGTTGCTCTCTGTAGTTACAGAAGTTTTGTCGGCTTCGTCAGCCGCAGTCTGTTCGAGCGGTTTCTTTTTAGGGGAATCTTCGAGGCTGGCGAATTCATCATCGTCTTCTTCGATGATGTCATATTTTGATGCGGGTTTGTCGGTACCGGGATCATCCTTGTCTTCGAACATATTGTGATAGTCCTGATCGATGTAATCCTGGCCTTCATTGAGTTTGCTCTGCAACTCGCGAATCTGCACCTCCTGGTTGTGCAGCATACGCTTCAGTTCGCCGGTGTCGAACTCGCGTTCGACCTCGGACTTCACGCCTTCGATATAACGACGCGCCTTACCCACCCATTGACCGACCGTGCGTGCGGCACCCGGCAAACGTTCCGGGCCCAGCACCACGAGCGCCAGGATCAGTATGAGGGTAATTTCCCAGAAACCGATATCAAACATGATTCAGCTTGATGAAGTCTAAAAAAGCGGATCAGCTTTTGTCTTTTTCTTTAGACGTCACTTCCGCGTCGATCACATTGCCTTCCGGGCCTTCGGGCTTGTTTTCCAGGTTTTTGTCGGTGTCTTTCTCACCGTCCTTCACCGCTTTCTTGAAGCTGTTGATGGCGTTACCCAGATCACCGCCGACATTGCGCAGTTTCTTTGTTCCGAACAACAGAATGACAATACCCAGAACAATAACCAACTGCCAGATACTAATACCCATGAGATTCTCCTCAACTCGTGTAACCGCGTTACACACTTACTAATCGATTACGCCACTGATGAAACCCAGGTTTCTATTCAGTGATTCAACATTTCGCCTGGTGACGAAATACCGGTTTTAAACTGATCCTTTGCAAACGTCGTCACTCTTTGCGGGCGGCTTTCTCTTCCAGCCCGGAAAGACCGAAACGACGATCCAGCTCCTGCAGCACATCGGCTGGTGTCAGCCCCTGTTGAGCCAGCAACACCATACTGTGGAACCACAGATCGGCGGTTTCGTAGACTATTTTCTGTTTATCCCCGTCCTTGGCAGCCATCACGGTTTCGGTGGCTTCCTCACCAATCTTTTTCAGAATGGCGTCCAGACCCTTGTTATACAGCTTGGCCACATAGGAGCTATCCGCATCCTCCTGCTTGCGCTGTTCCAGCACCTCGGCCAGTCGCATCAGCACATCGCTCATTGGTCGCCTGCCTTGTTGTAGATATCATTGGGGTCCTTGAGCACCGGATCAACCGCCTGCCAGGCCCCATCCTTAAATTCTTTGTAAAAACAGCTCTGCCGGCCGGTGTGGCATGCTATCCCACCCACCTGTTCGATATCCAGCAAAATCACGTCGCCGTCACAATCCAGTCGCATCTGTTTGACCTTCTGCACGTGGCCGGATTCCTCGCCCTTGTGCCAGAGTCGGCCCCGGGAACGGGAATAATAGACGGCTTCGCCCTGTTGTGCCGTCATTTTCAACGATTCCCGGTTCATCCAGGCGAACATCAACACCCGCCCGCTGGTCGCATCCTGGGCGATCACCGGCACCAGACCGTCCTCGGTCCACTTGATTTCATCTAACCAGGCTTCGTTCATAAGATATAGTGTAACACTGAAATGGCTACAACCTGACCTCGATACCACGCGCAGCCATGTGGGCTTTGGCCTGGTGAACGGAATATTCACCGAAATGAAAGATACTGGCGGCCAGTACCGCATCGGCCTTGCCTTCGATGACGCCGTCCGCCAGGTGATCCAGGTTACCGACACCGCCGGACGCAATCACCGGAATGGGCACCGCTTCGCTAATGGCCCGGGTCAGCGCCAGATCGAAACCGATTTTGGTACCGTCCCGATCCATGCTGGTGAGCAGAATCTCGCCGGCTCCGAACTCCGCCATTTTGCACGCCCACTCGACCGCATCCAGCCCGGTGGGCTTGCGACCGCCGTGGGTAAAGATTTCCCAGCGCAACGGCTCGCCTTCGCCGCTCACCTGCTTGGCATCGATCGCCACCACGATACATTGCGATCCCACCCGCTCACTGGCCTGTTTGACGAACTCGGGATTGAACACCGCAGCGGTGTTAATCGCCACCTTGTCGGCACCGGCATTCAGCATACGCCGTACATCATCCAGGGTACGAATGCCGCCACCCACGGTGAGCGGAATAAACACCTGCTCCGCCACATGCTCGACCACATGGACAATGGTCTCGCGGTCGTCGGAACTGGCAGTAATATCCAGGAAGGTGATTTCGTCGGCGCCTTCGTCGTCGTAACGGCGCGCCACTTCCACCGGATCACCGGCATCGCGAATATCGACGAATTTAACGCCTTTGACGACGCGGCCGTTATCGACATCGAGACAGGGAATAATGCGTTTAGCGAGGGACATGGAATTACTCTTTAACGACCGCTACTGCGATCCGTGGCAATATTAATTTTCATCCACCCAAGCCTGGGCTTGCTTGAGATCCAGCGTACCTTCGTAGATGGCACGCCCGGTGATGGCACCCATGATGCCCTCGTCCTCGACAGCTTTCAGCGCTTTGACATCGTCCATATTGGTGATACCGCCGGAAGCGATCACCGGAATATGAATATTGCGCGCCAGCTCGACCGTGGCTTCGATGTTCACACCCTGCATCATGCCGTCGCGACTGATGTCGGTATACACAATCGCTTCCACGCCGTCTTCTTCAAAACGCTGTGCCATGTCGATGACATCATGCTTGGTCGCTTTCGACCAGCCATCGGTGGCGACTTTACCGTCTTTGGCATCAAGGCCAACGATGACATGGCCGGGAAATCCGGCGCAAATTTCACTAATGAAATGCGGATCACTGACCGCCTTGGTACCGATGATCACAAAGCTGACACCCGCATCGAGATAAGTTTCGATGGTTTCTTCATTGCGGATACCACCACCCACCTGAATCGGTATATCGGGATAAGCTTCGGCGATGGCGTGAATAACATCGGCATTCACCGGTTCACCGGCGAAAGCACCATTCAGGTCGACCAGGTGCAGTCGACGTCCACCGGCTTCAACCCAGCGTCCGGCCATGGCCACCGGATCATCGGAAAACACAGTGTCTTCATCCATCTTGCCCTGACGTAAACGCACACATTTGCCGTCTTTCAAATCAATGGCAGGTATTAAAAGCATAACGGTACCCTGTATTAACTCTCTGTGAGATTGGTTCTAGATATTGCCGTCCCAGTGGGCGAAATTTTTCAACAACTGCAATCCGTCGCGCGCACTTTTTTCCGGGTGAAACTGCACCGCAAATACATTACCGGCACCGATTGCAGAAACGAATTCGATACCGTATTCCGTGGTCGCCAGCACCACATCCGACTGCGCGGGATCCATGTAATAACTGTGCACAAA
>CBDULQ010000261.1:0-4681 GCA_965368115.1 uncultured Gammaproteobacteria bacterium | reverse complement strand
CTTACAGGCCGCTCCTGATTATGTGCGCACGATCAGTTTCGAAGGTAATGAAGTGACTCAGGAATCGCTGCTGAGACAGCAGATGTTCATTACCGAAGGTGACGAGCTGGATATCAAAAAGGTGGAGCGCTCGGTGCAGGCGATCATGGACCTGGGGCTGTTCAGCGACGTGAGCTACTACCTGGCGGAAGATTACCTGGAATCCGATGCCGAGCCGCATGCGGTGGATCTGGTGATCTTGCTGGAAGAAAAATTCTACCTGTTCGTGTTACCGCGGGTGCGCATCGATGACGATGAACTGCATTTAGGTTTGCAGCTGCACTGGGACAATATTGCCGGCCTGAATCATAGTATGCGTCTGCTGTTCGAAGATCGGGGCAGTAAACAGGGGGTGCAGGAAACCCGGCAACGATTCAGTTATGAATATCCTAACCTTAATGGGTCGGCCTACTCGCTGGGATTGCTGGCGGACAAGACCAATACCGTGGATGAAAATGAGATCGATGCCGTCATCGATCGCCGTGACAGTCGGCTGGGCATGGATGTCACGCGCTGGTTGAATGCCGCGGGACGGACTCAGGGCTGGTTCATCGGATTCGGCGGCGAACTCAGGCAGCGCGAAAATCGAGTGATCAGTGGCAGCCTGACCAGTGAAACGCTGGATGCGGTGGTGCTGCGATTCGATTATGGATACAGCCTGGTGCATGAATATGCCTACAACCGGGGTGGCAAGGCGTTCGGCTATGATCTGGAAGTGTCCGACGATCGTTTTGGCAGCAATACCGAATATGTCCGTCATCTTCTCTACTATCGCAGCTACTATCGTTTCAAATCCCGTCCCGGCGACAACCTCAATGTGCAGACCCTGTTCGGTCATGCCACCGCCGATATTCTCGGCGATGCCGCCTTCTCGCTGGGCAGTAGTGCGGACCTGCGTGGTTTCGACAACAACCGTTATGAAGGTAATACGCTCATACTGGTGAACATGGAATACCTGACACCGACGGAATTTCACAAACCTTTACGTTATGTCGTGTTCATGGATGTGGGCAGTGTTTACGATTCGTTCCGGGAAATTCGCCACGAAAATCTAAAAACCGGTGTCGGTTTTGGTATTCGCTGGAAAATTCCGCGTTTTGTAAAACTCGATTTGAGAGTGGATGTGGGATACGCGATCAACGACGAGGACTATCACATCAGTTTCGGCGCGCGTCACGCGTTTTGATCAGCCGGTCGGGTTAGCCGCCGGTGTAAGACATGAAGCGCAGTACTTTTTCCGGCTTTTCGTTGAACTCGTGGCGTTCCGGTTTCATGTCGATGGCCTGGCGAATGGCCTGTTCGAGTTCACTGTCGCTGATACCGGCGCGCAGCAGCGGGCGCAGTTCGAAATTATGTTCCTGGCCCAGGCAGGTGTAGATGGTGCCATCCACCGACAGGCGTACCCGGTTGCAGGTTTCGCAGAAGTGCTGCGACATCGGAGTAATAAAACCGATGGTGATGTCGCTGTCGGCCACTTTCATGTAACGCGCCGGACCGCCGCCGGGCATCATGCCGGGGACCAGGTCGAAGCGTTGCTGCAGGCGCTGCTTGATATCCTGCAGGTTGACGTACTGCGAAGTGGCCGCTCGGCCCATATCGCCCACCGGCATGGTTTCGATGAAACGCAGGGTGAAATCGTGTTCGGCGCAGAACTCGACCATGTCTTCGACTTCGTGGTCGTTGACGTCTTTCATCAGCACCATGTTAACCTTGATCGGGCCGAAGCCGGCCTGCTTGGCGGCCATCAGGCCGTCCAGTACTTTTTCCAGTTTGCCGCCGGTGAGTTGCTTGAAGGTATCCGCATGCAGGCTGTCCAGACTGACGTTGATGCGGCGGATACCGGCATCGAACAGCGGCTGGGCGAACTTGCTCATACGCGTGGCGTTGGTGCTCAGCGACAGATCTTCGAGGCCGGGCAGGGCGGATAGCCGGGTGGCCAGCTCGGGCAGGTTCTTGCGTACCAGGGGTTCGCCGCCGGTGAGCCGGATACGGCGTGTACCCAGACGGGTAAAGGCGGCGACCACGCGCTCGATTTCCTCGAAGCTGAGCCATTCTTCCGGCTCATGGAAATCGTGGAACTGTTTGGGCATACAATAGCCGCAACGCAGGTCGCAGCGGTCGGTAACCGAGACCCTCACGTAATCGATACTGCGTCCAAACTGGTCGATGAGTTGTGTCATGATGTCTATTATAGGGAAGCCATTGGCTGCCCAGAGATTAAATTTTTTAATGGCGCGGCCATTAATCAGGGTTTGCTAATATATAGTAACGAGGCTCAAAGTAAAGACCGGGTGTCGATCTGAAAATTCATTACTTACAATGGGTTATATGGGCTGGTCAGCTATATCCCAAATGTGCTATACCCCATATCCCATTTGCCTCTTTTGATCTCTCGCAATAAAGAAGTATATAAGAAATTTATGATTCTCTTAAGAATCATGATTAGTCACCGTTGTACCGCTTTCCTATAATCGCCCGTCACCTAAAAAGGCAGAGTTAGTATGACAAGCAAAGTACTCCACAATCCGATCGAGCAGCCGGCTGGTCGTATCGAGACCAAGAACACCACCTGTTATATGTGTGCGTGCCGCTGCGGTATCCGCGTAACCCTTCGCGATGGTGAAGTGCGTTACATCCAGGGTAACCCGGAGCATCCCCTTAATAAAGGTGTGATCTGTGCCAAGGGCGCATCCGGCATCATGAAACAGTATTCTCCGGCGCGTCTGACCAAACCGCTGATGCGTAAGCCCGGTACCGACCGTGGCGATGCCCAGTTCGAGGAAATCTCCTGGGACAAGGCCTTCGAGGTCATGGAAGAGCGTCTTGGTCACCTACGTGCTACAGACCCGAAGAAATTCGCTTTGTTCACTGGTCGTGACCAGATGCAGGCACTGACCGGCCTGTTCGCCAAGAACTACGGTACGCCCAACTACGCGGCCCACGGTGGTTTCTGCTCGGTGAACATGGCCACCGGTATGATATACACCATTGGTGGTTCATTCTGGGAATTCGGTGGTCCGGACCTGGAGCGCGCCAAGCTTTTTGTGATGATCGGTACTGCCGAAGACCATCACTCCAACCCCCTCAAGATGCAGATTTCTGAATTCAAGCGTAACGGTGGACGTTTCATCTCCGTCAACCCGGTGCGCACCGGCTACTCTGCCATTGCCGACGAGTGGGTCCCCATCAAACCGGGTACCGACGGTGCCCTGCTGCTGGCGCTGATTCACGAACTGATCAAGACCGGTCTTTACGATCGCGAATTCCTGCAGGATTACTCGAATGCGGGCCAGCTGGTGAACCTGGATGAAAACGCCGATGACTTCGGCATGTTCGTCCGTATGGACGTGGATAATCCGGAAGAAGGCTGTTTCGACCACCAGAACCAGCTGTGGTGGGACCGCCATACGGACAAAGCGGTGCGGACTCACACCGACGGCGCCGATCCTTACCTGCTGGGTGACTTCAAACTGGATGATGGCACCCCGGTGAAGCCTTCGTTCCAGCTGCTGAAAGAATCGGTTGAAGAATACACACCGGAATGGGCGGCCGAAGTCACCGGTATCCCGGCCGAAACCATTCGCCGTCTGGCCTATGAAATGGGTATTACCGCGCGTGATGAAAAGATCGAGCTGCCCATCGCCTGGACCGACACCTGGGGCCGTGAACACCAGAGCGTCACCGGTAACCCGGTGGCTTTCCATTCCATGCGCGGCCTGGCGGCACACTCCAATGGTTTCCAGACCATTCGTGCGTTGTCGATCCTGATGTCTATCCTGGGCACCATCGATCGTCCGGGCGGTTTCCGCCACAAGGCGCCGTTCCCGCGTCCGATTCCCCCCTGTCCGAAGACGCCGAAAGGTCCGGAAGGTGTTAAGCCCAACACGCCGTTGGGTGGTATGCCGCTGGGCTGGCCGGCGGATCCGGACGACTTATTCGTTGATGAGAAAGGCGAGCCGGTACGTATCGATAAAGCCTTCTCATGGGAGTTCCCGCTGTCCGCCCACGGCATGATGCATAACGCCATCACCAATGCCTGGCGCGGCGACCCGTACCCCATCGACACGCTGATGATTTTCATGGCCAACATGGCCTGGAACTCGTCCATGAATACCTCCGAAGTGCGCAAGATGCTCAACGACAAGAACGAGGACGGTGAATTCAAGATTCCGTTCCTCATCGTTGCCGACGCATTCCACTCCGAGATGGTGGCCTACGCTGACCTGGTGTTGCCGGATACCACCTATCTGGAACGTCACGATGTCATGTCCATGCTGGACCGCCCGATCTCCGAATACGATGGTCCGGTGGATTCAGTGCGTATCCCGGTGGTACCGCCGAAGGGTGAATGCAAACCGTTCCAGGAAGTGCTCATCGAACTGGGTTCACGCCTGAAACTGCCGGTATTCGTCGATGAAAAGGGTGAGCGCAAGTACCGCGACTACCCCGAGTTCATTACCAACTTCGAAACCGAACCCGGTTCCGGCATCGGCTTCCTGGCCGGCTGGCGCGGCAAGGGTGGCGAGAAGTTCATGAAAGGCGAGCCGAACCCGAACCAGTGGGAGATGTACGAGAAAAACAACTGTGTTTATCACTACCATCTGCCCAAGTCGTACCAGTACATGCGTAACTGGAACCTTAC
>CBDULQ010000260.1:0-4693 GCA_965368115.1 uncultured Gammaproteobacteria bacterium | reverse complement strand
GGGTGTCGTCGGTGGCAGCAATTTCCTTGCCGTCCAGCAGGGTGATTTTTTCTCCGGCCTTCGCCATGCGTACCTGAATACCGCCGTTCAGCGTATCGAGATCGAAGGCATGCATGGGCTGACCCAGTTCCAGCATCACATAGTTGGTGACGTCCACCGCGGGACCCAGGCTGCGAATTCCGGAGCGACGCAGGCGCTCCACCATCCACAGGGGCGTTTGCGCAGCAACATTCACATCACGAATAACCCGACCGAGATAACGCGGGCAGGCCTGGCCGGCCTGCACCTCGACCTTGAACACATCATCGATCACCGGCGCGACCGCATCGATCGCCACCGGTGTCACGTCGCACTGATTCAACGTACCCAGTTCACGGGCAATACCCGCCATACCCAGACAGTCGGAGCGATTCGGCGTCAGGTCGACTTCGATACACTGATCTTCGAGTTGCAGATAGTCACGGATATCCGTGCCGACCGGTGCGTCGTCAGCCAGCTCCATCAGGCCCTCGGCCTGGTCGGCCAGACCCAGTTCCTTTTCGGAACACAGCATGCCGAACGATTCGACACCACGCAGTTTGGATTTCCTGATCTTGAAATCGCCGGGCAGGACAGCACCGATGGTTGCCAGTGGCACGCGCAGACCGGGGCGCACATTGGCGGCGCCGCAGACGATTTGCAGAGTATCACCCTGGCCGTTGTCCACCTGGCAGACATTGAGTTTGTCCGCGTCCGGGTGTTTTTCCACGGCTTTGACTTCGGCAACGACGACGCCACTGAAGGTGCCGCCGGCAGGTTCCACTGAATCCACCTCCAGACCGGCCATGGTCAGTTGATCCGCCAGTGCCTGGGTACCGATAGCCGGGTTCACCCATTCACGTAACCATGCTTCACTGAATTTCATCGGGCTTATCCTCAGGCAAATTGTTTGAGAAAACGCAGATCGTTTTCGAAGAACAGACGCAGGTCGTTGACGCCGTAACGCAGCATGGCCAGACGTTCCACGCCCATGCCGAAGGCATAACCGGTGTACTTTTCGTTATCTATACCCACATGGCGGAACACTTCCGGATGCACCATGCCGCAACCCAGCACCTCCAGCCAGCCAGTGTGACTGCATACACGACAACCATCGCCGCCGCACATCACACACTGAATATCCACTTCCGAGGAAGGTTCGGTGAACGGAAAATAAGAGGGACGAAAACGTGTCTGCAATTCATCATTTTCAAAGAACAGACGCAGGAACTCAGTCAGCGTCCCCATCAGATCGGAAAAGCTGACATCCGTATCCACCATCAGCCCTTCCACCTGGTGAAACATCGGCGTATGGGTTAAATCGGAATCGCAACGATACACGCGACCTGGCGCAATCAGACGTAACGGCGGCTGGGTGGTTTCCATTTCACGCACCTGTACCGGCGAAGTATGTGTGCGCAGGAGGGTTTGCGCATCGAAATAAAACGTATCGTGCATGGCCCGCGCCGGATGATGCGCGGGAATATTGAGCGCTTCGAAATTATGGTAATCGTCTTCGATCTCGGGGCCTTCGGCGACATCGAAACCGAGACCGGCAAACAGGGCCTCGATGCGTTGCATGGTGCGCGTCACCGGATGCAGACCACCGCTGTGTTGACCGCGACCGGGCAAGGTCACATCAACGGTCTGTTCCTTCAACTGTGCATCGAGTTTGGCCGCTTCCAGCGCCGCTTTACGTTCGTCCAGCGCCTGCTGAAAACTGCGCTTGGCGTCATTGATTTCCTGTCCCGCCTGCTTGCGTTGTTCCGGCGGCAGTTGTCCCAGCGCTTTCAGTTGCGCGGTAAATTCACCCTTTTTGCCCAGGTACTGTACGCGCACCTGATCCAGTTGCTGTAGATCAGCGGCATCAGCTATGGCCTGCTGAGCCTGATTCAAAACCTGTTCTAAGTCAGACACTGATGATTACCATGTTTTTAATTAAAGTGTGACTCAACCTCTGTTGAGCATCGATGCATTCCAGTACACCGGCAATAAAAAAGGGGAAAGACAAGGCCTTTCCCCTTAGCATATCAAGTCGATTCGTGCGTTTTATGAATCGAAGATGTTATGCAGCTTTAGCAAGGCCGGCTTTGGCAGCTTCAACCAGTTGACCAAATGCGGCTTTGTCATGAACAGCAATATCCGCCAGCACTTTACGATCAACTTCGATCTCGGCTTTCATGAGACCGTTGATAAATCGGCTGTAAGACATGTCGAATTCACGAGCGGCTGCGTTGATACGTGCAATCCACAGCTTGCGGAATTCACGCTTCTTGGCGCGACGATCGCGGAACGCGTATTGACCAGCTTTGATAACCGCCTGATGGGCGACACGGTATACACGGCTACGTGCGCCGTAATAACCTTTGGCCTTGGCCAGTACTTTCTTGTGCTTGGCTCGCGCCTGAACACCACGTTTAACTCTTGCCATCTCAGTCTCTCCTTACAGGTATGGAAGCATACGGTTGACCATACGGACATCGCACTCGGCGACCTGAGAAGGCTCACGCAGATGACGCTTACGCTTGCTCGATTTCTTGGTCAGAATGTGACGACGGAAAGACTGGGCACGTTTAAAACCGCCTGACCCAGTACGACGGAACCGCTTGGCAGCGCCGCGGTTAGTTTTCATCTTAGGCATTGTATTGCTCCAAAATAATGCTTTAACAGACCCAGGTCCAACCTCGAGGGCAGACATCTAGGGTGATTATTTCCGGATTTATTTAGGGTGGACCCTGGCAAACCACCTGCAGATTCACTGCAATTCTTTACTTGGTCTTCTTCGGTGACAGCATCATCACCATCTGTCGACCTTCCATCTTGGGCATTTGCTCCACGGTGCTGATCTCTTCCAGATCGGCGGCAACCCGCTTCAGCAATTCCAGGCCCAGTTCCTGATGGGCAAACTCGCGGCCACGGTAGCGCAGGGTTACCTTTGCCTTATCGCCTTTCTCGAGAAACTCACGCAGCTTGCGTACCTTGGTGTTGTAATCACCTTCTTCGGTGCGCGGTCGGAATTTGATTTCCTTGACCTGAATCTGCTTCTGTTTCTTCTTGGCCGCCTGTTGCTTCTTGTTCGCTTCAAACTTGTATTTGCCGTAGTCCATGACACGGCAAACTGGAGGATCTGCATTCGGAGATACTTCAACGAGGTCGAGCCCGGCCTCCTGGGCCATTTCAAGTGCCTGTTCAGTCTTCAGCACGCCAACCTGTTCGCCATCAGCACCAATCACACGAACTTCAGGATGGGTAATCATCTCGTTCGTACGAACTTTCTTTTCAGCAGCGATATTCTATTCCTCCAAAATAGCGAAACCGCGGTTCTGGATGGCATTGCCTAACCTGGCCGCGAAATCATCAACTGACATCGAGCCCAGGTCTTTTCCATCCCGTGAACGCACGGCTACACTTTGATTTTCCTGTTCCCGGTCACCAATCACCAGCATATAGGGAACACGCTGTAGGGTATGCTCGCGAATTTTAAATCCGATTTTCTCATTTCTCAAGTCCAGTTTGACTTTAAAGCCTTGAGAAACGAGGGTTTTTTCGACATTTTTGGCGAATTCCGCCTGATTGTCCGTAATATTCAAAACCACGGCGTGCAAAGGGGACAGCCAGAGTGGGAATTTGCCCTCGTGATGCTCGATCAGGATGCCGATAAAACGCTCCAGAGAGCCCAGGATGGCCCGATGCAGCATCACCGGCACCTTGCGGCTGCCGTCTTCCGCCACATACTGGGCATCCAGCCGGCCCGGCATGGAAAAATCCACCTGCATGGTGCCGCACTGCCAGCCACGCTCCAGGCAGTCTTTCAGGGTAAATTCGATTTTCGGACCATAGAATGCGCCCTCACCAGGCTGGAGTTTGTATTCCAGGCCCTTGGCTTTCAACGAGTCTTCCAGCGCCTTTTCCGCCTGATCCCAGACTTCATCCGAACCCACTCGCTGTTCCGGGCGTGTCGACAGCGCTATCTCAATGTTTTCAAAGCCAAAATCCTTGTACACATCGAAGGTCAGATCGATGAATTTGGATACCTCGTCCTGGATCTGTTCCTCGGTACAGAAGATATGGGCATCATCCTGCACGAAATTGCGCACCCGCATCAGGCCATGCAAAGTGCCGGACGGTTCGTTGCGATGGCAGGAGCCGAACTCGGCCAGCTTCAGCGGCAGGTCGCGGTATGATTTCAGGCCCTGGTTGAACACCTGGATGTGACAGGGACAGTTCATCGGCTTCACTGCATAGTCCCGGTTTTCGGAATGCGTGGTGAACATCATGTCGCTAAATTTATCCCAGTGTCCGGAGCGCTCCCACAGGCTGCGATCCACCACCTGGGGCGTATGGATTTCCTGGTAATCGTGCTCACGCAGGCGATTGCGGATGTAATTCTGCACCGTCAGGTAGATATCCCAGCCATGCTCGTGCCAGAACACCATGCCCGGCGCCTCTTCCTGGGTATGGAACAGGTTCAGCGCCTTGCCGATCTTGCGATGATCACGCTTTTCCGCCTCGGCAATGCGATGCAGGTAGGATTTGAGCTGTTTCTTGTCCGGCCAGGCGGTGCCGTAGATGCGCTGCAGCATCTTGTTATTCGAGTCACCGCGCCAGTAGGCGCCGGCGAGCTTGGTCCGTTTGAAGGCCTTGAGTTTGCCAGTGCTGGGCACATGGGTCCCAC
>CBDULQ010000259.1:0-4707 GCA_965368115.1 uncultured Gammaproteobacteria bacterium | reverse complement strand
CCAGGGATGGCAAATTGAGTTCTGATAAGCACGACTGCATGGATGCAGGAGGTAGAGCAACGCACGCCTATAGGGATATAGGCGGTAGAGCGACTCAGGAGACAAAGCCGAGGAGCAGTTGCTGAGGGATGCGCATCTGAACGACCCGGTAGCGAACATGATGAAACAACTGGTTGGCACTTCCATGGCAGAATCTGTGTTAACAATGGGAGGGCACCCGAAGGGCAAGCGCTAAAGGGAGCGGCGTTTTTGCTTATTTTTTTCGCTCGACTGCATGGATGCAGGAGGTAGGGCGAAGCAGGAGGCTAGAGCCGAGCAGAAAAAAGTAAGTCGCCAACGGGCGAAACCCCATGTACAACATTTAGCACTAGTTCTTGAAGCTGGCACTTATATAACCTAAGCGCCGATTAATACCCCCCTCACCGATATATCCTCGGCTTAACCAACTCCCCAACCTCACCACCAGCCTTACGACGAGACGAAACCTTATCCGTCTCCCGCGACATCGGCTGCCGGATCTCGACAACCGTAGAAACCACCCGCTGCTCGAACACCCGTTTAACCAGAATCGAATGATAGTTATTAGCCTTCTGCACCCGCCCCACAACACACAAAAACGACTGTCGCTCGACCAGCCGATAAAATCGCTCATACACATCCGGTGTAAACACCAGGTTGATAAAACCGCTTTCATCTTCCAGGGTGAGAAATACCATACCCTTTGCCGAACCTGGTGACTGTTTGACCAGCACCATACCGAACACGAATACGTCGCGACCATCGGCCAGATACTCCAGCTGTTCTGCTTTGGTTAGACGATTGGTGCTGACCGGGTACTGCCATTGTTCCCTGAGAATAACCTGCACCGGGTGGTCGCCGAGGCTAGTGTTGAAAGCCTGAAAATCGCGCTGAATCGTCTGCATGGCGGATTCCTTTTTCCAGTGCACCCTTGATTCTTCGACTTCGACCGCTACGCGATAGGGCACGGCTTCGGCTCGCCAGATGGCTTCGGCGCGTTCGATGCCGAAGCTGTCGAAGGCTCTTGCTGCAGCCAGGGCGGTAAAGTCATCGCGATAAATCGCGCAGCTTTCGATGAACTGTTCGAAGCTCTGCCAGCGGCCCGTATCGGCGCGTGTTTTAATCAGCGTTCTGGCACCGGTTTCCGACAGACCACGTACCAGGCGCAAACCCAGCCTTATGGCATATTCGCTATCATCACTGGTCCGCTCCAGCATGCAGTCCCAGTCTGAATGATTGATACATACCGGCAACACCCTGATATCATCCCGTTGTGCCGACTGCAGAAGAGCATGAGGCGAGTAAAAGCCCATCGGCTGTGAATTCAGTAAGGCGGTATAGAACGGTGCCGGATAATGGCATTTCAGATAACTGGAAGCATAGGCCAACAGGGCAAAAGACACCGCATGGGACTCGGGAAAACCGTATTCGGAAAAACCACTCATCTGTCCCAGCAACTGATCGATGAACGCTTGCTCGATTCCGTTACGTTCCATACCCCGTTTCAGTTTATCCAGGATGGGATTGATATCTCGGGTAAACTCGCGCACATTCCATGCACCAATGTTGCGACGCAGATCATTCGCTTCACCAGGCGTGAAGTCGCCGACTTCGATGGCGATGCGCATGGCCTGCTCCTGGAATATCGTCACGCCCAGGGTCCGTTCAAGAATCGGTTTCAGGCGCTCGTCGGGAAAGGTAATCGCCTGTAAGCCATGACGTCTTTGCAGATAAGGATGAATCACCTTGCCCTGGATCGGACCGGGACGGATGATCGCCACCTCGATCACCAGGTCATAAAAACAGTGCGGCAATAAACGCGGCAACATGGACATCTGGGCGCGGGATTCGATCTGAAAAGTGCCGACGGTATCGGCTCGCTGGATCATTCGGTAAGTGGGACCGTCATCGGCTGGAATGCTGTGCAGTTCAAGCAGGTGACCATAATAATCGCGAATCGCGTGAAAACATTTGCGTAGTGCGGTAAGCATACCCAGGCTCAACACATCGATCTTGAAGAAGCCCAGCGCTTCGATATCGTCCTTACTCCATTGAATCACCGTACGCCCCGGCATGGTGGCCGGCTCCCGCGGTAATAGATAATCCAGCACGCGATCCGACAACATAAAGCCACCGGAATGCAACCCCAGGTGACGGGGAAAACCCTGCAGTTTTTCCGTCAACTCGATCCACAGGTTCCAGGGAATGCGCGCCTGGCCGTGCTCGCTGCGCAGTTCATTGACCAGCATATCCAGGCTTTTACTGCGAAAGAAACGACTGCGACACAGGCCGGACATCTGGCCGATGACCGACTCCTCGATACCCAGCGCCTTGCCTACTGCACGCAGCGCGCCTTTGTTACGAAAGGTAATCACATTGGCCACCATGGCGGCCCGGTCACGACCGAAACGTCGGTAGATATATTGCACCACTTCTTCGCGGCGTTCATGTTCGAAGTCCACATCGATATCCGGCGGGTCACCGCGCTCCATACTGATGAAACGTTCGAACAGCAGATCGAACACGGTCGGGTCCACCGAGGTAATACCCAGCACATAACACACGGCAGAATTGGCCGCCGAGCCGCGACCCTGGCACAGGATATCCTGCGCCCGCGCCCAGCGCACGATGTCCCAGACCGTGAGAAAATAATCGGCGAAATCGAGCTGCCTGATCAGCTCAAGTTCATTGTTCAGGGTGTGAATGATTTTTTCCGGTAATTGTTCACCGAAGCGCTGTCGTGCCCCCTGCCAGCTCAGCTGTTCCAGATAGGACTGAGCGGTATGCCGCTCCGGAATCATTTCCTGTGGGTAATGATAGTGCAGCTGTGAAAGATCAAAGCTGCACTGGGCATTCAACTCATGGGATAGCACCATAGCCGACTCATAAATCGGCAACTCACCATAAAAACGCTGTAATTCATCAAGACTGTGCAAACTACGTTCGCCATTGGCAAACAGGTGCTGTTTACAATCGTCGAAGACTTTATTGGTACGAATAGCATGCAGCAAATCACTCATATGTTTTTCGCTGCGCTGATGAAAAAAAGCATCCTGGCTCAACAGGCAACCGGTGCCCAGATGATGCGCCAGATCCAGTGTTGGCTTTATCCACTGGTCTTCCGCTGGATGAAAATGTCGACTGACGGCAAAATACAACTGTCCACCGAAATGCTCGAACAGTGCTTCCAGCCGTTGCGGCGACCGGCCGCCACGCATCACACCGCGCATGGGACGAATCGCGAACAGGTCCTGCACATCCATGCCAGGCAGTTCATCGATGGCGATATAAGCGCCGGATTTAGCTTCGCGGTGCGCATAGCTCAATATGCGGCACAGGTTTTTATAGCCGTTCCAGTTTTTCGCCACCAGCACCAGGGTATCCTGCAACAGTACCGGTTGCGCATGATCCGCCTGCAGATGAATTTCGGCGGCGTAATTGAGTTTAAGCGACCGGCCCAGGCCTTCCTTCTGCAAACGCTGCAATTCACGATAACAACGGGCCAGCCCATACACACCGTCGAAATCATTCACACACAACGACGCATAACCCAGACCGGCGGCACGGCCGACGACATCCACCGGATGCGAAGCGCCGATGAGGAAACTGAAATTGGTTTTACACAGCCATTCGTGAAAACCGTAACGTTCAACTATAGAGGCCATGACGGTACCACTCGCCGTGACGATTGCGAAACACCCAGCACCACTCACCCTGTTCGTTGCGTAACAGAAAATAATCCCGTTGCGCATCATGTGTATCACCACTACGCCACCAGTTATCCGCGGTACGTTCGATAAAGCGCAAGCGATGTTGCGAAGGAGCGGCTATCGGCAGGGGTTGCGGATAATAAAACAGGGGTCGCTGTAACAAACCCTGCTGCCATTGCTGCAGGGAGAAATCATATTCACCGGCGACACCGATGGGTTGTTCGTCGAACAGTTGCTCGGGCATGAAGTCCGGGTGAATGGCGTAGTGTTCGATATGCCGCGGCAGGCAGTTCTGCAGATCGAGAATCTGCTGCTGCGCGGCGTCGGGTAATTCATCGGCGAACAGGTCCAGCACTTTTTGCGGAATGCGCAGACGTGGCCCGATGCTCAACTGCCAGCTTATAAACGGCATTTCTTCCGGCAGGTCCAGATCCGTATCCCTCTGCATCAGACGCTGCATCATATCGCTGTAGGCGTAATAGGCCTGGTACAGGGCGGCTTTGAAATGCGGCGCTCCATGATGCAGGGCATAAGGATGACGAAAGCCGATTGCCACCCTCATCTGCTTCATATTGAACAGGGTAATCTGCCATTCGATGAGATTGATACGATCGCCGGGCTGCCAGCCACGCTGTTGGCACAGACGCGTGAAATCTTCCTGCAACAGGGGCTCTACGACCTCCCATTGACTGACCGGATAATCCAGGTGGCGCTTCACCTGAATCGGTGCGCGACTTTGTAACGGACGCCAGGGAAAACGCGACGTTTCGAAACGGGTTCGACTCAGTGCATCGCTATGCATAAAGGTCCAGCCCCAGGCTTCACCAATCCAGCCGGAATAACGCCGACTCACCGCCGCCACCTCGGCATCGGCAAGATCTTCCGGGCCGTGCAGATCGAGGCGCTGGATAAAACGCTGCAACTGCGCCGACTTACTGCGCAATGTCGAAGCCCGGAAACCGGGTACGCCGAGCACTTC
>CBDULQ010000258.1:0-4708 GCA_965368115.1 uncultured Gammaproteobacteria bacterium | reverse complement strand
GTGCAGCAGGCTTGGCGGGTGCGGCCGGCTTCGGCTGGGTTTCGCTGCTCACCTCCGGTGCGGGAGTCGGCCGGGCCAGGGTGGGGGCCGGACGATTCTTCAGCGCATTGAGAATGCTGGCAAAAATATCCTTGATATCGCCCTTGCCTTCGACGCTGACCAGTTTGTTCTGCGTCTTGTAGAAATCAACCACCGGCTGGGTCTGGGTCTCGTAGACCTTGAGGCGTTTACCGATGGTGTCTTCATTGTCGTCGGAGCGATGATGCAGTCGACCGCCGCATTTGTCGCATTCGTCTTCCAGTACCGGCGGATTGGTGTATCGGTTGTAGACCGCGCCACAGCTTTCACAGGTTAAACGGCCGGTGAGGCGCTGCATCAGGCTGTCGAAATCAACGTCGATGAGCAGTGCGGTTTCGATGGGCTGGTTCATGCCACCGAGCAAATCATCCAGTGCTTCAGCCTGCTCGACATTGCGGGGGAAGCCGTCGAGGATAAAACCATTTTTTGCGTCAGGGTTGTTCAGACGTTCGCGAATCATGCCCAGTACGATGTCGTTAGGAACCAGTTGGCCGGCATCCATAATCGCTTTGGCCTGGCGGCCCAGCGGTGTTTGCGCGGTGACTGCTGCACGCAGCAGGTCGCCGGTTGAAATCTGCGGCACATTATATTTTTCGATGAGCTGTTTTGCCTGTGTCCCCTTACCGGAGCCAGGCGCTCCTAACAGTACGATTCTCATGATTTACATCCCCCTAAGAAAAGACGCCTACTGGTTAAATGGTCTCTGGATTGTAATCAATGCGGAGATAATGTCGAGTATTCTGTGTGCAGATGTTGATATAATCCTGCCCTGTATTTTAATGCTTCCTCGCATACGCTTTTGAAGGTGGTTTATGAACCTGGATAACCTTCCACATGGTGAAAATGTTCCTGACGACATCAATGTGGTTATTGAAATTCCTGCACATGGCGCACCCGTTAAATACGAAGTCGATAAAGATAGCGGCACATTGACTGTGGATCGTTTCATGGGTACCGCGATGTTTTATCCATGTAATTACGGTTTCATGCCGCACACATTATCAGAGGATGGTGATCCGGTTGATGTGCTGGTGGTCACACCGGTGCCCTTGATCAGCGGTTCGGTGATTCGCTGTCGACCGGTCGGGATGCTGGAAATGATTGACGAGGCCGGCGAGGATCACAAGGTGCTGGCTGTGCCGCACAACAAGTTAACCCGGCTGTATGACGACATTCGGTCGCCACATGATTTGCACGACGGGTTGCTCGGCCAGATCACTCATTTCTTTGAGCAGTACAAGGCACTGGAGTCCGGTAAATGGGTAAAGGTGGAAAACTGGGTCGGTGTCGAGGAAGCGCGCGAAGAAATTTGCAGTAGCATCCAGCGTTACAAGCGTATGCAGGGGGGTGAGTGAGTATCGCGAGTCAGTGTTATTACAGACGTCGGCGTGAGCCGGTGAGTGAATGGATGCCCGCCTGCGCGGGAATCATCAGGTCTTAGATGCATCGTCGGACCTTTATCAAGGATCACTACCAGGAAGCGTCGCTGTTTCGGCGGCGCGCCCTGGTGGCCGCTACCCTCAGCCTGCTGTTACTCGGCCTGCTGATGGGGCGCCTGCTGTATCTGCAGTTCTTCGAATATTCCCATTTTAAAACCCTGTCTGAAAACAACCGTGTCCGGCTGGAGGCCATCGCACCCAATCGGGGACTGATTTACGATCGCAACGGCGTGGTGCTGGCGGAAAACCGTCCGTCCTATCGGCTGGAGATCACACCTGAGCAGGTCAAGGATATGGATGCCACCCTGCAGGGCCTCGGCCAGCTGGTGGAGCTCGACGAAAGCACCCTGGAACGTTTCCGCAAGGCGGTCAGCCGTAGCCGGCCGTTTGAAGGCGTGCCCCTGCGCACCAAGCTGTCTGACGAAGAAGTGGCTCGACTGGCGGTGAATCGGCATCGTTTCCCGGGTATGGACATTACCGCCCGGCTCGGTCGTTTTTATCCCCTCGGCAAGCGCGCCGTGCATGTCATCGGTTATGTGGGGCGCATCGATGAAGATGAATTGAAGCGGGTCGACGAGGCCAATTACTCGGGTACCAGTCATATCGGTAAGGTGGGGCTGGAGCGTTATTATGAAGACGAACTGCACGGTAAGGTGGGTTACCAGAATGTCGAGGTGAATGTGCAGGGGCGTATGTTGCGCGTGCTGGACAAGACGCCGCCGATCCCGGGCAACGACCTGGTGCTGTCGCTGGATGCGGAATTGCAGGCGGTGGCGGAGGACGCCATGGAGGATTACACCGGTGCGGTGATCGCCATGCATCCGGCCACCGGCGAAATTCTGGCCATGGCGAGCATGCCGACCTACGACCCCAACCTGTTCGTCCATGGTATCAGCGTCAAGGATTACAAGCGGCTGCGCGATTCCGAAGAGCGCCCGCTGTTCAATCGGGCCATATCCGGCCAGTACCCGCCCGGTTCAACCACCAAGCCTTTTGTTGGCCTGGCGGGCCTGGAAAGCAAGGTGATCGGCCATAAGGAAGATGTGTTCTGCCAGGGTTATTACCTGCTGCCCAATGAAGAGCGCAAATACCGTGACTGGAAAAAAACCGGTCACGGACACATGGACCTGAAGCAGGCGCTGGCCCAGTCCTGTGACGTGTACTACTACGAACTGGCCTATCGTCTGGGCATCGATCGCATGCATGCGTTCATGCAGCAATTCGGCTTCGGTCATCGAACCGGACTGGATACGGTGGGCGAGCGCTCCGGTCTGATGCCGTCGCGAGAATGGAAACAGCGCACCCGTAACAAGATCTGGTTTCCCGGTGAAACGTTGATCGCCGGTATCGGTCAGGGTTACATGCTGGCAACGCCGATTCAGCTGGCGCAGGCGACATCGATCATGGCCAACCGCGGTACGGTGATGAAACCGCACCTGTTGAAGAAGGTGCGTTATCCGTCCGACCGTGAGCCGACCATCATTGAGCCGAAGCCGCAGGGTGAAATCAAATTGAATCGCCAGGTCAACTGGCAGTACACCATCGAAGGTATGATCGAGGTGGTGCATGGCCTTCGCGGTACCGCTCACTACGCAATCGGCCAGAACCTGAAATACACCATGGCCGGCAAGACCGGTACCGCACAGGTTTTCGGCATCGCCCAGGACGAAGAGTACGATGAAGACAAGATCGCCAAGAAGTTGCGCGACCACGCCCTGTTCATCGCGTTTGCGCCGGCCGATGATCCGCAGATTGCGGTGGCCGTGGTGGCCGAGAACGGCGGTCACGGTAGCGGCGTGGCCGCGCCCATCGCGCGCAAGGTGATCGATGCCTGGCTAAACAAGCTCAAGGGGGAGCCGGATGCTTAGCGATAGTTTCAGATCCGATCAGCGCGGTATCAGTTTTTCACTGCGGCTGCTCAACATGTTGCATCTCGATCCCCTGTTGCTGTTGTCGATCGTGTTACTCACAGTGACCGGTCTGGGGGTGTTGTACAGCGCCGGTGACCAGTCGCTGGCGCTGATCAATCGTCAGGCGACGAGGCTGGTGCTCGCGTTTGTGGTGCTGATGATTCTGGCTCAGGTGCCGCCATCCAGTCTGCGCTTCTGGTCGCCGTGGATCTTTGGTGTGGGTGTGGTGCTGCTGGTTGCCGTGCTGGCGGTGGGTGATGTGGGTAAGGGCGCGCAACGTTGGCTCGATCTGGGTGTGGTGCGTTTTCAGCCGTCGGAAATGATGAAGCTGGCGACGCCGATGATGATCGCCTGGTTTTTTTCCGATCGCTCATTGCCACCGACCTATCGATCATTGCTGGTGGCGGCGGTGCTGATTCTGGTGCCGACACTGCTCATCGCCAAGCAGCCGGATCTGGGTACCGCACTGCTGATCTTCGCAGCCGGCTTTTTTGTTGTGTTCCTGGCCGGCCTGAGCTGGAAACTGATCACCTTGCTGGTTATCAGTGGTGCTGCGATGTTGCCGGTGCTGTGGCATTTCATGCACGATTACCAGCGCAATCGTGTACTCACTTTGCTCGATCCGGAGCGTGATCCGCTGGGTGCCGGTTATCACATCATTCAGTCTCAAATCGCTATCGGCTCCGGTGGAGTGTATGGTCGCGGCTGGTTGAACGGCAGTCAGTCGCATCTTGATTTTCTGCCTGAACAGTCCACCGATTTTATATTTGCCGTATTCGCCGAAGAGTTCGGGCTGATCGGTGGGATTCTGTTGATCAGTTTGTATGCCTTCATCATCCTGCGTGGGCTGATGATTGCCGCCCAGGCACAGGACACCTACGGACGCTTGCTGGGCGGTAGTCTCAGCCTGACGTTTTTCGTGTATTTGTTCGTAAATGTGGGCATGGTATCAGGCATTTTGCCGGTGGTTGGGGTACCATTACCGTTGATTAGCTACGGGGGTACATCCATGGTTACCCTGATGGCCGGTTTCGGCATGCTGATGTCGATAAACTCTCACCGCAGGTTGTGGTCGAAATAAATGTTTGGGCTAAGAATTCATTACAAGATCATGCGAACACTTTTATTTTCTCTCTGTTTTTTCATGTTTGCCGCTCCCGCCTGGGCGAATTACAGTCAACGCGAGGACGTCAGGCAGTTCATCGCCGAAATGGTGAAGAAACACGGCTTCGATGCGCAGCAGTTGTCGAAGTGGATGGCCGCCGCCGAGCAACAAAGTAC
>CBDULQ010000257.1:0-4764 GCA_965368115.1 uncultured Gammaproteobacteria bacterium | reverse complement strand
ATACGTCTGCGCTGGAAGTAATCAGAAGCGTCAGCATGGGACTGGTGTTGATGCTGGTGCTGGTGGTTGCCCTGAGTTTTTATCATTTCCAGGATATGACCGAGAAAGTGATGCCCGGAAAACTGGTTGCCGACAGTTTGCCGGTACTGGCTGGTGTGCTGATCTGGGCGGCGGGTTGGTCGTTGCTTGCTTATGTGGTCAGGCGACACCTGTATTTTCATTATTTCCTGTTCATTACCGTCGTCTATATGCTGCTTGATATTCTGATCGAATCGGTTATATCGGTCGTCGCTTTCAATATCAATAACGATTTGCTGAGCGAAGCTTTGAGCTATTTCACAGGCGGTATATTGTTAGTTTTCCTGTTTTATGCCAGCATGCACCAGACGTTTACCCAGTCGCGTAAACGCAAATGGTTTCTGGCCAATCTGTTTTCCTGGGGGCTGGTCGCGGTCATTATCTTTGCGATTTATGCCAACCAGCCAGAGTTCAGGCGCAATCCTGAATATCCAGCCGATTTAGAACCGCCGGCACTGCGGGTGGTGAAGGCCGAGTCCTTCGATACCTTTATGGCCGATGCTGAATCTCTATTTAATGAGCTTGAAAAAGTAGGTGAAAACTATGAATAAGTTAATTCCTGTTGCACTGTTGAGTAGTGTGTTTGCCATGTCGGCCATGGCTGCTGAAAGTGGCCCGCTGCTGAAGAAAGATGATTTTTCCGTAGGCGTGGGTATTGCGCAGAACTCGATCGATCTGCCGCCCGGTGCTTCCGGTGACGACAATGAAATCGGCTTCCAGTTTTTTGGTGCATATGACCTGGATAAGGTCAATCTGATGGATGGCGTGAACACATCAATCGAGTTCGGTTACATGGACTACGGTTTTGACGGCGGTAACTCGGGCGGTGTCTGGGTGACTGGTGTGGTTGACGGCGCTATTCAGGGTAACTTCGGCTGGCTGGGTCGCCTGGGTTTTGATCTGGGTGATGACGATGGCCCGATGTTTGGTGCCGGTGTTTCATACAAGCTGAATAGTAAAACCGAGCTGCGCGGCGAATACGTGATTCGCGACAATATCGACTCACTGCAGGTTAACCTGGCTTATCACCTGTAATCATGAATGCACCCTGATGGTTTAACGGGTCAGGGTGCATTAAAAGGCCGGGTCTGTTATTTCAGTTTATCGCTGTAAATAACAGACCTGTTCCGGCCGCTGTGTTTCGCTTCATACAGAGCGCGGTCCGCGCGCTCCAGCCATTCGGCATAATTTTTGATATCCGGCGAGTATTCCGCAATACCCAGGCTGACGGTGTAGTCGATGGTCTGTCCTTCATGCAGCACACTGAGTGATTCGATTTTTTTCCGCAGACGTTCGGTGAAATACAGGCCACCGTCGGCATTGGTGTTGACCAGAATCACCACGAACTCTTCGCCACCGTAACGTCCTGCAACATCGGTGTTGCGATGGGTTTCGATCAGTTTCTGTGCCGTCACCCGAATGACTTCGTCTCCGGCCTGGTGGCCATAGGTGTCGTTGACCTTTTTGAAGTGATCGATATCGAAAATTACCAGCGAACAGGGTTCGCGCGTACGTTGAATACGTATGAATTCCTTGTCCAGACATTCTTCCCAGTGACCGCGGTTGTAGAGCTGCGTCAGACGATCTGTCTGGCTCAGATGGGCAAGTTGCTGGTTGGCCTGTTGCAACTGGCTGCGATTGACGGCGACATCGGTGACATCATAAATAATGATACCGACATGATTCACCTCGCCATCCGCTGAACTGAGCGGGATCAGCGATGAGTTCTGGTACATGAACTCAGCCGTGCCGGTGATGGGGCGATAGTCCTTGAACTTGAACAGGTAAGGGCGTTGTTCCCAGATGGTAAAGGTGCGACTCTTGAGCAGGAATACGGTATTCAGTTTCTGCTTGAACCATTCTTCCGGCAGCCCCTTGCACAGCTCGAATACATTTTTGCCGATCACCTGACCCGGCGCGCGTCCGCTATGGTTTTCCATGAAGCTGTTCCAGACGCAGATATTGAAACTACGATCCAGAACCACCAGGCCGACGTCGATGTTCTGCAACATGTCGATCAGCCAGTGAATTTCCTTGATGTCGGATGCGTCGGGATTCATGGTTTATTCGCTCAGGTACGACATGCGTTCGTTGAGTGCTTCGATCGAATCTTCGGTGAACAACAGCAGTAGTTCGCAACTGATCTTGCGGTTTTCGATGCTGTAAGGAATCTCGATGGCAAGAATCTTGTTCCAGCGCTTACGGTTTTGCTTGAGTATATCCGAGACCAGTATGTGGGTGCCCAGTATGGTGGGATGGCTCTGGCTGAAGGTGATGTCGAGCTGGTCGGCAATGCCGTTGACACAGGCGCCGATCAATATGCAGGAAATATCCATCAGCAATTCAAGCTCTGCGGTTTCATCGATGGGGCCCTGATATTTCATCAACTCGGCGATATCGGTGAAACTGGATTCATTGAAGATCAACAGGGCTTCGCCGGCGATTCCGGAACCGATCAGGCCCTGGCAGACGGCGGTCACCGATTCGCGTTGCTCGATCTGATGCAGTGCCATGTGCAGTTCGCTGGCTTCCAGCATGTTAACGTTGGGGATCGGCAGGACCACGAAAGCATCCAGCAGTCGCGCCAGCAGTTCGCCGGCACGACCCATGGCGACGTTGATGACTTCCTTGTAGCAGTCCAGTTCATCCAGTTCGATATCGTCATATTGAAGCTGTTTGCTGGATTCGATATCGATGCCGTATTTGCGCAGGATGGCTTCGATGTCGCCGGCATTGACCGGTTTGCGGATGAACTCCAGTGCACCCAGGTCTTTAACCCGTTTGTAAGCTTCCGGCTGAACATCACCGGATACCACGATCACCATGGTGCCCAGATCCTGCTCACGAATTTCCTGCAGCACCTGGTAACCGTCCATAACCGGCATGTTGAGATCGAGGAACAGAATTTCCGCTTCGCCCTGTTTGATCGCGTTTAGTGCGTCACAGCCGTTGGCGGCATAACTGATGGTGGCGTCCCAGTGCGCAGGCAACGCACGCGCCATTTGCTTGCGCGCGAGACTGGAGTCGTCGCAGATGAGTATGGGTGTAGACATGGGCTACTGGAATACGTTGGTCATTATTTATTATTGATCTGAGTATGGATCAATATTCGGACAGGTTGAAGCGCAAAGCGTTAAAAAAATACCCGCCAGTGATGCGATTCGATAATAGTGTGATACAGACTGAATTATTCCGCGGCGGCATGCACAACGCCGCAGACCGGACAGTTCGGATCTTTGCGCAGTTTCATGCTGCGCCATTCCTGGTACAGGCCATCGGTAATCAGCAGGCGTCCGTTCAGGGTATCACCGATACCCGCGATGACTTTAAGGGTTTCCAGTGCCTGGATGCTGCCGATAATACCGACCATGGGTGCGATGACACCATTCTCACTACAGGTTTCATTGACACTGCCCTGTTCATCATACAGGCAGCGATAACAGGGACTTTGCGGCTGACGCAGATCGAACACCGAGACCTGGCCTTCCATGCGAATGGCGGCACCGGACACCAGCGGTTTGCGATGATGCACGCAAGCACGATTGATGGTGAAACGAATGTCGAAGTTATCGGTGGCGTCGACCACCACATCAACGGTTGCGACCAGATCCTGCAGAGCAGGTTCGTCCAGTTTTTCGTTGATGCAATGCAGTTGTGTTTCCGGGTTGAGTTCGCGCAATGTATTCGCGGCGGACTCTACTTTTGCCACGCCGATGTTATTGCTGCGATGAACGATCTGGCGTTGCAGATTGGAGAGATCGACACTGTCGAAATCGACCAGCGTCAGAGTGCCGACACCGGCGGCAGCGAGATACATGGCAACCGGCGAACCCAGTCCGCCCAGGCCGATGATTAGAACATGTGCCTGGTTGAATTTCTGCTGGCCTTCGATGCCGAGTTGCGGCAACAGGATCTGGCGGCTGTAACGTAATAGCTGTTCGTCATTCATTCAGGAATGTTAACAGTTTTGCGGGTGTAAAGAGAACGCGAGACGCGTCGAGTTACAGATAACGGCGCCAGTGTTGCGGACGTTTGTCGCGGCAGCCGTGATAGTTTGAAGCATAACGTTTGACGAACACCATGGTGGTGTTATCGGTGTCATTGCAACCCAGGTTGGCGCGCTGGGTTTCTTCGGAATAGGTGTAAAGGGCGCGCTTGAGTCGATAGATCAAACGATTGTCCAGGTGGTAGCCAAGACGGGTCAGTACATCTTCAAGGGATTGCAGGGTGAGGAAGCGAACATCGTAGGTCACATGCAGGCTGACTTCATCAACATACTTCACCTCGATAATGCCGTCCGCATCGCTGAGTAACAGCAGTGCACTGCCGGCCTGATTAGGATCCGGATGCAGGGGGCAGAAGCGGACTTCGCGTCGTTTGACGATGTCTTTCGAATCACTCATGTGCCTTAAACTAGGCTAATTCATGACGCAGATCAAGGGATTTATTTTTATTAGTATCTGCTTATTGACTGATTCAATTTATGGCGTTTTGCGTGGCCGCCAGCAGCCCGACGTGGCGCGCATCTGGCCGGCCAGGTCGCGATGGCTGCCCACCTGTTGAAAACCGGATTGCCGGAGAATCGCGGCGACCGCATCGGCCTGGTCGAAACCGTGCTCCAGTAACAACCAGCCCCCGTCATCCAGATGCTCGCGAGTACAGGCTGCGATATGGCGGATATCGTCC
>CBDULQ010000256.1:0-4796 GCA_965368115.1 uncultured Gammaproteobacteria bacterium | reverse complement strand
ACAGAATCCGCGTTAACAAGGCTCGGGCACCCGAAGGGCAAACTGGCTTGGGGCGGCACTTTTTGGTTACTTTTTCTTGCTGTAGAGAAAAAGTGACTCGCCAGGAGGCGAAACAGAATGTAAAAGGATTAGCACAGGCTCTTGAGCTGGCACCAAAAAAATCGTGCAGCTGCTCAAACACCCCCTCCCCGCCCCTCGGCTTTGGCCTCCTGCATCACCCTATCTCATCCAAGCATGGAGTCGTCCCCCGAAATGGGGGAGGAAAAAACGGGAAAGATTAAGCAATAGCCCTACAACCGCCGAGTCCGAAAACAATGCACCAGACAAAACCTCCCAACCCGAGCATGCAACTGCAAAAACATCACCAACACCTCAAGTGCCACCAACAAAACCCACTCAAGCAAGATCCTTCCCATACCCTTCCTCGATCATAACTCGTTGCACCGCCGGTCGCTGCAACATCAACTGATAATGCTTCATGCAGTTTTCCGGCAACAGAATATTCGTCTTCATTGCCCAGAACTCCACATAAAACACCGCCGCATCCGCGATACTGAAACGTTCCAGCACATAGCCCGATTCACTGAACATGCTGTTCAACACCTTGAAGGCTTTGTTGACGATATCCCTGCCCTGCTGCTTCACCCATTCATAGTCGTCGATACCGGGGGTAAACTTGTCGGTAGTAAACAGTCGCGCGAAACCCTGCATGTGTATGGTCGCGATGGTATAGCTCATCACGTCCAGCACCTTGATTTCCGCTTCCCGATCTTCGGGCAGAAGATCGGCTTTGGGAAATTTTCGGGCCAGCCACCAGGCGATGGCGGTGAAATCGGTGAATGCATCACCATCATCAGTGGTCAGGACCGGAATCGTGCCCTTGGGATTCAGGGCCAGAAAATCACTGTTTTCGTGGTCGCCTTTCATCAGGTTGACCAGTTCAACCTGGAACAGAACATCCACTTCTTCGAGCAGGATATGTATGCCGGTGGTACAGGAACCCGGCGTCATGTAGAAGGTCATCATAATTGATTATCCAAACAGGCCGTCTCTAAGCATGGCCTTGTAGGTTTTCATGGTAGGTTTTGGAATTTGCTGTTCAGCGTATACGCGCAGTTCGTGAATACGCCCTGCCAGTGCGCTACCCTGTTCATCACTTCTGAAGCGGTCGATCAACGCATGAGTCTGCTCATCGAAGATATCACCGGGTCCGCCACGGACGACCTCGTAGATTTCCATAATCGCTGCTTTCTCGCCGGGTAACATCTTGCATTTTCCATCGAGTATTTTCAGCACCACAGTGGTGGTGCAATCCACTTCAATCGCATTGAAGCTCTGCTCATAGGCCCACTCGGCGGCGGGATGGATTTTGTCAGTGATAGCAGACATAACTAATCAAACTGCATGAAGCCCTTGCCGAATTTTTCCTTATGGGCTTCCATATAAGCATCTAGCAATTCCTGTTCGCCACAGTCACCCAGCTTCTGTTCCAGTTCCGCCTTCAGGTCCGGGTCCATTTTCATCGCCACAAAATCATATTCCATGGTCATGCCGTTGAATGTGATATCAACCATTATGCTGTTCTCCCCGTCTACGCATCATCTTCGTGCTTAATTTCCATGCCCCGGAAAATGGAACACCGTTTAAATACATCCAGATCGGCTGGCATGCTCTTGTGCTGACAAAACTTCGATACCAGCTTGGCCAGGCCTTTGATATCCCGGCCCGTCGCTTCCGGAAACAGCTCAACCAGTTCGTTGATCAAGGGATGATCGACATTCAAATCGAACTGATCGGTCATCACTTTCCAGATGCGTCGCCGGTCTTCCTTGTGTGGCGTCTGGTATTTGATCATCGCTATACAGCGAGACACGATGGCCTCATCGATATCGTCGACACGATTCGTGGTCAGGAACAGCAGGCCGTTAAAATATTCCAGAACGCGTAGAAAAACCCCGACCACCGCGTTGGCTGCGATGTTATCGTCACGACGCTTGATGTAAACGTCAGCTTCATCGATGAGCATCACCGCACCCCAGCGCTGTGCTCGAGTCAGCGTGTCTTTCAGGGCTTTTTCCATTTCCGCAACGTTCAGGCCCAACTGACCCGAATGTACCCGATACAGAGGACGCTTGATGATTTCCGAGTAGACTTCGGCGGTCAGGGTCTTACCCACGCCCGGCGGGCCGGCGCAAAGCACCGTGGTGCCACCTGATTTTCCGGCAACGATGTCATCCATGAGCACATCCATTTCGGCGGTCAGAATGTCGATGAGGTCGGTCTGTTCCGGTGGCAGGATCAGTTTGTCTTTCAGGTCGGGCTGGTACACATAGGGTTTGATGTCATCCACATGCACCCACAGGTGGTGATGCAGTTCCAGATGAAACATGAGAATGTAACCATGTACCGGCAACTCGGTGAACATGCCTTTGGGGATCTCATCGCGAGACGCCTCCATGCGGCTTTCCACTTTTTCGTCATAGCGCGTGCTCTTGCCCGCCTTGCGCAGATAACCGCTGAGAATATCACCCGAGCCTTCAAAACCCAGTGCACGTTCACCGAGTATATTTTCATCATTGATCAGGCGGGCATCGCCGCCACTACTCGACAACACCACCAGATTCTTGCGCGACCAGTCGGTGTTGCGATGAGAAGCGGTCGGATCTTCGGCATAAATACCCGTTCCGCGTCCGGAAAACTGTTTTCCGTATTCGGCACGCCAGTCGAAATATCGTTCAGATGATTCGTCATAGGCACCGATCAGTTCATCGGTTTCCTTCAGATAACCCTTGTAAGCGAACACTTCACTCACCGTACGGCCGACAATATCGCGACTACGGATGGTGATGGTTTCAACGGCAATCTTGCCTCGGGAATTCGCTTTCAGTTCCATCAGGATGCGTCCGGCTTCTTCTTCCCCTGGTGGCGTGTAATCCAGCCGAGTGATCACATAGGCGATGGGTTTTGCCGATGTGGTCGCTCTGAACAACCAGCCTCGAATACCATCCTGCAACAGATATTCGGCAATCGCCGGCATCAGCAATTCCAGATCATCCGCATCGAAGCGCTGGCCTTCGTCGTTCAGTGCTTTCTGTAATGTGCTGAGCTGAGCGGCATGTCCCTGCATGTCGGGACCGGCCTGGGCATACAGATTCTGCAGATACGCCAGTTGCGATCCGGACAGTTGATCGAACACCACATGGGCATGATTACCAAAACGCAACTGGTCACGCAACACGTCCAGCTCGGGGAACTGGTCCAGTAATGCATTGACATAAGGCTGGTCGATTTGCAGTTTCATGGCCTCATCCTGTAGGGGGAATATCAGGTCGAGATAACCGCCGGGGTTATCGTTTACACCAGGTCATGACACCTCGCTCGGTCGTCCCTGGTCGTCGAACTCCAGTACGCGAGGATCTTCGCCGTCCTCGATCAATGTCGCCCGACGAATCATCTGATCGTCATATTCGTATTCGTGGCTAAACTCGATTTCGCCGTACACCACCTTCTCGATCATGCGCAGGCGCTCTTCGTCATCGAAATAGCCGATGAAATAGGTAATCCGGTTATCCATACCGTCCGGGTCCAGCTCGTTGGTCAACTTGAGCGGCAGGCTCACCCCGGAATAGCTGATGAAATACCGTTGTTGTAGTGAGTCGTTCATTCAGTTTTCCTGTCGCGCGGCGTAATCCAGCAACGAGGGCTCGATTTCTTCCCAGGTGTAATCGCTGACCGCCTCGATGCCCCGCGCATTCAGTTTTTCGGTCGGACCGTCGCCGATCTTGGCGACGAATACGGCCTTGCAGTCCCTGATGGTTTCCAGAATATCCGGCAGAGCCGACTTATCCGATGTCCCACCCAGGCAATAATGCCTCACCTCACGCTGCTCCAGCAGGCGACAACCATCCGCCGTCACATCGTAGATATAGAAATGACGGGCATGGCCAAAGTGCTCACTTATGGCCATGCCGTCTTTACTGGCAACAGCAACACGTAACATGGAACGATTACACCGCGCCCCAGGCTTCGCGTTTGATATCGCCGGTCAATGTCATGGCTTCATCCAGGGACATAGCTGGATAGGACGGTTTGTAAGATTTCAGTTCGTCACTCAGAGTCACAAGCTTGTCGGCTGCCGACTGTCCCTTGAAATCACTCTTTTCGAGTCCCAGTTCATCAATCATTTCATTCCAGGGCACGCCCTGCACCAGCGGAATCAGAATGAAATTAACGCCTTCCAGCTCAACCTGGGCCGGTTTGGTCAGATCAACGACGAACAATACGGCCTGCATGCCATCCGCAAAATCATTCTTGTACTTCTCGATGAAAGTATTGATAGACTGCAACTGATCCAGTGCACCGATAATCATCTTCATCTTGTCGTCGGCCAGAATCGCGACACCTCGCATCAGTTCGACCGGCGGCTTGGCGTGGCCTTTATCATCGGCGACTTCACCTTTGATCAGGACCAGTTCGCCGCGATAGCCAAACAGGCCTTGCTGACTGGTCTGTTCCAGAAAATTCTGATTGAACAGCAGACCGCTGTCCTTGTATGTGCTCAATGGCATGGATCAATCCTCAGTAAGAAAAATGTTTGTGCTACTGCCAAGGCAATATCCATACCATTTCAGGTGAAATTAAAATCTGCTGTGAAAACAGATCGTTAATCAGTTCAGCGCTAATGACACCCATGTCGCAAACACGACAATCCCGCCTGTTTTGTCACAAATCCAGCCAGCCCGATTTCTCCGAAACAGAGCTTAGTGCCTGATTTGTATCGAATCTCTATTAGATGT
>CBDULQ010000255.1:0-4797 GCA_965368115.1 uncultured Gammaproteobacteria bacterium | reverse complement strand
CCACCGCCTGGGTAACCTCAAACCCATCAAACACCCCCTCCATATTCCTGCGAAACAACTGCTTCGCCCAGTTCGCCAACCCATCCGGCCGTTCCTGTTTCTTGAGCACCGTCGCCACCAGATCCAGCTTCACCGTATTCGGTGTGTAATGCATCAAAAGCGCATGATAGGCATTCGGTTGCGAGGGTCGTACACCGGGCATGCTGAAGGCGGTGCATTGCACGGATTGAAAACTGATGGTGGAAAAGAACGCGCGCATTTTACGCTGGATTTCTTCGCGTACCATTTTCGCGGCGAACCAGCCGATGGTTTCGGCGGCGTCCATCAGGTCGGTGTCGATGGCGTTCTGTTTCTGGAAATAATCCAGCGGTGGGAAATAGCCCAGGTTCTGTTCTTTCACCAGTTCGATGACACGATCGGTGAGCGTTTCGCCGACCACGTCCGCCGATGACGGCAGGTGACGCTCCAGGACTTCGTAAGGCACGGTGACCAGCAGGCTGATGTGAATTTTGCTGACATGCAGTTGTGTCATATTAGCTTCGCAGTATCGCCAGTTGCTGTTTCATGGGTTTGGTGAGGTGTTCGATTTTCTTGCGCATGACGCTGCCCACCGCGTCGGTCTGGCCGAATACCGGGAACAGCAGTTCTTCACAATAGCCGGATAACACGGTCATGGCTTTGAGGTGGGCTGCGAATTCGGGGACGGCCTGTTTGAGCGCCTGCAGTTCGGCATTGTTGTCACAGGCATCGCACTTGTTATGGGCTTCATCGATGATCAGACCGATGTCGCGACGCTGCTCAAAGCCCGGGCAGATGTCGGCGAAATATTTTTCCACCGCCATGAACAGTGCGACCACCACGTCCTGGTTGCCGGGACGCTTCAGGGCGGCTTCCACCGTATTCAGATAATTTTGTCCGGACTGACTCATCACGCGCAGAAACTGTCTGGCTGCCCGGTTGCCCTGCTCCACCAGCGGTTGTAATTTTTCGCTGAGTGCCGCGTAAGCCGGATGCGCCTCGGCGCCCGCGGGCAAATCATCGGGAATGGCTTTCATAAAGCCGACGAAATAGGCGCTTTTGGCTTTGGCCCGTTCCCATAAGGACTGCTTCAGCTCGTCGGACACCAGCCCCGGTTGCAGTGCGGCGGTAACGCTGTCGATCATCGCCAGGGGTTCTTCTTCAAAGGGTAAATGTTCGATGAGAAACTCGGCCAGCACCGGACCCATGTCGCCTTTGATCACATCTTCTTTTTCCAGCATGCGTCGTGCATTGTCCGAAGTCGGCATACACCACCAGGCGCGGCGCGCGACTTCATTGGTCAATCCCTGGGCATGTACGACGGCGACCACGGCTTCTTCTTCTCCGAGCAACAACAGTTGTTCGAGACTATCGTCTTTCGCCTGCCCCATGCGCGTCCAGCGTTTCAGGTATACCGGGTAGCCGCCGGGCGAACCCAACGAATGGGATGACAACAGGGATTTTACATTGCGAACGTACTGGTCCGGGCGACAGTTGGCATTGAGCGGCACTTTGGCTTCACCACGCTCGGTGAGCGCGTGTACGATCATGCGTGATTCGTCGATGCGCACCGCCTGCAAACCCTGGCTGAGTAATACATTGAGTCGCAAACTGTCTTCCGGGGAGAGATCCATTAACTTACTAACACCTTCTATTTTTCGTAGGACTGCACCACAAAGTGCTGTTTGAATTTGTGATCGCCCTGTTGAATCTTGTTGATCAGTTCATTGAGCACGTCGCGCTTGCTGTAGATATCCGGCAGCGCGGCTTTCACCACCACCGAGGCATAATCGATGATGGATTTTTCCACCGATACGTCCTGCGCGCTTTTTACCACACCGAAGGGCATACTCGGGTCGATCAGGTCGACAGTGACGACATCAACATTACCCATAATACCCGTCGCCGTGGCACGAATTTTATACACCCGACCGTATACGACATTGTAGGTTTTACCATCGATATGCACACGTTGCGGCGTGGCGAATTTCTGCAGACTGTATTCGTGATAGAAGCCATCGGGCTTCACACCTTCGATGCGCAGCGGATGACGTTCGCCGCTACCGGTTTCGATGATGTAGGCGCGTTGCACACGCCCATCGGCGCTGACGAAGAAATGCTTTTCGACACTCAGGCCGCCATCGATCCAGCGCCACATCACTTCGAACACATCGCCCTGACGATCCACCACCTTGAGCTGGTAACGGTAACGCTGCTGATCCGGGCTGTAGTACACCGCCGCGTCGCCAACCTTGATACCATCGTGCAGATAAAAGCGCTCGAATACCGGCTCCCGGGTCATCATGTTCATGGTGGAACAACCCTGCAGCCACATCAGGCTCAGGCTGACACTGATCAGAACGATTCTGTGCAACATCTAGCGATATACCGACGATTATTTAGCATCTGGATATTAAAACACAGCGCGCGCCGAACTGCCTGTTCAAGCGGCCATCAGTTGAGCTGAACGCGTTGTCCCCAGGGCACCGGGGTTTTGCCCTTGACCAGCCAGATCACCGGATACGGCGGTTCGAAATCCGGGAACTTGCCCTGGGCATCGGTGAAGTACACCACCAGGTCGGGCAGGCGATCCTGCTGTTCCGCCCATTCGAACACCGGTACGAAACTGGTACCGCCACCGCCGCCGAACTGTTTCGGCATGCTGAATTCTTCCCAGGGCTCGAACTGCCAGGGCGAACCTTCGGACAGCTTCGAATCACAGGCGAGCAACGTAATCTTCGCGCGCAACTGACTCTTGATGGCATCGATTTCGGAAACGAATTCTTTTATCTCACTATCGGATATGGAGCCGGAGATATCGATGGCAATCGTAATGTCCACCTGCGAACTACGCAGGCTGGGGTACACCGCCGGATCACCGCGTCGACTGGATGGCCTTGAGTAGGTGTAATCGTCTTTCGCCACCATGGTCATGTAACGTGCCAGCAACATGCGCCAGGGCAGTTTCGGTTGCAACAGGTGATCCACCATGCGCGCCATGGCGCCGCCCAGTTTGCCGGCCTGAATGGCCTGTTGCGCGGCACTGGCCATGCGTTGTTGCCATTGCGTGCTGAGGTTTTCGATTTCCTGCGGCGTTAAGGGATCGGGTTCGCCCTCGCCTTCATCGTCGGGTGGTCGATCCTGCTGGCCTTCGCCGTCGCCGCGCTCCGAATCTTCCTGGCGTGCGCCGCCGTCCTCCTGACCCTGCCCTTCGCCGCCTTTCTGTTTCTGCTTGTTGCCTTCTTTCTGTTCCTGCTGGTCGCCGCTGGCACCCTCACCGTCGTCGTTGCTGTCCGAGTCTTCGTTGAGTTGCTGTTCCAGCTCCCGGTCCTGGTCGTTTTCGTTGTCTTCCAGGCAGGGATAGATTTCTTCCGCGGTCATGCCATCGTATTCACGCAGATACAGGGCATCCACCGGCGGTTTCAGGCCGTCGTTGATGAGCATGGGATTGATGGCCAGGTCGCAGGCCATGTCCCAGCGATGCTTGATGCGGTTCTGGCGACGGGCGAAATGGGATAGCGCGCAATGCAGGGCTTCGGCGGCCAGCGCGAACTGGGTCTGGTCCGCGTCCAGCGCTTCGATGTATTCGGGGTTGTAATAGAGTGCCTTGCCGTTGCTGAAGGTGCTCGGGCACCAGTCCGGTTTGGCTTTTTTAATCGGCAGGCGCAGCACCAGCGCACCCAGGAAGGGTTTGTCCAGGATGAGCTTGGTGCGCGCGGTGGCGAGCTTTTTGTCCAGGTCCTGAGTCATAGGCTTGATTGCGAACGGGGCGACCGTTGCGCCATCAGTAAATCATCAGTTCGGCGATGTCGTTGGCCCAGTCGGTGAATTCGGGCACGCTGAAGATCTCTTCGCCAATGGCGCGATGCATATCCGATACCATCATGACACCCATTTCTTTCTGGCGGAACTGTTTGGCGTACTTGAGGATGTTACCCATCACCGGCACCGCGTTGTCGGTACCTCTCACCTGAATGGCGCGCCCCACCAGTGCCGAGGCCACGGCATACTGCAGGTCGATTTCTTTCGGCGCCGGCACTTTCTCGCCGGCGATGATGGCGTCCAGGTCCGGCATCTGGTCCAGGCTGGCGATGAAGGCGTTCAGCTCGATACCGGCGGCGGGACCGACACAGGCCTGCAACGCACCCAGGAACAGTTCCGGGTGATCTTCGAATTTATGCAGGGCGTTATGGGCGAATTCCCAGGAGCGCGGCGACGGAAACGCCACCGGGTTGTGCGAGGGATCGAAATCGAACAGCAGGTCCGGGCGAAAACGCAAAAAGGCGATGATGCGCTCATTGATGCCATGCTCCCAGGCCCAGGCCACCCAGTCGTCCAGATTCACTTCCACTTCATAATGAGAGAAGCGATTGGCCAGAGGCGCCGGCATGGTATAAGTCACACCACGATCCCCCTGGCGGTTACCGGCGGCGAAAATGGCCCAGCCGTCCGGCACTTCGTAATTGCCCAGTTTGCGATCCAGAATCAGCTGGTAGGCGGCCGCCGATACGCTGGGCGGCGCCGAGGTAATCTCATCCAGGAACAGAATGCCCTTGGGGCCGTGACGTTCGGCATTGGGCAGCATGGCGGGAATGGCCCATTCAACCATGTCCCCGACCCGGAACGGAATACCGCGCAAGTCGCTGGGTTCCATCTGCGACAGGCGCACATCGATCACCGGCACCTGATATTTTTCCGCCACCTGGGCCACCATCTGGGATTTACCGACACCCGGCGGCCCCCATAACATGACCGGGGTGTGGTGGCCGGATTCGGTAC
>CBDULQ010000254.1:0-4804 GCA_965368115.1 uncultured Gammaproteobacteria bacterium | reverse complement strand
GCTTTTCCGAATTATTGCGCGCCTACAACATCCAGCTAGTGGGTGGGGACACCACCCACGGTCCGTTGAGTGTGACGGTTAATGTTATCGGCTTCATCAAACCGAATCTTGCGCTGCAAAGAAGTGGCGCCCGGCCCGGCGATAAAATTTTTGTAACCGGCAGTATCGGCGATGCCGGCCTGGGACTGAAAAAAATGCTTGCATCCATCAGTCACGACACCGGGCTGCGGCATTGTATCGGTCGCCTGAATCGTCCGACGCCGCGTCTGGAAGTGGGCAAATCGTTGCTCGGCATTAGTCGTTGTGCCATCGATATTTCCGATGGCCTGCTGGCTGACCTGGGGCATATTTGTCAACGCAGCGGCTGTGGAGCACATATTTACGCCGAGCAGGTCCCCCTGTCGGCGGAGCTCAGGCAGTTCTATGGTGAGCAACTTCCCTGGCAGGATATCCTTAGTGCCGGAGATGACTATGAGCTGTGTTTTACCCTGGCGCCTGATCAGCTCGATAAGCTGGAGGATATTCGGAACAAGTCGAAAGCCGGCATTACCTGCATTGGTGAAATATCCGTGCAAACAGGTGTACAATGCGAACTGCCTGATGGCAGTTTCCTGCAAACAGTGCATACCGGTTTCAATCACTTCGAGTCATAATGGCGCCTCCTAAAATACCCGTTTCGCTGCTGGCGAATCCGCTACATTTTATTTCTCTGGGTTTCGGTTCAGGTCTGTTGCCGAAAGCACCCGGGACATTCGGTACCCTGGCCGCGATTCCTGTTTATCTCTTATTGAGTGAATTGTCTCTCAGTGTTTACCTGCTGGCTGTTGTTATCATAAGTCTGCTGGGTATCTATTTATGTGGTTACACATCAAAGCGTCTCGGTGTACACGATCACCCCGGCATTGTTGTCGATGAGTTTGCAGGCTATCTGATCACCATGATAGCGGCACCTGTCAGTCCGCTCTGGATCGTGATCGGTTTTGTTCTGTTTCGGATCTTCGACATCCTGAAACCCTGGCCGATAGGCTGGCTGGACAAAAAAGTCACTGGTGGCGCGGGTATCATGCTCGATGATCTGGTCGCCGGTCTCTTTGCACTGATACTGATGCAACTGGGAATCTATGTTTTCAACTAAATGTTTAATACGCTTCTGTTTTTTTTCATTTCTATTCTTTCATCACTCCGCTTTTGCCATTGTTAACATTGAATCCAAGCGTGCCGATCCTGCTGCTCAGGAGGAGGGCTTCGAGGGGTTCGTCAATGTTGATATAAGCGGCGACAACGGGAATACCAAGGAATCCGACCTGGCTCTCAGCGTGCAGTTGAACTGGGCCGGGGAAAATAGCAGTGATCTGCTGATGCTGAATTATGCTTACGGTGAAACCGCGAACGTGAAGGACACCGACCAGAGCTTTCTACATTACCGTCATGTCTGGCTGGCACGCGAAACCGTGTCTTACGAAGCCTTCACTCAACTGGAAACCAACGAATTCACGCGGCTTAAACTGCGTTCCTTGCTGGGTGGTGGAATTCGGCTAAAGCTTGATCTGCCGGAGAAACCCCATTCGGCTTATCTGGGACTGGGTCTGTTTCGATCCCGTGAAGACCTGGATCCGCTGATTAGCGGTGGAGAGGTCATCGAAGACTATACCACGCGCCTCAACAGTTACCTGGTGTACCGATATCATATGAACGAGCATGTACGCCTGTTGAATATGTTGTACTATCAGCCTGATGTAAGTGAGTTTGGAGATTATCGCCTGCTCGAACAACTGGCCATCAATGTGGCGCTGAATAAAAGCCTGTCGCTAACGGTTTCGATCGATATCGCTCACGACAGTCGGCCGCCGCAGAATGTCGAAACCACCGACACCAGTTATCGCACCGGACTTGAATATCGTTTTTAAATACGAACATGAAATTATTTAGTCATCTATTCACTGTGATGCTGTGTACCTTGAGTACCGCTGCTGCGGCTGTCGAACAACTGCAGGTGCAGGGTCTGTTTTCCGGCAAGGCGGTGTTGATGATCGATGGCCAGCGCTATGTGCTCGGTATTGGTGAAACCTCACCGGAAGGGGTACGGGTGATTGCGGCAGATAGTAAATCCGCAACCCTTGAAGTCGAAGGCAAACAGAGAGAATATATGCTGGGTACGCGGATCACAACGCAGTATAAAAAACGTCCTGTGGTGCGTGAGCAGATTGCCGCAGATGCACGGGGTATGTATTTTACGTTCGGCAATATCAACGGTCATTCGGTGAAATTTCTGGTCGATACCGGTGCTACTTCGGTGGCGATGAATGCGCTGGATGCCAGGCGTCTGGGTATTCAGTATCGGATCAATGGAATCCCGACCACAGCGAGTACCGCTTCGGGAATCGCCCGGGCCTGGGCGGTGAAACTCAAATCAGTCAGGGTGGGGCAGTTGAAGCTGAATAATGTACCCGCGCTGGTGATCGATGGCTCTCATCCTACCGAAGTGTTGTTGGGCATGACGTTCCTTGGTGAGCTCAAGGTGTCCAAGGAACATGGCATGATGGTCCTGGAGCAGAAGCGCTGATTCTGGCTAGTTGCATTTCGCCACCTGCTTTGTGTTAACGCGATGCGCTTCCTGTGTTTTCATACCCTGCAACAGGGCACGGAAAATAATATTGCAGGTGGAGATGAAAGGGATTGCCACCACCATGCCGATAAAGCCGAACAGATTCCCGAAGATAATAATGCCGACGATGACGATCATCGGGTGCAGGTCAACTGCATGTGCGATCACCGACGGAATCACCAGCACGTTGTCGATAATCTGCGCGATCAGTATCACGCTGATTGCAGCCCCTACCAGCCAGGGATCGAGGGGCGCATGTCCGAGCGCGAGAATAATCGGCAATACCATAGCCAGTAGGGGGCCGACATAAGGAATCAGGTTCAATACGCCCGCCACCAGACCGAGCAAAATCGGTGAATCGAGACCGATGATATAGAAGCCGATACTGGTGTTGATGGTCATGATGCCGGACTGGATCATGATGCCGCGAATGTATTCCTGCAACTGATGCGCAACCCGGTGATAAATCAGCCAGCCCAGTTCGAAGCTGCTGTTGGGCAGGCTATCCAGTAAATGATTACGCATGCTGCGGTAGTCGCGGATCAGGAAGAAGGTAAAGATCGGCACCAGCACCAGCACGACGGAGAGGCTGATCAGCATATTCGATCCTTCGATCAACGCGGTTTTGCCCCAGTCGTTGGCCTGGTTGAAAAACGGTGCAGTCAGTTTTTCCGCATCCAGATTGAGACCGATGCTGCGCGCGATTACCTGCGTGGCGTTTTGTGTAAAACCCATCAGCGATTGCCAGACCACGGGTAACTGATCGTGCAAACCTTCCAGCTGTGCAGAGAGTTGCGGTAACAGTAGATAAACCGCGAGCATGGCCAGCAGCAACAGCAGCGCCAGTACACTGACCGAGGCCATGTTACGCGACAGTCCCTGGCGCTCGATCATACTGCTCAGCGGTTCGAGCAGGGCATACAGCGCAAACGAAATAATGATCGGGATCAGCAGCGGTGTCAGCAGGTAAGCCAGTAGTGACATGACCAGCAGAATCAGTCCGAACAGCAGACTGGTGCGAGCCAGTGGGTGATTCAGTAGTCCGGTCAGCATCAGTCGCCCTGCAATGACATCAGGATATTGGTGTGACGCAGACGGGCTGCCAGCACACGGGCGATATTGAGCATGAACTGGGCGCCGTCACGAGGAGAACGCTGAATCCATTCTTCCAGGTCGGAGCGTAGAAAGAAAATCAGTTCCGCATCTGAAATGGCAATGGCGTCAGCGGTACGTGGCTCGTCGATAACCAGGGCGACTTCACCGAAGAAATCGCCTGGACCCAGTTCCGCCAGCAGTTTTTCACCGGCACGAATTTCGATCTGGCCACTGAGAATAAGCACCACACTGGTACCGATGTCACCGCTGTTGAAAACTTTTTCGCCCGCCTGATAAGTGCGCGGGTGCATGTCGGTGACCAGTTCGCGACATTTGTGGTGACTGATGTTTTCAAACAGGGGTGTGTCCATCCAGAGGCGGGTGACTTCACTGAGCCGATCCTGAGTACGGCGAAACAGGTTTTGCCAGAGTGGGTGTTTTGAATTCTGCATTGATCAGTTTGTTGTGTTTATGATGACAGGAGTTTAGCAGTATTCAGTGCGGCTGTTTCGGCTTACAGGGGTGGCATGCCTTCCCGGTTGAGCATGTCGACCAGTTTAATCAGGGGTAGGCCGATCAGGGCATTGGGGTCTTCCCCTTCAAAACGTTCGAACAGGGCAATGCCCAGGGCCTCTGATTTAAAACTGCCGGCGCAGTTGTAAGGCTGTTCACGTTCCAGGTAATGGCGAATCTGTTCATCACTGAGGGTTTTGAACACCACCGTGTAGGGTACACAGCAGGATTGCAGATGACCGCTTGAACTGTTCAACAGACACAGGCTGGTATGGAAAACGATTTTCTGTCCGGAGGCGTTTTTCAGTTGCTGAAAGGCGCGTTCGTAAGCCCCGGGTTTGCTGAGTACTTCGCCGTTCAGTTCGGCACTCTGGTCAGAACCGATGATCAGTGCATCCGGGTGACGCTCGGCGACCGCACGGGCCTTGGCCTCGGCCAGGCGGATGACCATCTGTTCGATACTTTCGCCCGCGACGGGGGTTTCATCCACCTCGGGAGAATCGGTGACAAAGGCCAGTTGCAGGCGCTCCAGCAGGGCACGGCGGAACGGGGAAGTGGAGGCTAAAACCAGTTTCATTTCAATGCCTTGGC
>CBDULQ010000253.1:0-4836 GCA_965368115.1 uncultured Gammaproteobacteria bacterium | reverse complement strand
TCGAAATGCACATCGAATTCGCACTCAACAGCTTACTCAAAAATAACGATTCCAATGGAGCCGGCAAAAATGATCAACAGGATTAAACAACTGGGGCTGGTGTTGATATTCAGCTGCGGACTGGCGAGTAACCTCCAGGCCGAAACCATGAGCAGTGAACAGGTGTTGCAGCGGGTGATGGATCATTACCCGTCGCTGAAAACTGCGGCGCTGCAGGTGCAACGTGCTCGCCAGGAAATGGCACGGGTGGAAAGTCAGCTCGGCTGGCAGCTCGGCGCCCAGGGTGGTGTGGCTCACGACCTGAACACCTTCGGTACACCCGTCGACACCGTGGATGCGGCGGGCAGTCTGTCCCGTGCGCTGGATAACGGCGGCACCCTGTCCTTCAACGCCGGTATTGCACGCAACGATGCGGATGCCACCCTGAGTCCGACATTACCCAATCCGTCCACCACCACCAATGTGGATGTCAATTACCGTCATCCGCTGCGCAAGGGTGCCGGTAATCCGAGCTATGAAACCGGCAAGCTCAGTGCCGAAGCCAATGTGTTACTGGCTGATGCGGAAACCAGCGCACTGTACGACCAGATTGCCGAACAGGTACTGGATATTTTCTATTCCGCCGCAGCTACCCGCGCACGCATCGACAACATCAACCAGGCGGTGAAACGCACCCAGCGTCTGTACCGTTATATCAAGGACCGGGCCAGCCTCGGTGTGTCGGAAGACAAGGACCTGCTGCAGGTGGAAGCGCAACTGAGCAGCCGTGAAGCGGAACTGAAAGGTTTGCAGGTGGCCTGGCAGCAACAGAAGATTGCACTCAATCGTTTGATGGGACGCGACTGGAATGCGGAGATTCAACCGCTGTTGAAAACCGATATTCAGGTACCGCAGCAAAGTCACGCCGAACTGCTCGACGAAGTGAAAGCCTACAACCCGCAACTGAAATCGGTACAGGCCCAACTGAAACTGGCCGACGCAGCGATTCTTGCACGCCGCGATGCACGTCAGGATAACCTCGACCTGGTGATGTTCCTGGGCAACAGAAGTATCGACGGCGATACGGTTAGCGGCAATTACGATACCTCGGAAGTGGTCGGCGGTGTACGCGTCGAGTTTGCACAAAGCACCGACAAGAGCGGTGTCGATGCCGAACTTTACCAGGCGCAACTGGACCGCAGCATTGCACTGCAGAACCAGATCCAGTTGCTGGAGGATCTCAAATACGACCTGTCCAGCCTGCTGGCGGAAATCGACAGCGCCGGTCATGCGGTGAAAGCCTATCGACAAAGCGTGCAAAGCGAAAACGCCAAACTGAAAGAAGCCGAGCGACGTTATCGTGCCGGGCGCACCGACACGGATCAGCTGATCCAGTTCGAAGCGGAACTGGCGGCTGCAGAGCTGGCCTATGAATTACAACGTATCGAACTGGCACGACGCGATGTGAACCTGGATCTGTTACGCGGCCTGATATGGAAGGATATTCGCTTGCCCGAATATCAGTTGCCTGAACTCGATATCGATAATAAGGAATAATAAATGACTGGCATGATTCGTTTTCTCGTCGAGCGACCTCTGGTCGTTAACCTGATATCTATATTCCTGCTGTTGCTGGGTATTGTTACGTCGGTCTGGCTGATCAATCGGGAAGCGTTTCCCAATGTGAATCTGGACCTGATCCAGATCGATGTCATCTACCCCGGTGCCTCGCCGAAAGAAGTTGAACAACTGGTGATTACGCCCATCGAGCAGGAACTGCGTGTGCTCAATGGTATCGACAAGATGATCTCCATGTCGTTTCCCGGTTCCGGTCGTATTACTCTCGAAGTCGATCCGGATGCCAGCAATCGTGAAAAACTCTCCAACGAAGTGAGTCTGGCGGTGGATCGTGCAGACCTGCCTTCCGATCTGCCGGAAGATCCTGTGGTGACCGAAGTCGACGGTACCGTATTTCCGGTGATTCGAATTGCGGTATCCGCACCGATCAACGAACTGGAACTGAAACGCCTGGGTGATGACATCAAGGATGATTTGCTGAACGTGACCGGCGTGGCCAAGGTGCAGTTGATTGGCGATCGTAAAGCCGAGATTCGTGTCGTCGCCGATCCGGATGCGATGAAACGCGAACGTATTTCGGTTGGCGAAATTGCACGCGTGCTGCAGGGCTGGAATCTGAACACGCCGGGTGGTGATATCGAAACACCGAACGGTCAGAAAGCGGTGCGTATCATCGGTGAATTCGACGGGCCGGGCGATGCGGCCAGCCTGGTATTGCGCGCCAATGATCGCGGTAATGTGTTGCGGCTGGGTGACGTGGCCCAGGTAACCGAAGCGCTTGAAGTGCCGCGCGTGTTGAACGATGTCAGCGGACAGCAGGCGGTATCCATGCTGGTGTTGAAAAAGTCCGATGCGGATATCATAAACACTGTCGATCATATCCGCGAATATCTGAAGACGGTTCCGGATCGCTATGGCGAGTCGGTGCATGTGGAAGCCTTCCAGGATTTCTCCAGGTTCGCGCGTATGCGTCTGGGTGTGCTCACCAACAATGGTCAGGTGGGTATCATCCTGGTGTTTGTTTCGCTGTTGTTGTTCCTGCGTTTTTCCGTGGCTATGACCACCACCTGGGGTTTGCCCATCGTGTTCATGACCGGTATGTTTGCCTTGTACGCAGCGGGTATCACCCTGAACCTGATTTCCATGATGGGTTTCATCATGGTGCTGGGTATGCTGGTGGACGACGCCATCATTATCGGTGAGAACATCACTTACCACATGGAAAAGGGCATGAGCCCCAACGATGCGGCGGTGAAAGGATCCATGGAACTGATCGGGCCGGTGACCACGACCATCCTGACTACGGTTGCCGCGTTCCTGCCGATGTTCTTCGTATCCGGCATCATCGGTAAATTCATCGTCGCCATTCCGGCGGTGGTCATTACCTTGCTGGTCTTCTCCTGGCTGGAATCGTTTCTGATCCTGCCCAGTCACGTGGCGCATGTCACCAATCCCAACAAGCATCCGCCGGAGCGTCGCTGGCTGGTGTGGCTGGAAGACAGTTACGGCTGGTTGCTGGAAAAAGCGGTGAACTGGCGCTGGGTGACGGTATTGCTTTCGTTTGCCATGCTGATCGCCGTGGTCATGCTGGCGAAAACGCACATGTCATTCCAGTTGTTTCCACCGGTTGGTGTCGACGAATATGTCGCGCGTGTCACCGCACCGCCGGGTACGACGATCGATGAAATGCGTCAGTATCTGCGCAAGGTCGACAAGGATATGCGCGAATACATCAATCCGGATTATCTGCAGGCGACTTTGCTGAAGAGCGGTGACGTATCGATCGACGAAGGTGATCCACTGACCCAGCGCGGTAGCCGTTACGGACAGATTCGAGCAATCTACGAACCAGCGGTGTCGCGACCGGAACACAATGCACTGGATGATATGTATCACCTGGCCAAAGTATTGCAGGATAAATATCCAAAGCTGGATGTCGCCATGCAGGAGATTCGTCCCGGTCCGCCGCTGGGCCGACCACTGGAAGCGGAAATTTCCAGTTATGACGATCATGCCAGCGAACAGGCGGCGCGCAACCTGATGGCATTCCTGGAAGATGTGGACGGTGTTACCTCTATCGACAGTGGCCTGAAACCCGGTGACGACGAATTGCATGTGGTGCTGGATCGTGAACTGGCCACCTATGCCGGTATCGATCTGGCCACGGCTTCACAACAGGTGAGGGCGGCCGCCGGTGGTCTGGTGGTTTCCAATATTCGCAAAGGTACGGAGGAGATCGACGTCACCATTCGATTCCCCGACAAAGGTGCCAAAGAGCTGGAGCAATTGAGAAATCTGCTGATACCCAATACCCGGGACGGCCTGGTGCCTCTGCATAAAATTGCTCGGTTGGAACAGCAACCCGGTTTCACCACTATTCGCCACAAGGAAGGTATTCGTATCGTCAACGTGGTGGCCGAGATCGATGCCGAAAAAATTTCCAGCCTGGAACTGAACAAGCTGGTCAGGGATAACGAAGCAAAATGGATGGGCGACAATGCGGATAAACTGACCGTGAGTTATGGCGGTGAGCAGGAAAAAAATCAGGAATCGTTCATCAGTCTGATGTTCGCCTTCGGTTTCGCCATGCTGGCGATATTTTTCATCCTCGCGATTCAGTTCAACAACATCAGTTATCCGATCATCGTGATGCTGGCGATTCCGTTTGGCGCCATCGGTATTATCATCGCGTTTTATCTGCATGATATGTTCTGGAAACCCATGCCTCTGTCGTTCTTCTCCAGTCTCGGTATGATTGCCCTGACCGGTGTGGTGGTGAACAGTTCGTTGATCCTGCTGGTATTCATTCAACGTGCGCGGAAAGAGGGCATGGCGATCAAGGAAGCGATTATTCTGGCGGGACGCCGACGTTTGCGTGCGGTGTTGCTGACTGCTACGACAACCGTGGTGGGTTTGTTGCCGACGGCGTACGGCTGGGGTGGTATGGATCCGTTTGTTTCGCCGATGGCGTTGGCGTTATCGTGGGGGTTGATGTTTGCGACGGTGGTGACACTGATTACGATTCCGGCGACTTTAGCGGTTGGGCATGATGTCAGGGACTTTTTGTTGTTTGTTGTTGGGAAGCGGAAATCGAGTTAGTTGATGTGATTGTGGGGCTGGGTTTTGTTGGAGGATTTTTCCGGCTCCACAGTTCTCATTGCTTCAAATTATTTCCCTCCCCCATTTTGGGAGACGACTCCATGACAGGGATTGCTCCTGCAATTCCATGCATTTCCTCCATCCATGGAGGTCAGATGGAGGAGGTACGATTACATGGAT
>CBDULQ010000252.1:0-4837 GCA_965368115.1 uncultured Gammaproteobacteria bacterium | reverse complement strand
GGTGTACGCTTCGGCTCCACTTATGCCCAGTCCAGCGGACCTGGCTCATTAAGTGTTAGTAGCGGTACTTTCCAGGGTTCCTCCTCAGTGATGACCCAGGCCAGCAATAACCTGGTCCAGGGCGACCCGATCACACCGGTCGGCATTCCCACCGGCGGCGCATTCGAAACCGGCGGCCCGGGCGCTGATCGCCTGAATGTTAACCTGCCCGCATCTTCCGCAACCGGCAGCATAGCATTCGCCATCCTGAGCGGTGGCAATCTGCTCGACCTGGAACTGTCTGCCCGGGAAGCCGAAAACACCAGTGAAATCGTTTCCAGCCCAAGGGTGGTTACGGCTGACCGCAACGAAGCGTTCATTGAATCCGGTGTCGAGATTCCTTATGAAACCACAACCTCGAGCGGCGCCACCCAGATTGCTTTCAAGAAAGCGGTACTAAGCATCAAGGTTACACCGCAAATCACCCCGGATGACCGGGTCATCCTCGATCTGCAGGTCAACAAGGATGCGGTCGGCGAACTGTTCGGTATCGACCAGATTCCAAGTATCGACACCCGTGAAGTCCAGACCCAGGTTCTGGTGAACAACGGCGACACCGTGGTACTCGGCGGCATCTACGAAAGTACGTTAACCGATGAGCTGGACAAGGTGCCCCTCCTGGGCGACCTGCCGATCATCGGATCGTTGTTCCGTCACACACTGAAGCGTGACGAAAAAGCGGAACTGCTGATCTTCGTAACGCCGAAGATTCTGAAAGAAACTTTATCGCTGTAATCGGGATTGGCAGAGGACAGTTATGAATAATATATCTAAATTACTAACCAGCCTCATTGTTGGCACTCCATTATTAGTTGGATGTGCCAGCGGCGAGGATGGCTTTAGTGGAACCGCGGGAAATTCCAGCAGCAACATTATTTCGGCAAATAATTTTTCTGTAGGCGTCTCTGAAACCAACCCGGAAGTTGTTGAGCTGGCAACCGGAATTCGACACGGTGGTGTTGAAGTCCAGGTAATCGCTCGGGCAGGAGACAGAAATCAGGCTATCGTTACTAGCGGCACTGTCTACTTTCGAACTGAATACGGCTTATTGACCGCTTCCAGCTGCCAACTTGACAGCACTGGGACATGCTCCGTGACCTGGATAAGTTCAATATCCGGGGTTCCTGCGGATAACATCAATACAATCACCGCCTGGACTCTTGGCGAAGAGTCATTCGTCGACCTTAATGGTAATGGCAATTTCGATGATGGTGACCTTTTTGTCGCGGATATCCCGGAACCCTATCTGGATCTAACTCATGACGGCAGAACCACCACTTTTGACCCTGGTGACGTCCCGATTGATTTAGACGGAAACAACTCTCATACCCCGGGCGACACACTGTATAATGGCGCTGGATGCACCCATTCATCCCTATGTGGCGCCACTACCAGAATCTATATCTTTGATACCGTAGAAATGAACTTACTGTTTTAAAAAAGACTTGAATTGCATCTGCCACATCATTCTGATACCCGGTAGAATAAGATATCTAGAAGGAAGCTAGCTCATTGCTAAGAAACGCCATGAAAAACGCAAAACTTTTTTTTTACTTATTTCTTTCAGCAATTGTCCTTGGATGCGGCGGTTCGGACGGCTTCTCAACAGAAAATACTTCGAACTCAAATGGCTCAAGCTCAACCAACGACACGGGAGGCCAGCTTGCAAGCATTGCAGGCATTGAACTCGAGTCTCACTTCACGATTGCAGCACCGGCACAAAGGAGTTCCCTACAGATTTCCGGCGATGGAACCATCATAACTTTCCTGTCGGATCAGGACATTACCGGCGACAATCCGGATGCCGTAAATCAGGTGTTCAGCATTGTGGGGGGCATCACAACCCAGGTAACAAACTTCGATGCCATCACAAACGGCATGCTTAATGTAACCCCTGGTTATTCCAATTCGACTTTTGCCATGTCTCAGGACGGCAGTACTCTGGCCTGGATTGGCACCAATGACCCACTGGGTACTAATGCCGACGGTTCTACAGAAATATTTATTAGCGACATTGCCGGCAACATTACACAACTTACAGATAATCCGTCATCTTCATTCATTCATCTCGATATATCAGCCGATGGAAGCCTGATTGCATTCACGTCAACCGATGACCTTGTCGGCTCCAATGCTGGGAATGACTTACAGGTCTTTACGATTTTAACCGCGGCACCGAACACAATCTCTCAGCTTACCAATACCACCGCTGGAGGAAACATCTTAACCTTCCGGTTAAGCGGTGACGGAAGTACTGTGTGCTTTTCCAGCTTCAACGACTGGCTCGGCAGCAACCCCACCACAGACTATCAGATTTTCACTATTGAAACGAATGGTGCCAATTTCACCCAGCAAACAACTGCTGCCGAGGCTCATTTATCACCGGTTATTAGTGACGATGCAAGCCGTATAGCCTTCCATTCCCAGGGCGATCTTACCGGCAGTAATCCAGGCGGAACATCAGAAATTTTTATGCTTGAAACCGGGACCATGACTATTACCCAGTTAACCGTCGACCGGTCTATTCACACATCAAACAGCATTCTGGGTCGAAGTTTTTTCGATATTAGCGGCAACGGTGAGTTACTAGTACATATTGAAGATGTGGGCGGTTCGCTAACAATGAAAACAATTACGCTATCGTCTCCTATCACGGCAACCACCGTACTACAAACACCTCAATCATCTACCGGCACCTCGGATTACATCGACATTCCATTCACTAATACAGACGGATCAAAAACCATCTTTGTTTCAAATTTTGATTTTAGGCTAACGGACACTAGTGAAACCGCAGATCAGATATATTCTTTCAATCAATAATTTCTGCCACCTTGCATATCATCCAGACCAACGTTTTCCTCATCGGCCCCATGGGTGCGGGTAAAACCACCATGGGGCGCCAGCTTGCCAAGAAACTTCAATTAGAATTCCTCGACAGCGATCGCGTGATCGAGGAGCGTACCGGCGTCGATATCCCATTGATTTTCGAAATGGAAGGCGAAGCCGGGTTTCGCAAGCGCGAAGAGTCCATCATCAATGAGCTGACCCAACGCGACCAGCTGGTGTTGGCCACCGGCGGCGGCGCTGTCATCAGCGAACTCAATCGACAGCACCTCAAGCAACGCGGTACCGTCATTTACCTGCACAGTGACATCAAAAACCTGATCGAACGTGTGAAATATGATAAAAACCGCCCCCTGTTACAGACCGAGGACCCGGAAGCCCGCCTGCGCGAACTCATGGAGGTGCGCGAACCCCTGTATCGGGAAACCGCGGACATCATCATAAATACCGGGGAAAAGTCGATTCGGAGCGTAATAAACGTTATCCTTGAGCGATTGAAATCCTATCAGGACTCCAGGTCTAAATGATCTCTCTAAAAGTTAACCTTGGCGAGCGCAGCTACCCCATTCTGATCGGTAACGGCCTGCTCGGCAAAAGCGAACTCATTACCCAGTCGATCCCCGGCAACAGTGCCCTGGTGGTGACCAACGAGGTGGTTGCCCCGCTCTATCTGGATCGCATCATGGCGTCCCTGTCCGACCTGAAACACCAGTCGTTGATTCTTCCGGACGGTGAGAAATACAAAAACCAGGACACTCTGAACAGTATCTATGACTGCCTGCTGAGCAACCGTTTCGACCGCAATACAACCCTGATCGCCCTGGGCGGCGGGGTCGTCGGCGACATCACCGGGTTTGCCGCCGCCAGCTATCAGCGTGGCGTTCATTTTATCCAGGTACCGACTACCCTGCTCGCCCAGGTCGATTCCTCGGTCGGCGGCAAGACGGGCATCAACCACCCGCTGGGCAAGAACATGATCGGTGCTTTCTACCAGCCAAGAATCGTCATCGCCGATACCGACACCCTCAACACCCTGGAACAACGCGAGCTGAGTGCCGGTATTGCCGAAGTCATCAAATACGGCCTGATCCGCGACCTGCCGTTTCTGGACTGGCTGGAACAGAACATGGACAAACTGCTCGATCGCGATCCCGCCGCACTCGCCTATGCCATCGAACAGTCCTGTCGCAACAAGGCCGAAGTGGTGGCCGCCGACGAGAAAGAGAGCGGCCAGCGAGCCCTGCTTAACCTGGGTCACAGCTTCGGCCATGCCATCGAAACCGGCATGGGCTACGGCAACTGGTTACACGGCGAAGCGGTCGCTACCGGCACTGTCATCGCCGCCCGCATGTCGGAGAAAATGGGCTGGATCAGCAACGCCGATGTACAGCGCGTAATCAACCTGATGGAGCGCGCCAACCTGCCGGTCACCGCGCCTAATACCATGACTGCCGATCGATTCATCGAACTGATGGCGGTCGATAAAAAAGTATCCGACGGCGTACTGAAACTGGTATTGTTCAAGGCCATTGGTGAGGCAATCATCACCAGTCAGTACAAAGAATCAGCCCTGAGAGAAGCGATCATCGATAGTTACTAGACTCGTCAATTCATGAGCAACGGCTACGACCTCAATAACCTGGCACCCTATGCCTGTAACGATGCAACCTCGCGGGGGCGCGTCTATCCGGAGCCGGCACCTGTTTATCGCAATAATTACCAGCGTGACCGCGACCGCATCATCCACTCCGCAGCTTTCCGCCGCCTGGAATACAAGACCCAGGTCTTCGTCAACCATGAAGGCGACCTGTTCCGCACCCGACTGACCCATTCACTGGAAGTATCGCAAATCGCCCGCTCCATTGCGCGCGAGCTGTCCCTGCACGAAGACCTGGCGGAAACCATCGCCCTGTCACACGACCTCGGTCATGCCCCGTTCGGACACGCCGGC
>CBDULQ010000251.1:0-4889 GCA_965368115.1 uncultured Gammaproteobacteria bacterium | reverse complement strand
TGCCAGGCTTTAAACACCCCAAAGCCCTGTATCTGAAAGGATACGGGGCTTTTTTATGCCTGTGTGCCGGGCAACCGACGGTGGCATGGCAGTTTGTCAGTCTGTCTGCAAAATCACACAAAACTCGTCAGTGAATGATTCCGCCGCCGGAATTTTGATATACACTTTGATTCATGGAAGAGACTATCTTCAAGGAAAACCGGCTCCTTAAGCGCAAGTTGGACAACTTGCTTAGACAGGCTCGCACCAACGAAAAGAAACAGGGCCTGTTCGATTCTTTCGGCTTCGAAGTCATCGGCGCCAGCAACCCGGCACAACTCAGAGATTTACTGTTGATCCAGATGCGCGCACGTTTCCAGTTGCAGGATATCGTGCTGTGTGTCGTGGATTACGATCGCGATGCGGATCGGCTGTTCTATGGTTTTGATGAAGAAGCACGAGTCATTTATGAGCACAATTTGCTTATTCTGGATCCAGAAGAAGACAAGGAAAAAATAAAAAGTCTGTCGTTCTTTCCGGTGCTCGGTCCCAAGGTACTCAAGATGTATGACTGGATTGCTGACGACCTGTCCGGTAATGACCAGTTCCAGAGTGCCGCTTTTTTACCGCTGATCCGCAGCGATAAAATCATAGGCGCCATGCTCCTGATCAGTGGTGATTACAATCGATACCAGAGTAGTCACGCGACGGATTTCCTGCAAAAACTATCCGCCATGGCGGCGGTGGCTATCGAAAACTGCCTTAATCAGCAGCGCCTGAAAGAAATCGGCTACCAGGACGTTTTAACCCAGGCATACAATCGACGCTATTTTGATTTGCGCTTCCGTGATGAAATCGCACGCAGCCTGCGCAAGGAAGAAAGTCTGGCCTGTATGTTTCTGGATGTGGATTACTTTAAATCAGTCAATGATACCTATGGTCATCATATCGGCGACCTGGTGCTCATGCGCATGGTGTCAGTGATTAAGGAGCAGGTGCGTGCCTGTGATATCGTTGCCCGTTACGGCGGAGAAGAGTTTGTTGTTGCTCTGCCGGGGACCAGTCTGGCTCTGGCCAGGGATATTGCTGAGCGACTGCGTCTGGCCGTGCACACAGAGCAGCACAAATGCCACGATAAAAGTCTGCAAATCTCAATTTCAATTGGGCTTGCCACCCTGAATCAGCTGGATGATGTAGATGGCCTGGAGATTGACGACATTGCCACACGCATGCTCGGTCAAGCAGATCAGGCGCTTTACCTGGCCAAGGAACAGGGCCGAAATCGCGTCGTTGTCATCGAAGACTAATCTTCCGGTTCGTCGTTGTCTTTACTTTCGGAGCGTTGTCGTAGCTCCTGCATTTGCCGATTCAGGTTGTGTTTGATCATCAGTTCCTGGTCGTCGTAGCGAATGTGTTCGAAGTCGACGCACACCAGGGTTTTGCCCTGTTCGCCTTTCTGCAGATGGGCTACTCGTCCAAACACTAGAATACCGATCTTCTCCGGTAACAGAACCAGTCGAATGCGCATAGCCTGTCCCTTGCTGATATCTTCATCGCTATTGAATCCGATGCCTGATGCGCTGATGTTGACCGTCTGGCGATCGCTCTCCTGGCAGGGAATATCGTCTTCCAGCAGATGCTGTCCAAGTGCATCGAGCTTGCGATTGATAAACTCAAGATACTGGGCAATTTCAGGCTGTGCGGTTTTGATGCTGTTGAGTATTGGGTTGTATTCGTAGTTCATGCTGGCAAACCCTGCGCTCAGGCCAAACGATGATTGTTCTACCTGTTCCAGTTCGGCAGCTGCATTCTGGTATTCCTGATCGCTGATTATCTCGTATTGCAGACACACTTCGTCGTCGATACGGAAGAAACGGCGGCGTTCATTGTCAGATGTTTGATTGCTCATCGTTGACTCTTTTATTTGGAGAACTTGATCAGGCTGGGCATCTCGCGCACGGTCTCGGTCTGTCTGATGACTTCGATTTCAACTCGTCGGTTGATCGCCCGGTTCTTCGCGGTTGTGTTGGGTACCAGCGGACGGGTATCAGCATACCCCTGAATAACGATTCGGTCGTTGGGGATTTTTTCATGGCGTAGTAATTCATCAAGGATTGAAACGGCCCGCGCTGAAGACAGCTCCCAGTTGGAGCGGAATTTGTAGGTGGAAATCGGGATATTATCGGTGTGTCCAGAAACGTGGATAATGCCCGGCGTGCTCATGACCGCACTGGCAATTTTCTGCATGACCGGGCCAAAGTTTCGGGCCAGGTTCGCGCTGCCCGAGGGGAATGTGCCTTTTTCGCGGATACGGATGATGGTGCGTTGATTGTCTCCGGTGACTTCTATCTGGCCTTTTTCGATTTGATCCTTGAGTGCTTTTTTTAGCATTTCCAGCCGCTTCTCGATTTTTGTCTTTTCCGAACCTGAGTGATCCGGTCCCTGACGGAAATCCAGGTTGTTCTTGCGGTCATCGGTTGTGTGCTGACGCATGACTTTCAGTGCGGTCGGAGTCGGCCGTCCGGGGCTGAATTCCTTGGCAATGATACTGGTGCCTTTGGGGATTTCCTTGGTCTTAACGTCCCTTTGTACGCCGAACGCCTCGGCCATGGAACCGGCCAGCTGTTTGAATTTGAGGACATCCATTTCGGAGAACGCCAGCAACAATACGAAAAAGCACATCAACAGCGACATCAGGTCGGCAAAGGTGGCCAGCCATGCCGGGGGGCAGTCGGGACATTTGGCTTTTTCCTGTTCTTCCATCCGTCAGGCCTACTGCTCTTCGCCTTCTTCCGACTGACGTTGCCCTTCGGGAAGAAAGGCCTTGAGCAGTTCTTCCAGTACGCGCGGATTCATACCTTCCTGGATGCCGCTAATGGTTTCGAGAATAAGCGTACGGTTGGTTTTTTCTTCCTGGCTGCGCAGATCGAGTTTGTCTGCGAGAGGCAGGGCAAATGCATTGGCGATGACTGCGCCATACAGGGTCGTTAACAGGGCTACCGCCATAGCCGGACCGATGGACTTTGGATCGTCCATGTTGGCGAGCATCTGTACCAGGCCGATCAGGGTACCAATCATGCCCATCGCCGGAGCGACATTGCCCAGAGCCTTGAAAATTCTCTGACCCGTTTCGTGTCGTTGAATGGTCAGACTGATGTCCTTGCTCAGCATTTTGCGAACCAGGTCGGGCGGGTGGCCGTCGACACAAAGCTGGATGCCTTTGTTGAGAAAAGGGTTTTCAATTTCCTGGGATTCCAGGGCCATCATGCCCTCTTTGCGAGCGACATTGGCCAGAACTACGGCCTGTTCGATGAGTTCGTTGGCGTCGACGGATTTATGAAAAAAGGCTTTCATGGCGACCTTGAAGGCGCCGAAAAACTGAGCCAGGGTAAATTGCATCAAGACCACGGCGACACTGCCGCCAATAACGATGAGCAGTGAGGGTGGATTGATAAACAGGACCAATGAACCACCGGTAACTATAGCGCCGATGATAAAACCAAACGCAATAATCAAACCCAATAGTGTTGCTAAATCCACATTTGCTCCTGGTCTGGTTTTTGATGTTAATATTCGCTGAGGCCGGAAAGACTGGCCGTCAGATTGAAAAAGGGAGCCCAAAATTCCCTGAAAATTCCGACAGTCTTTGTATGAAGAGTGTAGTCAATAAGCGGCAATAGTACAGAACGCCAGCACACAATCCATGACCCAGCTGCACAGCATTCAGGCACCACTCGACTCTCAGCAGATCGCTCATTATCTGGGTGATGCCCTGCATCAGCTCAGGCATTTTGAGGTGTTTGGCGAAATTGATTCGACCAATGACTGGGCATTGCAGCAATGCATCGATAATCGCCCGTTGCCGGTTGCCTGCTGTGCAGAAGCGCAGCGTCATGGGCGGGGACGGCGGGGACGGTTCTGGGCTTCGCCACGAAGCAGTAATATCTATTTGAGTCTGGCCTGGCCGTTTCGCAGGCCACTGGCCGAGCTGGGGCCTCTGGCGTTGGTGGCCGGAATCAGTGTGGCCAGGACCCTGTCAGCATACGGTGTGCAGGCAAGGCTGAAATGGCCGAACGATGTGCTGGTCGAGGGTGGCAAGATTGCCGGCGTGCTGATTGAAAGTCGTATTCGCCCGGGGCGAGCCAGCGAAATGATTATCGGTGTCGGGCTCAATGTGGCAATGCCGGTGGCTGAAGGTCGGCTCATCGATCAACGCTGGACTGACCTGCTGTCAGTGTATAGTGGTGAACAGGGGCTGGAGCGTAATCGGCTGGTGGCTGAACTGTTATATCAAATGATGGATCATTGCCGGATTTTTGATGAGCAGGGGTTTGCCGCGTTCCGGTCGGAATGGGATCGGCTCGACCTGTGTCGAGGGCAGGTCGTCGAAGTGCGTCAGGACGATAAATGCTGGGTCGGGGAGGCGCGAGGTATCGATGATCAGGGCGGGCTTGTCGTGCAAACCGAACAGGGTGAGCGCGCTTTTAATGCCGCCGAAGTGAGCCTGAGGATTTAAGTTGATATTGCTGATTGATATTGGAAATACCCGCATAAAATGGGCGGAATGGGGTGCGGGCGGCCTCGTCCACATCCGTGCTGCGGCGTATCGGATGGACAAGCTGCCCGAGCAGTTTGATGATTTATTCGGCGGCTGTCGCGACCTGAGCCGGGTGTTGATCGCCAGTGTGGCGGATCAGCCGTTCAATGAGGCTCTCGCTCGCTGGTTTCGCCAGCAATACTGCATCGAGGCGGCATCTGCTGAAAGTCAGGCTTGCTATTCACGCCTGACCAATGCTTATCAACAACCGCAGCGTCTGGGCGCGGATCGCTGCTTGATGTTGCTGGCACTTTATCGGCGAATGGCGGGGGCATTCTGTGCCATCAGTTGCGGTAGCGCCATCACCCTGGAC
>CBDULQ010000250.1:0-4889 GCA_965368115.1 uncultured Gammaproteobacteria bacterium | reverse complement strand
CCACATCTCAGGACTGGTGGCCTGCGGACTGGGGGCATTATGGCGGCCTGATGATTCGTTCCGCCTGGCACAGTGCCGGGACCTATCGTATCTATGATGGTCGTGGTGGTGCCGATGGCGGGCAAATACGATTTCGGCCATTGAACAGCTGGCCCGATAACGCCAACCTGGATAAAGCGCGTCGATTGTTGTGGCCGGTCAAACAAAAGTATGGCCGCAATGTATCCTGGGCCGATCTGATCGTTCTGGCTGGGAACGTGGCGCTGGAGTCCATGGGTTTCGAAACCCTGGGATTTGCCGGCGGACGTGCGGATGACTGGGAAGCCGACGAGGTGTACTGGGGTTCGGAAAAAACCTGGCTTGGCAATCAGGAGCGTTACAAGGATGGTCAACTGGAAAAGCCGCTCGCTGCCGTTCAGATGGGTTTGATTTATGTGAACCCGGAAGGACCCAATAGTAATCTCGACCCGGTTTCAGCTGCAGCGGATATTCGTGATTCCTTCAACCGCATGGCGATGAACGACGAAGAAATTGTTGCGCTGATCGCAGGTGGTCATACACTGGGTAAGGTACATGGTGCAAAACCGGTCGATTGCGTGGGTCCGGAACCGGCTGCTGCCGGTATCGAAGAGCAGGGCCTGGGCTGGAAAAATACCTGCGGCAAGGGCAATGCGGAAGATACCATGACCAGTGGACTCGAAGGGGCCTGGACCCAGACGCCGACGGCATGGTCGATTCTGTTCCTGGATAATCTGTTTAAATTCGACTGGAAAAAACAGAAATCACCTGCAGGAGGAACGGTTTGGGTACCGACGGATCAATCGGCACATACTTCAGTACCGGATGCACACATCGAAGGGAAGCGGAATCCGCCGATCATGCTCACTACAGACCTGGCGTTGAAGGAAGACCCGGCATTTCGCAAGATTGCCCAGCGCTTCCTGAAAAATCCTAAACAGTTCGATCAGGCCTTCGCACGCGCCTGGTTTAAACTCACTCATCGTGACCTGGGGCCACGCGCGCGCTATGTGGGTGCGGAAGTGCCTGCACAGGTATTCACATGGCAGGACCCGATTCCAGCCGTTAATCATAAGCCGATTGATCGTCGTGATGTCGATAAGCTGAAATCCAGGATTCTGGACTCGGGCCTGTCAGTGCCCGAGCTGGTTCGCACTGCCTGGGCTTCCGCGTCGACATACCGTGGTTCCGATATGCGTGGTGGCGCCAACGGCGCCCGCATTCAGTTCGCGCCTCAGAAAGACTGGCCGGTCAATGATCCTGCCGAGTTGTCCAGAGTGCTGGACAAGCTGACCAGTATTCAGAAATCATTCAACAAGTCGGCCGGTGGCGGTAAAAAGGTATCCCTGGCGGACATGATTGTACTGGGCGGTGCAGCGGCCATTGAAAAAGCCGCCAAAGATGCGGGTCATGCCGTGAAAGTGCCGTTCCAGCCAGGCCGTATGGATGCGCTCGAAAAACAGACTGATGCGGCGTCATTTGCGGTTCTGGAGCCCACGGCCGATGCTTTCCGTAATTATTACCGAACAAGCTACGGTACACCGACGGAGATGCTGGTGGAAAAAGCGGATCTGTTGACCCTGACCGCGCCTGAAATGACGGTACTGGTCGGTGGCATGCGCGCCCTGGGTGCCAATGCTGATGATACGAAGCACGGCATTCTGACGCCGCGTCCCGGCATACTGAGTAATGACTTTTTCATCAACCTGCTCGATATGTCCACGCAATGGAAGAAGTCATCCACTGAAGGTGTCTATGAAGGTCGCGATCGCCAGTCCGGCAAACTGAAGTGGACGGCAACACCGGTTGACCTGATCTTCGGTTCAAATTCGGAATTGCGTGCGATAGCCGAAGTGTATGCTTCCAGTGACGGTCAGAAGAAGTTTATCGACGACTTCGTAGTGGCCTGGACCAAGGTCATGAGGCTGGATCGTTTCGATCTGAAATAAACAGCAGGTAACCGCTCTCCGGACTCATCGGTGAACAACCGACCGGGCAGGGCGCTTGTGTCATCAGCGCCCTGCCTGTGACTGGTCGAGGAGGGGACAGGTTGTCAATTTTCGGCCATTGAAAGGCCCCTGTATTCGCTGTGAAGCTCATGTCCGACTGCTAAACTCCAGTTGAACGAAACAATGGGGTTTTCGATGAAATGCGAGTTCTGCCACAAGCCGGTGTATGGTGTCGACGGGATCAGTATTCCGGGGCGCGGTGTGGCCCACAGGGACTGTCTGGAAGCCGCACAGGCCATGCGAAGAACCTTTCGTGGACTTGATATTACGGCGCTGAGCGACCAGGAACTGGCCAATCTCAAAGACCTGGTGCTGGCTGAGGAAAATACCCGTCGCGCGGACGAGGACGACGTCGAGCTTTTTTAGCCTGCCTTACATCGCGTCGATCAGGGCCTCGTAACTGCCACCCAGTACGATCACTTCCTCTTCTCCCTTAAATTTGCCGGGTAGCAGGTCCGGATAAAACAGGATTTTCTGGCGCGGCGTATTCACTTCCAGGATGTGATCGCCGAATTCATCCGCACGTTCCCGATTGCGGGTAAACGAGTTCAAATTATTCAGTACCATCACCCGATGGCCTTTTTCCTGTACCTGCAGCATGTCGAACTGATCCAGGTTATTCACCCCGCGATACAGCATCATGTGCTGTACGTTTTTCATCTGTAAACTGAGTTCATACTGGCAGAAGGTGTAGAGCAGGTCGAGCTGGGCCTCCAGCGCGTTGGTGGCGTACAGGCCGCGGGTGCATTCCTGCAGGTAGCGCTGGTATTCCACGCCGGTGTAGTCGCCGAAATTCCCCTTGTGGAAACGGGTGCGCAACCCAAAACGCGACTCTGCCCAGCCTTTCAATGTAGCGCCGTCACGACTGTCGGAATCGAACAGCCAGCCGCGCAGCACGTGCAGGTAGTCCGCTTTTATTCGCTTGTTTTCATCCCCTTCACTCAGTCCCGCATCTTCCATCTGGTGGAGCCGAAACTGCACCGTCATGTAATCCATGAAATGGGCAGCGCGCTGCTCACGGTCATTGATTTTATTGAGTTTTTCGAACAGGGCTTTGTGAAATTCCCGCACCCCGTCCAGGTACAGGGAGACCGGATGTGCCTGAAAAGTGAGGCTGCCGAGAATGACAGCGGGAAGGTTGCAGCGGTTGATGGGCATGCGCGCCCAGGCGGGCAGTTGGGGCTTCTGATCCGGCATTTTTGTCGCGTTTGTTGTTGTTAAACATACATGGTTTGTAGGGCTTTGTTGCGTATGCTACCACAAAACGGTCTTTCAATCACTCTAAAAATTCCACTAAAAACAGCTATTTACAACAAAAAATCGGGTTGGCACAGGGCTTGCTCAAAGGGGGCTGAGGTTAGTTTTTTTAAACAAGCGAAACCGCTTACAAAAATGTTTCGCAACACATCCCAAGGAGAAAACCATGTCATTGCGTCAATGTGCAATTTACGGGAAAGGTGGTATCGGTAAGTCTACCACAACCCAAAACCTGGTCGCCGGCCTGGCCGAGCTGGGTAAAAAAGTCATGATCGTCGGTTGTGACCCTAAAGCTGATTCAACTCGCCTGATCCTGCACTCCAAGGCACAGAACACCATCATGGAAATGGCTGCAGAAGCCGGTACCGTTGAGGACCTGGAACTGGAAGATGTACTGAAAGTTGGCTACGGCGACATCAAGTGTGTTGAGTCTGGTGGTCCGGAGCCTGGTGTTGGTTGTGCCGGTCGCGGTGTAATCACTGCCATCAACTTCCTGGAAGAAGAAGGCGCCTACGACGAAGACCTGGATTTCGTTTTCTACGACGTACTGGGTGATGTTGTATGTGGTGGTTTCGCTATGCCGATTCGTGAGAACAAGGCTCAGGAAATCTACATCGTTGTATCTGGTGAGATGATGGCTATGTACGCTGCCAACAACATCTCTAAAGGTATCGTGAAGTACGCTAATTCTGGCGGCGTTCGTCTGGCTGGTCTGATCTGTAACTCTCGTAACACTGACCGTGAAGACGAGCTGATCATGGCTCTGGCTGAGCGTCTGGGTACTACCATGATTCACTTCGTACCTCGCGACAACGTTGTACAACGCGCTGAAATCCGTCGTATGACTGTTATCGAATACGATCCTGCAGCCAAGCAGGCCGATGAGTATCGTTCACTGGCTCAGAAAGTAATCGACAACAAAAACCTGAACATCCCGACTCCTGTCACCATGGATGAGCTGGAAGACCTGCTGATGGAATTCGGCATCATGGAAGAAGAAGACGAGTCTATCGTTGGTCAGACTGCTGCTGCCGAAGGCACTGCATAAGATCGATAAGGTTCGACTGTTTGCGGGGGGCTTTGGCTTCTGTTGAAGCCTTCCGCATCCTTAAACATCCAAACAATGTCAGTCCACAGATTAGTGGCGGCAACTGGAGATTAAAATGGCAGCTATCAGTAAAGAGGAAACCGAAGCCCTCATCGCCGAGGTGCTCGAAGTTTACCCCGAGAAAGCAAAGAAAGACCGTGCCAAGCACCTGACCGTTAATGATCAGAGCGTTGAACAGTCTAAAAAATGTATCACTTCCAACCGTAAATCCCTGCCGGGTGTAATGACCATTCGTGGTTGTGCATACGCCGGTTCCAAGGGTGTGGTATGGGGTCCGATCAAAGATATGATTCATATCTCTCACGGTCCTGTTGGTTGTGGTCAGTATTCACGTGCAGGTCGTCGTAACTACTACATCGGCACCACTGGTGTGAATACCTTTGTAACCATGAACTTTACATCTGACTTCCAGGAAAAAGACATCGTTTTCGGCGGTGACAAGAAACTGGACAAGATGATTTCTGAAATCGACGAGTTATTCCCGCTGAACAAGGGTG
>CBDULQ010000249.1:0-4898 GCA_965368115.1 uncultured Gammaproteobacteria bacterium | reverse complement strand
GCAACGATCATGGATAGAGTGTTATCGGCGCTTATGTTTTCTTTTTGTCTTATGTTTACAACGGCGATAGCGCCCATCGTTGCCAGCATAAAAGTCGGTGTTCCCGGCGGGATTAAACTCTATTATTTTTATACTCATTGGTTGTTTATCGCATTAATTATTGCGAGCGCTGTTTCAGGGTTTGTTTTGGGTCCTGGTGCCTGTTTTAAGGTTTTAGGTCATATCTGGTACACAGAAAAGCCGCACAATAATCATTTAACCGTCCTGTTATAGCTAATATTGATAACGGCAGGCATTATTTCATATATCTTCAGTGCAAGATTATAGATAATCTAAACGCTGTTTGGCTTGTCCGGGAAATGCTCGAAACAAATGCACATCAATCGGAATAAAAATGGGGTTGTATACATGATGAAGAATGTTTTTATCTTCTTGTTGTCTTTAATTATCGCGGGCTGTGCGTCGAATTCATCCGGTCCGAATGATAAGTCATCATTAAGTCCTCTTGACCAGGGGCTCCAGCTAAGAAAGCTGGCGGACGTCGGTGATGATGAGGCAATGTTAAAATTATTCTTTTTACTTTCCCGGCATGGTCCGGATGTGTTTGCTAGCGATAAGGAGACTATTAAGCAATGGAAGCCGGTCGGCAACAAAGTGACATCAATTAGCTGGCTGTCAAAATCCGCACAGGCTGGAAACAGGGATGCCAGAAACATCGCCTGCGAAATGAGCAAAAGCAACACTGCGCCCAGGGTCATACGGGATTTTTCAAAATGGTGCGATACATAACAGGCAGATGCCTTAAAGCGTGCTGGAGGCAAAATGTACAATCCTGAGAGTTTTAAGGAATCGGACCCGGAGCGTATTTCGGCATTTGTTACGCAGTACTCCTTTGGCATGCTGATTACGGTCTCTGGCGGGGTGCCGACAGTAAGTCATCTACCCCTGATTTTCGATCCGACTCCGGGGAGCGGAGGTAAACTGTCCGGTCATATGGCCAGAGCCAATCCGCAATGGCGGCATCTTTCATCAGGTGAAGACGTTCTGGTGGTGTTCAGTGGGCCTCATGCATATGTCTCGCCGTCCTGGTATACACAGACCGGGGTGCCGACCTGGAACTACACCGTCGTTCATATGCGTGGAAAACCTCGGGTCATCGATGACACGATCGAGCTTGAAGCTCTACTTGATCGACAAACACGTATCTACGAGGAATCGAAAGCGGATCCCTGGCGTCCCGATTTTAAGGTCGAGCCCTTTTCGAGGCTAACAGAGAAGATCGTCGGATTTGAGATTGCGGTCGATGACATCGAAGCCAAGTTCAAACTGAGTCAGAATCGCCCGGCTGCCGATCAGCGCAGTGTTATCGACCGGTTAAAGGCTTCAGGTCATCAGGTTGAAGCTGAACTGGCGGGAATGATGTTGGAACGTGTTCTGAATGACCGCTAAATAATGATGGAGGCATTCGATATCAGGCCGACTGCGGGGTTTATATGCGTGGTTTAGAATACGTCAAGTTCGATCAGGTTGACCCTGCAGAGTTGTTGCCGATCCTGAACAAGCAAAAGGTCAGGCAGCATTTGATGGAACATCATCTGTTCGATGAAGAAACACTGCAAAAATGGCTGGCCGGCAAACTGGCGATGGACGCGTCCAGTGGCTGTAAGCTGCGTGTTATCGAACTGGATAAACGGCCGGGAGGCTGGTGCGGGATACAGATTGAAGATGGACAGTATGAGCTGGCTATCGTGCTGGATGACGAGTACTGGGGGCTGGGTCGGCAGGTCTTTAAAGATATGATGTCCTGGGCGAAGACGCTGGGCCACGAAACCCTGTTTATTCACTTTCTACATACCCGCCCGGAATACCGCTTTCTCCGAAAAATTTCCAGACGTGTCTTCGAAAATGAGCTGTATGGTCATCGTTTTATCACCTATGAACTGATCGTCAAATAGCGCTTTCTTAACCCGTAAGCGGCATTAAAGGTGTGAACCGGGTAGTATGCTCAGACGAGTCGCAGAATTTCATCGTTGATCGAAAATGAACGAGATATATAAACTTACCCATACCCGGTGGTTCCGCTGTTCACAGTTGTGGTATTTTAGGTCGAGCGACATTCTTAAAAGTTTAATGACGGTGTAACGAGATAATCAATGAAAATTCTGGTGTTATTCATATCGCTCCTGTTGATCGCAGATCTCGCCCATGCGGACGATGACAGGCGCGAGCTGGTTAGTCTTCCGGAAATGATGCAGAAACATATGTTGTCGAATATGCGTGACCATCTTGTGGCGATCGACCAGATCCTCAATAGCATGGCGGCTGGAAAACTCGATGACGCGGCGCAGATTGCGGAAACACGACTTGGTATGAGTTCTCTGGAATCTCACGGTGCGGCGCATATGGCGAAGCTGATGCCGGAAGGTATGCGCAAGGCAGGAACCGATATGCATCGGGCGGCCAGCCAGTTTGCACTCAGGGCGCAGGAAGGTGAAGCAGGGCCGGCCTACGAAGCTCTGACCCGGGTGACCGGCGCCTGTGTTGCCTGTCATTCCGCATATCGAATTCATTGACGACGGAATGGTATGGACATGATCCGCTTACTGGCTCTGTCGGGAAGCTTGCGTCGCAGCTCTTATAACTCGGCGGTGATCGAGGCGCTAAAAGTCCTGGTTCCTGCGCAGGTGGACCTGCAGTCTGGAGATATCAGGCATTTACCCTTGTTCGATCCGGATCGAGAGGAGGAAAACATCGCTTCAGTGGCGGCGTTGAAACTGGCATTAGGCGAGGCGGATGGTCTTGTGCTGGCCAGTCCGGAGTATGCTCATGGTATCAGTGGTCCGATGAAAAATGCGCTTGACTGGCTGGTTAGCGGAGAAGAGTTTCCCGGTAAGCCGGTTATGCTCATCAATACGTCGCCCCGTGCACACCATGCACAGGATGCTCTGCGCGAAGTCCTTCGGACCATGTCCGGAAAAATCATCGAGCCGGCCTGTGTTGCAGTGCCTTTGCTGGGGAGCGGCCTGGATTCCGGGGGTATTGTCGAGCATGAAACCATTTCAAACCTGTTGAAAGCGGCGCTGGGCCGTTTTTGCGATGCTATTGATTGTGCGACGAAGTGAGTGTTACCGGACTTACAGTAGCCCAGATCGAAATGGGTGTCGCGCCGTCATCAGTCCATCCGGCTTCATCGATCTAAAACCGGTGCGAACAGGCTATGATTGAACAATGAAAATTAAAACGCTCTATTTATACGGCATTCTGGTTATCGGCCTGGTGCAGGTCTCCTGTGTCGCAACCCGGCATGATGAACCCAGTGATTCCAGAGGCATGACTTCTCTGGACGTCTCGGTTGAATACCTCAGCGAAGATCGCGGGGTATTATCTCGAAAATATTTCCCACAAGGTGTTGTCCTGGCGTTTCCGTATATCCCGGGTGAAATATTCGGTACGCCCCGTTCCAGACCCCTGTTCCAGAAAAACATCAATCACAACGATCATTTCACCCTGAATCTGGCTGATGCCCTGCCCAGAATGGAGGAAGAAGCACGCCCTTTGCTGCAAACCTGGCAGGAGACCGGTCTGGCCATCGAGCCGGCCAATACTCGTCTCGTACGTATCGGTACCTTTCCCTTCGATGCGAAAACCCGAGAGCCCATTGGCGGCGGCGGGTTTATCGAGGAAAACTCCAAAGATAACCTGATTCTGATGTATTTTGATCGCGCCTGTCATATTCAGGGTGGATTCGAGATCAACGAGGAAGTCTTTTCTCATGATATCAAAGTGCCCGGCAGGGGATTTCACTTCATTCGCGTCAGGCCGACCGCCAGGAATCAGTTTCATCTCGAATATTTTCCTGCCCAGGCTTCGGTAAAATTTTCGATCCACGTGTTTAATTTACAGCGCGTATAAACCGGCGGGCTTATTTACGAGTGATAGGTGCACAGGTTAATCCATGATAAAACAGTTATTGAATCGGCTGGGCGCGACGTTATATGTGCAGATCTGGGCTGACCGGATTCGAATGACGGATGCGAACACCGGGCAGGTCCACGATGAGGCGCCGAGAGTTCATTACCAGGTTCGACGCAACGGTCGATTCAAGGTACTGGCCTTCGGTCGCGAAGCCGGTGCTGAGGCCGTTAACCCTTTCGCTCATCCGAGATCGTTATTTGCCGATTTCATTGCTGGCGAATTGTTGTTGAATGCCATGTTGAAGCGATACCTGAACAGGCATGTCCTGTCGCCATCGCCGAATATTATTATTCATCCGATGGAAAAAACCGAGGGCGGGCTGACTACGATCGAGATACGTGCGTTCCGGGAAATGGCTCTGGGTGCGGGAGCACGGGGGGTTGTGGTTTATCAGGGCGATCAACTGCAGTCCGGTCAAATCGATTTCGACGCGCTGGAGCGGCAGAGTCGGGATCAGTTGCAGGATTAAACGCCTGACTCAGCTCGCTTCGCGCATCAATCCTTCTCCGACTGACGCTTTTCCTGCCACAGGCGGGCGATCTCGTCTTCGCCCAGCGGCTGGTCCTGCTTGATACGCAGGCTTTCCGTCCATTCCGAAGAAAAATCCCTTTGCAGGTATTTATTCAGTGCTGCAGTAATAAGCATGGCCACAAGTGCGCCGAGGCTGGCCAGTGCCATATCCTTGTGGCCGTCCCAGATATCACCCTGGGTACCGAGATAAGCCATGCCCAGGTCGCCACCGAACACCACCGCTGCGGCCCATTCAAACAGTTCGAACATCAGGGATGTGGCCATGGTCAGCACCACCGGCAAAAAATAGCCCCAGAACCCGGCCACGCTGGCAATGCGTAGAAACATTTCGCGTACCGGGTAGGTCAGCAGCAAGCCGTATCCGAAATGAATCACTCGATCATAGTTGTTAC
>CBDULQ010000248.1:0-4910 GCA_965368115.1 uncultured Gammaproteobacteria bacterium | reverse complement strand
ATGCTGCTTTTATCATACTGGCGCCATCGAAAATTACCAGTCCTGGAGATTACGGCGATGCCGATCAACAGTGTGAATCAACAAACGGGTCGATGGCTATGATGAGCCTGTTCTCGGAACAACAGATGCAGCGAATCAGCCATACGGTGGCTGAGCTGAGCAGCGAGCAACTGGCCTGGCTGGGCGGTTACCTGTCCGCATTGTCGCAACAGGGTCAGGCGCAGGGGGCGCCGCTCCTGTCTGAGGCTTCGCAGGCACGCAAAGCTACGGTGTTGTACGGCACGCAAACCGGCAACAGTAAGACGCTGGCGGAAAAACTTTACATTGCCTTGCGCGAACTGGGCATCGATGCACGCCTGCAAAACATGCTCGACTATCGAACCGCGCAACTTAAAAAAGAACAGCAGCTGTTCGTGGTCATTAGCACCCATGGCAACGGCGAGCCGCCGGATGAAGCGCTGGGCTTTTTCAAGTTCATCCACAGTGATCGCGCACCTTTGCTCGATGACCTGCAGTACTCGGTGCTGGCTCTTGGCGACGCCAGTTACGAAGCCTATTGCCAGGCGGGTATCGATCTGGATGAACGACTGCAGGAACTGGGTGCAAAATCCCTGCAATCGCGCAGTGACTGCGATGTGGATTTTCAGGCTGCGGCAGCGCAATGGCAAACCAGCCTGTTGAATCGGTTGCAGCGTGATCTACAGCGGCCACTGACATCTTTTCAAACGGCGAATAGCATTCAGGCGGAGACCGGTCAGTCCTATTCGCAGGACAATCCTTTCAGGGCTGAAGTGATCGACGTGGTCGAGCTGACCACCGACACATCCGCCAAACACGTGTTTCACATCGAACTGGCGCTGGAAGGCAGCGGGCTGAGCTATCAACCGGGTGACATTCTGGGTGTTCAGTTTGATAACGATGCACAACTGGTGAATGCCATTATCGAACAGGCCGGGCTGAATGCGGATGAGCCGGTACAGGTCGGCGATACCGAACTGAACTTGCGAGAAGCTTTTTCGGGCAGGCTTGAAATTCGTAACCTGAACAGGCGTCAGCTCAAGGCGTACGCCGAGCAGGCCGACATTATGATCGACCTGGATGGGGACGCATTACAGGATTTTCTGTATCACGCCGATCTGCTTGACCTGTTACAACTTTACCCGGCGTCGATGACAGCGCAGCAGCTGGTGGATTTGTTACGACCACTTCAGGCGCGCCAGTATTCCATTGCCTCCAGTCTCGAAGCCCACCCGGACGAAGTGCATCTGCTTGTGAAGCATGTGCAGTACGCCTTCAACGAGCGTCGTCATCATGGCCTTGCGTCTACTGCACTGGCAGGCATCTCAGCAGGTGAATCGGTGTCTGTGTTCGTAAAACCCAATCCGGGTTTCAAGCTGCCGGAGGATGACGATACGCCGATTATCATGATCGGCTCGGGTACCGGTATTGCACCGTTTCGTAGCTTCCTGCATGAACGCGAGATGCGCGGAATCCAGGGTAACAGCTGGCTGTTTTTCGGTGAGCAGCATTTTGCCAGTGATTTCCTCTACCAGACTGAATGGCAGGCCTTCCTGAGCAACAATACATTGCAAAAAATCGACCTGGCGTTTTCTCGTGATCAGCAGGAAAAGATTTATGTGCAACATCGATTGCAGGAAAAATCTACTGAACTTTATCACTGGATAGAGCGGGGCGCCTGTCTTTATGTGTGCGGCAGCATGCAGGGGCTGGGTGAAGATGTTCACCAGGCATTGATCGAAATTATCGCTAAAGAGGGCGGCGTGTCCCTGGACGAAGCTGCTCATCAACTGGACGAATTAAAAATAACAAGAAGGTATCAACGCGATGTTTATTGATAAAGCACTCAAACAACCGCAGGCCGTCAAGGGCGAGAGTCATACACGCAGTCTCGCAAAGGCGATCTCCTGGCGTATTACCGGCACCATCGATACCATTATTCTGTCGTTTATCTTCACCGGGCAAATCGAAACCGCGGTGGCTATCGGCATGACCGAAGTGTTGACCAAGATGGTGCTTTACTACGTACACGAGCGGGCCTGGAATCGCGTTGGCCTGGGCCGGCAACAAGCTTAAGTCTCTACATAAATTATTACATCACCTATCTGGAGGAAACATAAATGTCTATCAACCGAAGTCAGCTCAGGCTGTTTAACTCGAAATTCGAAGATGTGAGTCTGCACGACGCCTTGCGTCTGGTCACCGAATCGTTTTCCGGAAAGATTGCTTTTTCCAGCAGTCTCGGTCTGGAAGATCAGGTTATCACCGATGCTATCTTTAGCCAGGATCTGCCGATCGAGGTGTTTACCCTGGATACCGGCCGTCTGTATCCGGAAACCCATCAGCTTCTGGATGAAACCACTCGACGCTATAAAAAATCGATTCGCGTGTATTACCCCAATCATCATGCTGTCGAGGATTTTGTTACACGCAAAGGTATCAATGCAATCCATGATGCCGTGGAAGAGCGCAAGACCTGCTGCCACATTCGCAAGATCGAACCGCTGAACCGTGCATTGAAAGGTGTCAGGCTCTGGGTGACCGGTATTCGTAAGCAGCAGTCGACCTATCGTTCCAGTATGGAGCTGTTTGAATATGATGAACAGCGTGAGCTGGTTAAGTTCAATCCGCTGGCGGTCTGGTCGGAAGACGATCTCTGGGCTTATATCCAGGAAAACGAAGTGCCTTATAACAAACTGCACGACAATGGCTTTCCCAGCATCGGTTGCGCACCCTGCACCCGGGCGGTGACCGCCGGTGAAGACCATCGTGCCGGACGCTGGTGGTGGGAAAACGAAGACCAGAAAGAATGCGGTTTGCATTCAAAGGTCGAGTTGCCCCGTATACGTGTCGCTTAAACGTTAAACAGAGCAAACCCCGGCCCAATTGAATAATGGGTCGGGGTTTTTTATTGCAGAGCATAAATATGAGTGATTTCAATACATATCGACCAGAGAAAAAGCCGCTGGAGAAAATCGCCGAAAACGGTAGTGACGTGGAATATATCAAGGACCGTAGCGATTACCTGCGTGGCACGCTGGTAGAGAGTTTTGCCGACCCGGTTACCGGCGCGATCGCCGAGCAGGATACCCAACTGATCAAGTTCCACGGCACCTATCAACAGGATGATCGGGACCAGCGCATCGAGCGTCAGCAGAAAAAGCTCGAACCGGCTTATTCGTTCATGATTCGCGTGCGCATTCCCGGCGGTGATCTCAGTGCCGGGCAATGGCTCAAGCTGGACGAGATTAGTGACCACTTTGCCAACGGCACCCTGAGAATTACCACCCGACAGGCTGTGCAGTTTCACGGCATCATCAAGAATAAACTCAAGCCCACCATCAAGGCGATGGACGAAGCCGTGCTGGACAGTATCGCGGCTTGCGGTGATGTGAATCGTAATGTGATGTGTACGCCGGATCCTTCGCTGAGTCCGTTACTGGCACAGGTGTTTCCCTGGGCGGAAAAAATCAGTGCTCATCTTCTGCCGCGCAGCCGGGCCTATCATGAAATCTGGCTGGACCAGCCGGACGGCACGCGGGAGCAGGTGTCCGGTAGCAAAACCCGGGTGGTCGAGCCTTTATATGGCAAGCACTATCTACCGCGAAAATTTAAAATTGCCATTGCCGTACCGCCGTTCAACGACAGTGACGTGTACAGCAACGACATCGCCATCACCGCGGTGGGTGCGGGAGCGAATCTACAGGGATTCAATATTGCCATCGGCGGAGGCCTGGGCATGACCTTCGGGCGAGAAGACACCTATCCGCGACTGGCCACCGAAATCGGTTTTTGCGCACCGGAACAACTGCTGCATGTCTGCGCCAGAATCATCGAAATCCAGCGCGACTACGGTAATCGCAGCGACCGCAAACTATCGCGTATGAAATACACCATCGATCGCTATGGTCTGGACTGGTTTGTCGAAGAACTTCAGCAACGCCTGGGTTACGAGCTGGAACCGACAGTGCCGGTGAACTATCAGACCACCGGTGATCGCTACGGCTGGCATCAGGCTGTGGATGGCCGCTGGCATTTATTACTGTTTGTCGAAAGCGGGCGTGTCAAGGATACGGAACAACAACCTCTGAAAACAGTACTGGCTCAACTGGCCAGACAGAACCTGTGCCGCTTCCGGCTCACCGCTAATCAAAACCTTCTGCTCACCGGCTTCAATGAGCGTGATAAGGCCTGGGTCAACGAGCTGTTTACCCGTTTCGGAATGACCACCGATGCCAGTCATTTATCGGCACTACGCCGTAACGCCATCTCCTGCGTGGCCTTCAATACCTGTCCCCTCGCCATGGCTGAAGCGGAGCGGTATCTACCCGGTCTCATCGACAGGATCGACGGAATTCTCGAGGGCTATCAGCTTACCCAGCGGGACATCAAACTGCGCATGACCGGCTGCCCCAACGGTTGCGGCCGCTCGGTGATGGCCGAGATCGGTTTCATCGGCAAATCCCTTGGGCACTATAATATGTACCTTGGGGGTAGTTTTAACGGCGATCGCCTGGCCAGCCTGTATCGCGAGAACCTCGATGAAGCCACGATACTCAGTGAACTGGAGACCTTGCTGGCGCATTATGCGGAGGCGGGAAAATCCGACGAGCATTTTGGAGATTTTGTGATTCGAGCAGGCTATGTTCGAGCGCTGGAACAGGGGAAGGGGATCCACGATGTATCCGGGGATTCAATGGAAGATGGGCCCGAGGAGGGAAGCCGGGGAATTTGATATTAAATACGAGCCCGGACGATTGTCTGATAACGGCACGGTGAGTTGATCATCGTGCCGTTTTTGTCTGGAGTCAGTGTTACAAAAGATCGGGAGTGGGTTAGATTGGCATCTTTATGGGCATACGTTTATGGAATATTCAGGATAGCCATAAAAC
>CBDULQ010000247.1:0-4946 GCA_965368115.1 uncultured Gammaproteobacteria bacterium | reverse complement strand
GGGGACGCTGCTGCCTGCAACAACCCGGTCTGAACAGTCTGGGTGAACTGGGACGTCACTGCGGCGAGCCCCTGCAATCCCTGTTCGCCGATCTGGAAGCGGCGCGCTACAGCGATCAGCCCGGCACCTGGGATGCGCAAGCCATTTTGCAACACTGCAGCCAGTACGCGTGCCGAAAGCCGGCGGAAACGGCGACCGAAGTGGAACTGGAACCCCTGTACAAAGCCTGAAAACCAGGCCTCTACCCCTTTTTGGCAGCTTGTTTTAGCCTGGGGCTGCGGGTAATATCGGCCCCTGAAAAACCGGCTCTAGACCGGTGTATTTTTTTCCTCTGGATCCTCATCAGCGTTGTTGTCTGGAATAATATGGACCCCGGACCCGTCGAACCTGTGTGATTTCCGGTATGGCTGCCAGCGGACTGGTACCTGTGCCGCCGGCGCATCGACTCTAGCCAGGTCCTGATTACGACTACACATTACAAGAGGTACGGTCATGATATTTGAAGACTTCTCGTCCGCGCACCACGCTGTTTTATGGACGGTATTCGGCATTGCATTCATCATGGGTGCAGTGGTCAACAAAACCAATTTCTGCACCATGGGCGCGGTTTCGGATCTGGTCAACATGGGCGACACCGGCCGTTTTCGGGCCTGGGTATTCGCCATCGCCATCGCCATTCTGGGTGTGGTGATCCTGGAATCCACCGGTATTTCCAGTGTCGATAATTCGATTCCCCCCTACCGCGGCAACAACTTCGCCTGGCTGGAATACCTGGTCGGCGGCATCCTGTTCGGTATCGGCATGACCCTGGGCAGCGGGTGCGGCAACAAGACGCTGGTCCGCGTCGGTGCGGGCAACCTCAAATCGGTGGTGCTGTTCGCGACCATCTCCATTTGCGCCTACTTTATGATCAACCCCTTCCCGGGTACTGACGCCACCCTGTACTCCGTGGTGTTCTATCCCTGGACCAACCCGGCCTCCGCCACCCTGGCCACACCCCAGGATATCGGTTCGGTGGTCGCCGGTATGGCCGGAGCCAGCGCAGGCACCCTGCGCACTGTATTCGGCCTGCTGCTGTTCGTATTGCTGATGGTCTTCGTACTGCGTTCGAAAGATTTTCGCGGCAGCTTCGACAATATCCTCGGCGGCCTGATCGTCGGTGTTGCCGTGATCGGCGCCTGGTATGCCACCACCAGCATGGTGACCATCTCCGCCGACGGCGAGGAAATGAGCTGGACCCAGTACGCCAATCCCAACAACTGGTCGATGATGGAAGACGACAGCGGCGCACGCCCCCGTGACGTGGGCCCACAGTCCTACACCTTCATCAATCCGATCGGCCAGACCACCCGCTATGCGGTACGTGATTTCAGCAACGCATGGTTAACTGCGGGTATGGTTGCCGTCGCCGGCGTCATTCTCGGCTCACTGGCCTGGGCGCTATTGTCTCGGAGCTTCCGTGTGGAATGGTTCGTCAATCTGAAGGATTTCATCACCCACGTGATCGGCGGTGTTCTGATGGGTACCGGCGGCGTGCTGGCCATGGGCTGCACCATCGGCCAGGGTATTACCGGCACATCCACCCTGGCGATCGGTTCATTCATCGCTTTCGGCGGCATCGTGTTCGGTAGCGCCATGACCATGCGCATGCAGTATTACAAACTGCTGTACGAAGCGGACGCGACTTTCGGCAAGTCACTGCTGACTTCGCTGGTCGATTTCAAATTGCTGCCTTCCGGTTTCCGCAAACTGGAAGCCATGTAATTCGGTGTAGCGCCATAGCTTGATGATACAATTCGAGCTATGGCGCTCTATACCCTGTTCACTCTGATCTCCGCCGCCTTCGCGGCCGCTGCCATGGGCAGTTTTCTATTCCTCACCGTTATCAATAAACCGGTGCTCTCAAGACAGTTGAACAATGCTTTTCACCTCGACGTCTACGCGCGTTTTTATCGACTCAATTCCGTGCTGTGTATTTTGTCCGGCATTGCCGCCGGTCTGGTGAACAATCGTCAGACCGCGCTGATCATGGCCATCATTGCCGTCAGTTATGTGTTCAGTCACATGCATCTGCTGAAAGGAATACGCAACCAGCTCGATAATGTACAAAGTGCGCAACAGGCCCGCTCACTCGCTTCTCTGTATCTGTTACAGAATCTGATTCATTTTCTACAGTTCGTCGGAACGGGCTGGGGTGTGTATTTACTCAACAAAATATAAATCCTTGATTTGCTATTTCATTTGCTGTTTATCCACAGTTTTTCCAGTTTAAATCCACATCCTAATCCACAGGTGCTTGTGCTTGACCGAGCAAATACCACCAGATATAGTACTCTTCCAACCAGAGTATTCACGGACTGAATTCGCAATACACTTCCGCTAAACACTGCACACCTGGATCAAAGCACAGGGCAGGGGTTTAATTTGTATCGGATGTTGTACACAGCACAACACACTAATAACACCAACAAATACGAAGGACCTGATGGATTACAATACAACCCCGTCGCATCCATACAACACTCGCGTTGAACTGGCATGATTGAGTCCATCACCCGTATCAACGCGTTACTGGTCGATATTAAAACCCTCAATGGTTCGCTTTCCATCAAGCTGCAGAAAGCGGGCTTCAACATCGCAGCCACCCTGGGCCATGAAGATGAATACACCCTGAGCAATCTGCTCAGTAGCATCGACACTCTGGCTGTTCATTTTTTAACCATTACGGCTAATCGCAATCAGTTCATCCAGCGCACCAGCTTTGCCGAACGCTCCGATATCGAATTGCATTTGAAAGATCTCTACCAGTGTCTGCGCACCGCGCGCAATGAACTGGATGTGCTGGAAAAATCATCTCTTTTGCAGATTGATGAACTCACCCCCTATTTTCTTGATGAAAAAGGCGAGCGTCGGCCACTGGTGCTGTGTCAGGCTGTCGAATTTGTCGATCGCCTGAAGCCCTATTCGAGGATGCTGGAACTGGTCATCGCACAGGAACGCATTCACGCCCTGTCGTCAGTACTGGAAATATTACTGCATCGAGAAAGCGCACCTTCTTCATTGAGCTACGAAGATGACCACGAACTGACAGAAGAACAAAGCAACGCCCTGGAATTGTCACATTATCTGATTAAACAGGCGCTATAATGAGTAAAAATCAAGTAATTCGACTGTAGCGAACCGTGCTAAAAGCACGCATAATTTAGCGCTAAGCCACGAAAAAACACCTGAAGAAGTATCGAGGTAAATAATTATGCCGTGGTGGGCCATTGCGTATTTAACAATCCTGACCCTGGTGGTAGCCATTTCCGTTATCAAGGATTATTTTGATAACCGAGGGCTCGGCTATATTTTCGGTGAACTGGTATCCGGCACGCTGGGGTTCATTTTCATCGTCAGCCACTGGTATCAGCAACTGGCCCTGAATATCGGCTGGTATGTATTACCGCTGCTGCTTTATGTCATCGCCTGGGACCAGTACGCCCTGTCCAGAATGAAACCATCAGCCTACCCGGACCTGACCGAACAGGAAAACCGCGATATGGACCGTTACAGTAAAATTTTTGCCGTACTGTTTGTATCACCCTGTTATATTGCCGGCGGCCTGCTGACCTATCATCGTATCGTTAATTTCTAGCCCGACTGAACCGGGCCTGTCCGGCTGTTAGTAGTCCCGATCACACTTGCGCGCTCGCGCTTCGTAGTAACGCTCACAATTGAATGCATCCCGCGCCTGTCGGTAACACAGGTTACGCATTTGCAGCGCATAATCCCGGCATTGCCCCCAGGTGACCGAATTGCCCGACTGAGCCTGCTTCTTGGCTTGCCAGGGATTGTTTCCGGGTAATGAGTTTGCAGGGCTGCTCGCCGGGGGGCCAAAACGTTTCAGGAATTCCAGTGCAATCTGGCGTTGCTCACTGGCAGACAACTGGTGTTGATCGCGATTCTTGTCGACGAATACGGTTGCGTCTGAATAGACAATGGAGGGCGTAGCGAAACACAGGCACAGTGCCAGCATCTTCCTTAAACCAATCATCACTTATCTCGTTTTTATAATGAATAATCTATTCATACTAGCCAGCAATCCGGTTGCTTTCAAGGACAAGGCGACGCCACAGAACGAAGCTAGCGAGCGAACACGGGAAACACTCGACGTCTCAATACGGGTACGGCAAGCACCAGTAACAACAGGGCGCTGATCAGACTCAACCACTCCGGGATCAGTTGTCGGGCTTCACCAGCCTGCGCCTGCACCGACAGATTAAAATGTCCGATCAGGGCATCCAGCAACAGGCCCATCAGCACACTGACCAGGGCGATCCCGAACAGGTAGATACCGGTCACGCGCGTACCCAGTTCCCGCTTGACCAGGATCAGTCCGGCTATATTGGTAGCCGGGCCCACCAGCAAAAACACCAGCACGGTGCCCGGGGACACCCCCGCCAACAATAAACCGGCGGCCACCGGCGTCGATGCTACGGCACAGATATATAGAGGAATGCCGACCAGCAACATCACCAGCATAGCGGTCAGCCCCTGACCCCATTGTGCCAGCCAGCCCGGCGGCACCAGCGTAAACATGATGCCGGCAATGACAATCCCGACGAACAGCCACAGCGCAATATCGTCCACCAGTTCGCCGCCGGCAAACTTCAGGGCCTTGCGCCAGCGCGGCAGATCCCGGCTCGCCGGCGTCGATGAGCAACAGCTGGATGCGGTTTCATCCGTATCACAGCAGTCATCGCCAACGGCAACCGCAGGCGGTTCGCAACAGGGTGAGGATTCGGCGCTAGTACCGCAACAGAATGTCGCCGCCGGGTTTGATACCGAATGAACGGCAGCCTTGCTGTCGTCGCCCACCATGGCCGTGAGCATGCCGGTCACGATAGCACTGACCAGGGCGGCGACGGGACGGTATACGGCCATCAGCGGCCCCATCAGCGCAT
>CBDULQ010000246.1:0-4988 GCA_965368115.1 uncultured Gammaproteobacteria bacterium | reverse complement strand
GTCCATGAGCCTGGCTCACACCGCAACCGCTCGGGATGCCAACGAAGACGCCATCAAAGCCCGCCAGGCCGCCTTCACTCTGATCGCCGCCAACACCGGCCCGATGGGTGCGATGATGAAGGGTGAAATGCCGTTCGATAAAAAAGCTTTCGCCGAGCATGCCGCCAATGTGGAAGTGTTATCGGGTATGCCCTGGTCCTTCTTCATTCCGGGTTCCCAGAAAGGCGACACCAAGGCCAAACCTGATGTCTGGAACAAGGCCGAGGATTATCGCAGCAAGGCCGAGCAGTTCCAGAAACAGGCCGGCAAGCTGGCCATGGTGGCGAAGAACGGCGATGAAAGCGCCATCAAGAAGCAGTTCGGCGCAACCGTGAAGACCTGCAAGTCCTGCCATGACGACTACAAGAGCAAGTAAGCGCAGCCATGAGTCGCAAAGCCACCGACACCACCAGTAGGGTATTCGTATGGGAACTGCCGATCCGGCTGTTCCACTGGACACTGTTGCTGCTGGTCATCGGGCTCTATGTCACCGCCGAACTGATGGATGACGGCATCGAGCTGCACGCCAGCCTTGGGCTGGCGCTGCTCAGCCTGGTCACGTTTCGGGTGATATGGGGTTTCGTCGGCGGCCGCTACGCACGCTTCAGCCAGTTCGTTCGTGGTCCGCGCAGGGTGCTGAGTTACACCGCGGCAGAGTTCAGAGGCGAGCCCACCACCAGCCCCGGTCACAATCCCCTGGGGGGCTGGATGGTGGTGGCGCTGTTGATCACATTATTGATCCAGGTAAGCCTGGGCTTATTCAGCAACGACGACATCCTGTTCGACGGCGCACTGGCGCGCCTGGTATCCAAGGACACCAGCGACCTGCTCACCGGCCTGCACGTGGATCTGTTCTATGTACTGGCGGTGTTGATCGGACTGCACGTCGCCGCAGTGATCGGACACCGCGTGTTCAAGGGTGAGAACCTGGTGACGCCGATGTTCACTGGTTACAAGCACCTTCCCGCCGGCGTGACGGAATCGGAAACGGGAGGAAAAATGCTGCTGCGTGCATCGGTGCTGCTGGTGATTTGTGGCGGACTGGTTTATGGGTTCATCGGTTGAATATATCGCCTGCCCCGCTGGATTGGAAAGCAACTCAATGCCCGGGTAAAAAATAAACTGGATCAGAAACCTGATTTATACGCCCAGCCTTCTGATGCCATGGATACCCAGTTAATTCTGCTATCTATTCCCTGAAACCTCACTCGCTAAAACCCATCGCTTCAACATCGTACAGATCAACCGGCCGAGCAAGCACCTTTTTATATCTGATCAGGTCTTCTTTTGCCATGAGTGAAACGTCTATTCCATAGACTGAGCGATATTCAGCCTTTGAAAAATCGATTCTTAAATCAACCCACTGCCTGATCGATGAATCAAATATTTCAACATCCTGCGCGCTGCCAACTTCGATCTTTGTATCCGCGTATTTAAACTGGACATACTTTACATGCCAGCCCTCAGCCTCTTCAAAATATTGCTGTGCGGGTTTAGTCACGTATTCCCTGCCCAGGTCGACCACATGATCAAAGTTTTCTTCAGGCACAAATAGATCAATATCATTGATGCTGCGTTTTGCACCGTACACAAACGCCGCGAAACCGCCACAAATCAAATACGGCACTTTATTTTCTGCAAGTAAGCGAGTTACCCAGCCAAGTGCTTCGGTCGTCATTTTTTCCACTATGATTCAACGAACTGGCCGCTCCGGGAGCATGCTCATTTGCGCTCCCGGTTAGAGACATCAGCCCCACTCACCCCTGATCATGAATCGCACAACTGCCTTTAAGGTCATCCGGCACATTATCCGGACAAATGCCACACTGCTCATTACCCGGCACGGCAAAATCGATTTTTCTCGGATACGGCAGATCCAGCCCATCCATGATCTCGATAAATTCCTTTTTACTCTTGCCGCCGCCTAACCGTGGGTTACGCACTTTCTCCTGCGCCACGGTGGTGATGAAGCGGCCTTCGTAATCATGCCCCGGGTAGACCAGGGTTTCATCCGGGAGGGAGAAAATTTTATTATGGATACTGTTGTACAGGGCCTCGGCATTCCCGGACTGGAAGTCACAGCGCCCGCAGGCTTCGATCAATAAGGCATCGCCGGTGAACAGCAGCTTGGATATCGGCGTATCGATTAAATAGGCATGGTGATGATCGGTATGCCCGGGGGTGTACAGCGGATTCAGTTCGATGTTGCCGACTTTGAAGGCCTCGCCTTCCCTGATACCGATATCGATACAGGAGGCTTTTACCATGGCCGGGTAGGCGACCTTACAACCGGTTTTTTCCCGGAGTAGTCGAGCGCCGGTCAGGTGATCCGCATGCACATGGGTTTCCAGTGTTGCGGTCAGTTCAAGATTCAAATCTTTCAGCACCTGCAGATCACGTTCAACGGTCTCACGCACGGGATCGATCAGGATTGCGCTGCCCGAATCGGGATCGGCGATCAAATAGGTGTAGGTCGAGGAGTCTGTTTCAAATAACTGTTTAAAGATCATGCGCCTGTTCCTGAATTATTCATATGCTTTATTGTCAACCCGAACACCAAATGGTTCCCTGCCAGAGAGTATCAGCCGCTGGACACCCATATCAAAAACAAACCGGATCAAAAACCTGGTATTTATAGCCGACCTATTGCTGTTATCAATATCCGGTTAGTCTTTAGGCAAGCCTTGCTGTGAATCATTTTTTAAGCGACCTTCCGCCTTCAGGACAGCAGCAAAATCACTCGCCAGCTGACTCATTGTTTTTGGGCTGTCGCCGTTTTTTGAGCTGCGCAGAACATAAACTTGTTCAGTTTTAGAAGCCACCTGCACGCCGCGTAGCTCACCATCTTCAAGCAACGGACGGAAATCAACCCATTGCGCCCGCAGGTTGAGTCTATAGTCATCACCCAGGGTTTGACTTTCCAGAGTCAAAATAACCGCATGTTTTACGCGTTCGGTTACGGCGTATATACCGAGCTTTTCATCAGGCGTATACCGGGGATTCTGATCGATGATGTTGACTGTGTTCATACCCGACTGCTGCAGAAGCGGAGACAGGCCTCGGGAAAACGCCTGGGTCACCTCACGCGATAAATTATTAAACCCCATAGTGTCCTTCGCATACTCCAGCCCCTGAGGAAAAAGAATAAGAACCTTCTGTTCTTTCAATGAGACATCAGACGATTTATGTTGAGACACACAAGCGGATAGCCCAACGACGACAAACAACATCACAAGCAAAGATTTCATTGCACTTCTCCCTAAAGCCAGCATGTCCGCTGATCAATTATTATCTATTTTATTTACGACAACTTACGCACCAGCGTCAGTCCATCTGCAAGCGGCAACATGGCCGCATCGACACGGGCATCGTTACGAACTTTCTTATTCAAACTGCGCATGGCATCGATATCGGCGTCGCTGATTCTGGATCTCAGATCGGCATCGAGTACGTCCGGGTCGACCACCGACCCGAACAGTAGCACATTGTCGATGGCCATGATGCCACCGGGCCTGAGCAGGACAAGTGAATATTCATAGTAGTGATCGTAATTACCCTTGTCTGCATCGATGAAGGCAAAGTCGAAACTGCCCGCCTCGCCTGCTTCGACCAGCGACTCAAGGGTCGCCAACGCGGGCCCCAGACGAAAGTCGATTTTCCGCTCGGCACCGGCATCCCGCCAGTAGGGTCTACCGATATCAGCCCAGTCATCGTTGATATCGCAGGCCACCAGCCGACCGTTTTCCGGCAGCGCCATGGCAATGCTCAACGCACTGTATCCCGTATACACACCGATCTCCAGAGCTTTTTGAGCGCCAAGCATTTTGATGATAAACGACATGAGCCGTCCCTGCTCGGGCGGTATCTGCATGATGGCGTCGGGATGAGTCGCGGTTTTTTCTCTTAAATGCCGTAATATATCCGGCTCTCCGAGTGATGAGATAATGTAGTCGCGCAGCTCTTTCGAAAATAGAATATCGGATTTTTCCATCATCCTTCCTCTGGAATATAAAAACTGATTATCAAACAGGCAAAGGCGCCAGCCTGTTATGCCAGTGTTAACAGGATGGGCTTACCTTTAGTGATAACCATGGTATGTTCGAACTGGGCCGACAAGTTGCCTTGACCCCCGAGCAGCGTCCAGCCGTCGTCCGATTCCGTCACAAACCGGCTCCGGGTCGATAGAAAAGGCTCGATGGTGATTACCAGCCCTTCATGCAATCGCCTAGTATCTTTCGGTTCGTAGTAACCCGGTATCTCTTTAGGTTCTTCATGCAAACCGCGCCCCACGCCGTGACTGCAAAGATTTTTAATGACCCTCAGGCCTTTCTGTTTAGCCACCTTCTGAATCGTTTTACCGATCATATTCAGCGGACTCCCCGCCCTGGTCTGACCGGCGGCTTTCGATAAGGCTAACTTTGTGGACGCAATGAGTCGGTCTTTAAGATAATCGCTGGGCGGCACCACGAAGCTGCCGCCGGTATCGGCGAAATAGCCGTTCTTTTCGGCGGACACATCGATATTGACGAGGTCACCGGGCTGAATAACCCGCTCGCCGGGAATACCGTGGGCGGCTTCTTCGTTGATACTAATACAGGTGTAACCCGGAAAACCGTAGGTCAGTTTCGGTGCCGATTGCGCACCGTAGGATTCAAGCAATGCCTTGCCGATCTGATCCAGCTCGGCGGTGGTCATGCCGGGCTCCGTGCGGTTCATCATTTCTTTTAATACGACTGCGACAATTTTTCCGATACTGCGCAGTTCATTTAAATCGTTTTCTGTTTCTATGGTCATCGATGCACTCCCTAAAAATATTCAGAACAAAAACACAAGGCCTGGACATCGTCCTGCCTTCGCAGTCAGGAATCCAGTCATTTGGGTACATCTGAGCATTGCATGTATTGACGAGATACCCGACAGATGCATTCGCGGACGACGATAGTTGAGAT
>CBDULQ010000245.1:0-5000 GCA_965368115.1 uncultured Gammaproteobacteria bacterium | reverse complement strand
CAGATAAAAGCGAACATATACCCCATGGAGTTCGATATTCGCTAACTTTGCACGATAAACATAATATTCGCATCCTGGGATACGATAATGCTCACGCTATAAAACCAAAGAGAAAAAAATATGGTGCCAAAAGAGAAATTTGGGACCATAAACATGATCGCGCTCGCATCATAAATTATGAGTTTCAAGATGCAGGACACTTGCTAAGTGATTTCTGGGACGATGTAAATAAGATAATGGAAGAGCTTTGAGGAGACGAACCAATGCCGAAAAAAGTAATGACTGTAGGAATCATTTCTAAAAAAGATTATATGCGCCGTACTATTGCGATTGCAAAAGGTGAATATATTCCGAAACGAAATGAGCCTAATATCTGGTTTGAGTCTCTAAAATCGATGTCACAAGTGCTCAGTAAAGAGAATCAACATTTACTAAGATTAATTATAGAGCACAAGCCACGCTCAATAACTGAGCTGGAAGAAATTACATCTCGTAGGAAATCTAATTTGTGCCGTACATTAAAAACTCTAGAGAGATATGGAATTGTTGATCTACCTAAGATTAAAGGCCAGGTAGTGCCTAAAGTAAAAGCAACAGACTTCAAAGTAGAGTTTGGTTTAAATACACCTGTTCCACTGCAGGAAGACAGTAATCATGCTGTTGCATAATATTGTATAAAGCCCTCTGAAGAGGGCTTTTTTGTGTATGGCTTTGAGTCTAAGCTTCTGAGACCCAATACCGAGTAGTATATACTACTGAAACTCCTGCTCTCCAGGACAGTGTCCTGGAGAGATAACTACCACCCCGCCAATGTCTCAACACACCCCCAAGATACGTCAAGCCCTCAGCCGGAATCCCATAACTCGGGCCATACCTCTCACCAAAGGAACGACAGGATCAGGTTTTGCCTCGTACAGGCAAAGGCAATGCTCGCTCTTGTTAACTGTGCTTATAAACATGAATCCTACTGATAATTTTCCAGCTCCCCGTAATAACGTAGGAACCCCGCATGCATCAGCGTCCTGTCGACCTGCTGAACCGTATTCATAAAGCGCGTGTAACTCGCCTGGGGAAGGCGTGAGGCCAGCTCTTCTTCTCCGGCATGGATCGCTTTTACCAGTTCATAAACCAGTTCCTCGGACAAATCCGGTCTGACCAGAATCATCGACCACATGCCGACTGAATCAATCGGGCTAGTCTGTCCTTTGTAAGTACCTGCCGGTACAGACATGGGCTTCAAGTGGAGGTGTTTGGCGTGAATTTTTTTAATCTCGTGCGCGGTTGGTGCAATGAATCGGGCACCGGTTTCACTGTTGGCAACCTTCACAAAACCGGGCCAGCCGATACCGGCACCCCACAGGGCTTCTGCTTTCTTCTCCAGCACCAGCCGTGGACCGTCCGCTGCCTTGTCGAGAATGATGCCCTGGAAATCGGATTTGGCGTTTAAACCGAGCCCATCCAGCACATCATTCGCCAGTATGCGCAGTCCCGAAGACTGGGTGCCGAATACCACGGGCTTGCCCTTCAGGTCGTTGATGGTGAAATAAGGGGAGTCGGCACGCACGACAAACATGCCGGGATTGGGGTACATGACGCTGAGAACCTTCAAATTCGCCTTGCTGCGACCAATACCTTCAAGTGCCTGACGTGCGGCGTTACCCTCTACCAGGCCGATATCGATTTCACCGGCTTCAAGTAGGCGCAGGTTTTCCCGGCTACCTTTGGTCGCGATCGCTTCGAGTTCAACTTTACCCTTGCCGCCATTGACGACTTCAGCCAGGATAAAACCGTAGACCTGGAATCCACCGCCCTGGGTCGCCGTGCCCAGCCGGATTTTTTCCTTAGTGACTTCGGCCAGGGCAGTCAGTGGATGAAGGACCGTTGCGAACAGGATCAGAAGGCAAGAAAAACGAACAAATACTGATTGCTTCATAAGCTTATGTCACTCATCAGTGTTAAAAGGTTAGTTAGGAATAGTAATATGGCTATTTCTCGGCTGTCACCGATTCTTTTATGAATACAGACAGGCTTCGGGATCATTGGAATATAGAGGAGGATCTATTTTTCTCATACACTCCCCCCTTATTCTTTTTCAGGGGCTGGCCCGCTCGACACCACTTTTGACATATTTCGCATATTCCATTAACTCGCCATACTCAAGAATATAGCTCCATAATATTTTTATTAGATAAAACAGGGAGTGCTTGCTGACAACCCTGATTCTTATACATAACTTAGTTCCACGACGATGGGGCTTTACGCATTCATCGATTACAATTTCGGGCATTTCAACATCAACGGCACTCCCGTTAATAGCTGTTTTATCGTATTTAATTGACCGGGAAATCCTTTCATTACGTATCAGGTTCTTTACCTTGCTTGTAAATGTCAGTGATATTCCGCCGGCACCCCCAGTGAATGTCGTTGCCTTGCCAATTTGCAGCGGCTTTTCATCATCAATGTATTTGATGTCATATTTGGACTTAAATAATTCTGCAAAATTATCGATATTACCAATATAGCCAAACACATCCTCTATGTGTGAATCAATGACAATGCAGTATTTTATCATGCAGCTTCCAGCCTTAATTAAAACAAAACATCAACAGAGTCAGCCCTCACCCCTTAACAGGCCCGTATATCCCGGTAATTATAAGCATAAGCAAAATGGCTGCCACAAAAGTATAAACACCAATCAACGCATGTTTTTTATGCGCTTCAGCCTCACTGCTTAAATCCTTCACAAACATGACATTAAAGATATTAACTTCGCCAGTTGAGATAAGCTTTTTGAGTTTGATTAATGCATATATAAAGCTTGCTATGCATACAAGCAATATTATTGAGATTAAGTTTTCCATAAATATTTAACCCTGCCGCCTAAATAAACAGGCCGCGTCTAGCGACCCGCTTGAGCACCCGACCAGGATCCAGCAAGCAAATGGGGAGTATTTCTAGCATTCTCATACGACTCGTTGTCTATAAAAGGCCAGACAGAATATTCACCTGCAATTAGAAAAGACTCCTGAGCCAAATGCCTTTTGAAAAGTCGGCCGAAAAATCCATATTCAAAAGGTCTTAGACCCGGGCAGCTTATTTTGGGCCATCGATATTCTTCATCTGAGTACAGAAACATAACCCAGCGTGCCATCATAGTTTTAATTTGTTTGGGCATTTCCCAGCCTTCATTGATTTTGTGCTCTTTAAAGTCGTCGTAAAGACACCAGAATGTATCTTGAACCGCCCATACGGCCGGGTCTTTTGAGTTCGGAATTTTATTTTCAAAATCAAAGTTGGTAATTTGGCCAGATGCAAAGTGCCTCGCTACTTCAGCTGCCTCTTTCCTTGCTTTGGTATCAATCATTTTTGCTCCTGACAGTTAAATCGCCGTGTAGCCACTTTTTACCGAGACAGGCGCCATGCCACCCGTCTCAATATACACGCCATTCCCACGTCTTAAAACGTGAATAACTCAACTCAATACTGAGCATCATGCACGACCACATCATTGCCAAAACCGACACTGGCCGGTGTCTGCTCCATATCCCCATCCACCGCCCCACGCGGCACATGAACACGGGTCTCTTCCCGAATAATTTCAGCCAACCGCCGCACACCGGGACCGGCGCCGTCCGGCGAGGCCAGGATAAGATAAAGCGGCACCACGAACATGCCACCTTCGCGTAGCGGCAGGCGTTTCAACGAGCCGGCTTCCAGCTCTTCGCTGATTTCCTGTTCCGGTAGCCAGGCGAAGCCGTGGCCGTGGCGGACGGCTTCGATGGCGGTGGCCATGCTTCTCACTACCCAGCAGCGTTCTGCCTTGATGGGTACGGTGAGTTGGTCCTTCTTCTCGCTGGAGCCGCGCAGCACCACCAGGCGATGGGCGTGCAGGTCGCTGTAGCCGAGTTCGCGGTCCAGGCGATGCAGGGGATGATCGGGGGCGGCGACGGCGACGATGCGCACCCACATCAGCGGGTCGCCGAGGAAGCCGGGCGGGATTTCGTTGGCGATGGCCAGTTGCACCTTGCGCTCGGCCAGGGCTTCGGAGGCGCCGTTGAGGATGGATTCCATCACCTCGACCCGGGCATGAGGGGCTTCATGGCCGAGCTTTTCCAGGCAGCGGAGCAACAGCCAGGTGGGAAACAGCACTTCTATGGAACAGGCAATATTCGCTTCCCAGCCGGCGGATACGGTATGGGCCACCTGCTCCAGATCGTCCGCTTCTTCCAGCAGCGCGCTGGCGCGGCGGTACAGCATCTGGCCGGTGGAGGTCAGCGTGGCTTTACGGCCCCGTATCTCGAAGGCCTTTACACCGAGCACCGCTTCCAGTTTCTGCACCGCGTATGTGACCGAGGACTGACTTTTATGCAGGCGTTCTGCGGCCTGGGCGTAGCCCCCGGTCTCGACGACCGCGACCAGGGCCCGCCACTGGCCCAGGGTAATGAGTGGTGTCCGATTCATATCGATTTTTCTGATAAAAAGCAGCGAGAATTTCGCCTTTATTATCGACAACATAAAGTGCTTAATAGTTTGCTTCATTACTAATATAGGAAAACCCCGTCATGAACAAACTCACCATCGCCGCCGTCACCGTGCTGTCCATGAGCCTGGCACACACCGCTACCGCTCGGGATGCCAAAGAAGACGCCATCAAGGCCCGCCAGGCTGCCTTCACCCTGATCGCCGCCAACACCGGCCCGATGGGCGCGATGATGAAGGGTGAAATGCCGTTCGATAAGAAAGCTTTCGCCCAGCATGCCGACAATGTCGCCGCCTTATCACCCATGCCCTGGACCTTCTTCATCCCGGGTTCCGACAAGGGCGACACCAAAGCCAAATCCGGTGTCTGGAGCGATGCCAAAGACTATCAGGCCAAGGCCGAGAAGTTCCAGGAAGAAGCCGGCAAGCTGGCCATGGTGGCAAAGAGCGGCGATGAAAGCGCCATCAAGAAGCAGTTCGGCGCGACCGTGAAGACCTGCAAATCCTGCCATGACGACTAC
>CBDULQ010000244.1:0-5012 GCA_965368115.1 uncultured Gammaproteobacteria bacterium | reverse complement strand
GTTTGGTATGGGATGAATAATTCAGTTTATCATTTTCAGTACTTAGCCTGAGATCGATTTCGCCGATGGTGGTGCTGTATTTTTCCAGTTTGTAATGCGCGACAAAATCAGGAGGAATTTCGACCGCCTGTGCCGGTAGTAAATGAAAAACCAGGAGTAGGGTGAGGATCACGCATTTTTTCATTGTGGATATTCCAGGTGATCGTTAATCCATCTAGGCGGTGTCGTAATCGGCTGTTTGTCGAGCAGAGCCTGATTGTCGCGGCATTCGAGTCGGCCGTCCGCAAACCAGCCGATGGCCATGGGGTAGATAATATGTTCCTGTGCATGGATACGTTGCGCCAGGCTGTCTGCTGTATCCTCTGCATCCACTTCAATTACAGCCTGTAGGACCGGTGGTCCGCTGTCCAGTTCATTGGTGACGAAATGTACGGTAACCCCGTGCTGGCGATGACCCGCATCCAGCGCACGCTGATGCGTATTCAGGCCGGGAAATTCGGGCAGCAGGGAGGGGTGGATGTTGAGCATGCGCGCGGCGTAGTGATCGACAAAAGCCTCGGTGAGGATGCGCATAAAGCCGGCCAGCACGACCAGTGCCGGTTGGTAACCATCGATCAGCGTTTGCAGCGCCTGGTCGAAGCTGGCGCGATCCGGGTAGTCACGGTGATCCAGTGCATGGGCTTCGATACCCGCGTCACGTGCTCTTTGCAGACCATAGGCTTGCGGCTTGTTGCTAATCACCGCCTGAATGCGTGCGTTTAATTGCCCGCTCTCCACGGCATCGATGATGGCCTGCAGATTGCTGCCGTTGCCGGAGATCAACACGACGATTGGAAGAGGTGAAGACATGTGTTTCGCTGTGATTTTGCAGGTGAGCGATACACTGTCGCTCACCGGTTTCAGTTATTCGATGACGACGTCGGGTTTACCGGGATGACTGACGATTTCACCCAGGCGCCAGGCCTGTTCACCGTTGTCCTTGAGCAGGCCGATGGTTTTGTCCGCATCCGCAGCGGCCACCACCAGAACCATACCGACACCGCAATTGAAGGTGCGGTACATTTCCTGATCGACGACGCCACCCTGTTGTTGCAGCCACTGGAACACTGCCGGCAGTTGCCAGCTCGATGACTGAATCAGTGCGCGGGTGTCGTCGGGCATGACGCGGGGAATATTTTCCAGCAGACCGCCGCCGGTAATGTGAGACATGGCATGCACATCGACCTGCTGCAGCAGGGCATGAATACTTTTAGCATAGATGCGTGTCGGTGCCAGCAGGGCCTCGCCCAGTGTGCTGCCTTCGAATTTATCGTCGAGTCGAGCCTGGCTCACCTCGATGATTTTACGCACCAGCGAGTAGCCGTTGGAATGGGGGCCGGATGAGCTGAGTCCGATGAGTACATCACCGGCCTGCACCTTGCTGCCGTCGATAATGGCATTCTTTTCGACGATGCCGACGCAGAAGCCGGCCAGATCGTAATCGCCGGCGCCATACATGCCGGGCATTTCGGCGGTCTCGCCGCCGGTCAGTGCTGCGCCCGCCTGTAGACAGCCTTCGGCAATACCCTTGATGACGTCGGCCGCCACGGCATTGTCGAGATGGCCGGTAGCGTAATAATCGAGGAAGTACAGAGGTTCGGCACCCAGTACCAGAATATCGTTGACGCACATGGCTACCAGGTCGATACCGATGGTGTCGTGTTTGTTCATTTCCAGCGCCAGTTTCAGTTTGGTGCCGACGCCGTCAGTACCGGATACCAGTACCGGTTGTTTGTAACGATCGAGCGGAATTTCGAACAGGGCACCGAAACCGCCCAGGCCGCCGATGACTTCCGGGCGCATGGTGCGTGCAACGTGCGGTTTGATCTGTTCCACCAGCTGGTTGCCGGCCTCGATATCAACCCCGGCATCGCGATAGCTCAGGGCATTTTTTTGATTTGATTCTGACATTGGAAACCTGGTAAAGCATGTGCGCTCAAAGATGTGGTATTGTACACGCTCACAGCGAGAGCCACTAAATAATATGTCTTTACGAGCTGCTTTTTTTAGCCTTCTGCTTTTCATTTTAATCCCCGTTTCCGGCCAGGCTGCACTGGTCAAAAACCTGTATGAAGTGACCCTGCCCGTGGCCGGTCAGGATCGTCAATTGCGCAATGCCGCGTTCGAACAGGCCTTCGTCCAGGTGCTGGTCCGCGTCTCCGGCAGCAGTCTGTCCTCGACCCGAATCGACCTGCGCCTGGCGCCGCGTTATGTGCAGCAATATCGTTACCTGGTGGTGAAGAAACCGGAGGCCGAACAGCAGCCCGCAAGCAGTGATGCGCCACCGGAATACCAGCTCTGGGTACAGTTCAACGAAGGTGCCATCAAGCGTCTGTTGCAGGACAATGCACTGCCGATATGGGGTCAGCAACGCCCCGAAGTGCTGGTGTGGATCGCCGTACGTGACGGCAAGAATCGTTACATCCTGCGTGATCAGGATCAGTCCGCCATCAAGCAGGCGGCGGAGAAAGAAGCCGCGCGCCGGGGGCTGCCCATCACCTGGCCACGCATGGACCAGGATGATCGCTCGGTGGTCAGCTTCGCCGATGTCTGGGGCAGTTTCTGGGGGCCGGTGCTGCGTGCCAGCAAACGCTACGCGGTGAATTCGGTCCTCATCGGTCGCATGGACTGGCAGGGATCGAGCTGGAAAGTGGACTGGTCGCTGGCCGTCGATGGTCAGGCCCAGCAATGGCGTTTGAAGGCGCTGGATCTGGAACTGCTGATGGCCAGTGGCGTCGACGTGGCCACCGATCAGATCGCAGCACGTTTTTCGGTACTCGAAGACGTAGCCAACCAGGGTCAGCTGGTGGTGCATGTGAACGGTGTCGACGGCCTGCGCAATTACGCCAGCACGGTGCGGTATCTGCGCTCACTGGCGCCGGTGAAATCGGTCTATGCCACCCGCGTCGAAGACAACTGGGTGCAGTTTCATGTCGATCTGACCGGCGGCAAGGACGATCTGCGCCGTATCATCGCTCTGGGGCGCACCCTGTTACCCGATACACCGCCACCCATGGCGGTCGAAACCCCGGTGCCGCAAGTTCTTCAACCGGTAACGCCGCCGTCTACTGACGCAGCGCCATCGGCTGAAGCGCCTGTGCCGCCGCAGGATGAGGCGGCCGAAACCGCTATAGACGCCGACCCCGTTGCCTTGCCCACAATGCCAACGCCACCACCCCTGCCGGTCGTCAATATGCTGACTTACCGCTACAACGGCTGATGGGGTATGATGCGGTCCCATGGTACTCAGTGATTCGCAGAAATGGTTATTGCTGGCAGGCATAGCGGGCTTCGGCTTTCTGCTATACCTGCTGGCGCCAATTCTGGCGCCTTTTTTTACCGCCGCCCTGCTGGCCTACCTGGGCGACCCCATCGCCGATCGTCTGGAAGCGCGTAAGCTGTCGCGCACCCTGTCGGTGGTCATCGTGTTTGCCGTATTGTCACTGCTGCTGGTCGCCCTGCTACTGATCCTGATCCCGCTGCTGGAAAACCAGATCAGCTACCTGGTGGCGAATTTCCCCAAATACATCGACGTGATTCAGACCAAGTTTCTGCCCTGGCTGGCGGGCATGCTGGGCATCGATCCGGCCATGCTCGATCTTGCCGCATTGAAATCCATGCTCAGCAAGAACCTGGCAAAGACCGGCGGTATCGCCATGACCCTGTTCTCTTCGGTGAGCAAATCCGGTCTCACCCTGGTGGCCTGGCTGGCCAACCTGGTGCTGATTCCGGTGGTCACCTTCTACCTGCTGCGCGACTGGGACATTCTGGTGGCGCGGGTGCGAGAGTTACTGCCACGCAGCTACGAGCCGGTCATCGTCAAGCTGGCGGTGGAATCGGACGAGGTGCTGGCGGCTTTCCTGCGCGGCCAGTTCCTGGTCATGCTGGCGCTGGGTACCATCTATTCCCTTGGACTGTGGGTCATCGACCTGAAACTGGCCCTGCTCATCGGCATGCTGGCGGGGCTGGTCAGTTTCGTGCCCTACCTGGGCTTCATCCTCGGCATTCTGGTGGCTTCGGTGGCCATGTTGCTGCAGACCCACGATGTGATGCAGCTGATTCCGGTGTTCATCGTCTTCGGTATCGGCCAGGCACTGGAGGGTATGGTGCTCACGCCCCTGCTGGTCGGTGATCGTATCGGCCTGCACCCGGTGGCGGTGATTTTTGCCGTGCTGGCCGGCGGTCAGCTGTTCGGTTTCGTCGGCGTGTTGCTGGCGCTGCCGGTGGCGGCGGTACTGGCGGTGCTGTTGCGCCATGTGCATGAACAGTACAAGGCGAGCACCCTGTTCGACGACGGCACCGCCTGATGTCGCAACAACTGGCCCTCGACCTGCGGCTGCGGGATTCCTATACCTATGACAATTTCATCGGCGGCGATAACGGACTGGCGCTGGATTTGCTGCGCCAGGTCGCGAGTGGCGCCGGCGAGCCCCAGGTGCTGTTATGGGGTGAGCAGGGTACCGGCAAGAGTCATCTGCTGCAGGCCAGTTGTCAGGCCGCTGCCGCGCAAGGGCTGACCAGTGCCTACCTGCCGCTGGACCAGGTGATGGCGCATCCCCCGGAGTTGTTACAGGGTATGGAAAAGCTCGACCTGGTGGCGTTGGACGATCTGCAGCTGCTGGCGGGTCAGGATGACTGGCAACATGCCCTGTTCGATTTCATCAACCGTATCCGCGAGCAGCAGCATCGACTGATATTCGCGACCCGCTGGCCGCCGAATGAGCTGACGCTGGGTCTGGAGGACCTGCGTTCCCGGCTCAACTGGGGACCGGTGATTCAGCTGCGCAGTCTGGCCGATGCGGACAAGCAGAAGGCCCTGCAGCAACGGGCGCGTAGCCGGGGCTTCGAGCTGCCGGATGCGGTGGCCGGTTTTATGCTGAACAACTATGCCCGCGACCTGAACGGCCTGTTCGACAAGCTGGAGCAGCTGGACCAGGCCTCGCTGGCGGCCCAGCGCCGACTCACCATACCCT
>CBDULQ010000243.1:0-5074 GCA_965368115.1 uncultured Gammaproteobacteria bacterium | reverse complement strand
ATATAATATCTTTATCTTGTTGTTTGTTTTGAAATAATCCTAGAAAAACACTGATCCAGAAGGGAGCGCCAACCTGGCTCTAATAAGCGGGCAGATCAACACAATACACAGGCTTTGTGCCGTGCCGCGCTAGCCTGTCAGCAGGCAGGGCTGGAAACGACCAGAGTTATTGAGAATTACGCCGGATAGCAATAGACCTGTCTCGTTCGGAACGAGGAGAATTCACGGTGGCCTGCCGCTGAGCCCTGATTCTGGATCAGTAACGGCAGGAACCGGTTTGCCGACCATGACCCGGCTTAATGATTTCACCCAGTCCCGCCGCATCAACAATCACGATCCTGCCACGACCCGTCGACACCAGTCCACGCCGGCTGAATCCCTGCATCAGGCGGGCGATGACCTCACGACTGGTGCCCAGATGCCCGGCCAGTGCCTGTTGGGTGGAGGTAATCACGCCTTCGCTGGACGCTGAATTGAGCAGAAAACTGGCGAGACGTTGATCCAGATTACAGGAGTGAATCTGCTCCAACTCATTCATCAATCGGAAGACCAGAGTCGACAATGCGCGGACGGTGATATCCTGTATCGAAGATTCCTGCTCGAAGAGTTGTTTATAGAGATGGCCGGGAATCACCGCGACGCGGGTACCGGGGCTGGATTCGACCCAGGCCGGATAAAGCAGATCGTTGAACAGACAATTCAGCGCCAGTACACAGAGTTCGCCGGGACGGATGAAATAGAGCGTCGCTTCAGCACCCTGGGGCGTATAGGTGTAGACCCGTAGCTGACCTTCCAGCACCAGGTAAGCGCCGGATACCGCCTGCCCCTTGTCGATGACCACATCGGCCTGCCGAAAACTCAGTTGCTGAACATGATCGGCCAGCAGTTCACGACCATGCGCCGACAGCGACAACAGGTCTTCCGGCTGTCGCATATTCCTCATTGCAGACAACTCCTTTAACCGGGATAGAGGTTTATCGATAAACACCGCTTCATTATTCATCAGCGCCGATCGACGTGGCGATTTTCATTGCACTTTGTTGACTGAACTCAATTGCCGCCCGGCAGCCTGTTGTGCTTCACGCAGTCGGTCACTGCTCAGTCCCTGCAGAAACACGACCAGGTCGTTGATAACCTGTTCATTCAGTTCCGGCCGGCTGATTTCACGAAACTGCCGATCACGCATGGACCAGAGCAAGCGACGGCCGCCATACCCCAGTTGTGTCGCAGCCATGATGCGTACCGCTTCCGACAGCTCACTTACCGAACCGTTATGTAACCAGGGCCCGGTCAGGGCCACATTGCGCAATGAAGGTACCCGCCATACGCCGGTGGCCAGTGTCGGGGTTGAGGCATCGACCACTTCACGCAAGGGATACTTTTCATCATAGTCACTGGGATAAGTGGGAAAGATACGCAACGGCATACCACGGGATAACATACTGGCGGCACTAAAATTGGCGCCGTAGTGACAGTTGACGCATCCCAGTGTTTCAAAGTATCGCATACCGCGCAGCTGGTCCGCCGTCAATGCATCGGTATCACCATTGACGAAACGATCGTAGGGTGAATCGTTGCTGATCAAACTACGCTCATACGCGGCGATAGCCTGCGCAATGCGACGAAAATTCAATACACCGTCGCCACCGAATGCGCGTGTGAACGCACGACGATAGGATGCCTGTTGCCCCACCCGCCGCTCAACTTCCGCCAGTGACGGCATGGCCATTTCCAGCGGATTCAACAGCGGACCACTGACCTGCTCTTCCAGTGAAGCCGCACGGCCGTCCCAGAACAAGACGCTCTGAAATCCTGCATTCCAGACCGTGGGTGCATTACGCTGGCCTTCCCGGCCATCCACACCAATAGACAATGCGCGTCCGTCAGCACCCGCGCCGGAAATGACGTCGTGACATGAAGCACAGGATACCGTGCCATCCCGGGACAATTGTTTATCGAAAAACAGGCGTTTGCCCAGGGCGATTTTCTCTGTGCTGGTGGGGTTATCAGCCGGTGACGGCGCTCGATCCGGTAATGCCTCCCAGACATAGGCAGCCGCGGTTGCCGATACGGGAACATCCTGATCCGGCATGATCAGCCAGCGATCAGTCGGCTCCTTACCCGGCGTTGATAAACGGGTGGAACGATCGATTTCAGCAGGATTAAGCAGTGGCCGAATCGTGTACTGGGGAAAATTCACCAGGATCGCAATCAGTACCAGTTTGATGGCAAAAGCCAGTACACCCGAACCCAGGGCAATCGCCAGCAACCAGCGTTTACCCCCTGCCAGCCGGGCAGCCGGACCCAGTTCGAAATGCACCATGCCGAACAGGGTCAGCATGCCGATGGTCACCGCGAGCAGACCAAACAGCAGCAGATCGACCAGCGTTTGCTCCATGTCTCTTTACCACCTGTAGATTCGGAATCACTCAGCGAATTCTCGTCGAACGGACAGCGCCGGGTCTGTAGCTTTTGTTACACAAGCGGGCACCAATACGGATGGCATGACGGTGACTTTAATCGGTCTTGTGTAGCCGATGCTACAGACCGCATAGCGACTCGCCGTCTAGCATGAACGCGTCATAAGACATTAAACCTTTACCCGATCATTCAATTTATGAGGTGACAATCATGCTGAAAATCATATTCACAACCCTGCTGGGTCTGAGCCTGATCAATGCATCGGCTTTCGCACAAATCCCCGAGAAACTGAACCGGTCTCGAACTGCGGTACTCATTACTGACCCGCAAAATGATTTCCTGCATCCAGAAGGCAAATTGTACGCGTTGATCAAAGACAATCTAAAACAGCTGAATACCATCGAGCACATCGATCAACTGATGGATGCCGCAATCCGCAAGGGTTACACCCTGGCAGTCGACCCGCTGGTATACGATGCCCTGGATGATCAATGGATCAATGCAGGCACGCTGCAACGCCAGCTACTGGACATGCGGGCACTGCATCGGGACAACGCTCGCGACGAGAAAAGTTTCGAAAACTCCGGCGCCGACTTTTATGCGCCTTACAAACGATACATCTATAACGGCAAAACCATTGTCGTGGCACCGCATAAAATGTACGGACCTGAATCTAATGACCTGATCTACCAGTTACGTAGTCGCGGCATCGATACGGTGGTTCTTGGTGGTCTTGTCGCGAATCTCTGTGTCGATTCACACATGCGTGCACTGATGGAAAACGGATTCAAGGTGTACGTGGTGAAAGATGCGGTTGCTGCACCCGGCCAGAAGGCCTACCAGGCTGCACTGGTCAATTACGATATGATCGCCAACGGCGTACTCACGACAGAGCAGGCACTCAATCTGATGCAATAGCCTACCGGTTAACATCATGTTACGCGATTCTGCTATTCAGAATCGCGTACATTCTTCATTATCGATTGATTGGAAACCTTATCGAACAAACTACCTGCTCGATTTATACCGATAACGTCCTTTCACCTCGGTGTACCCCGGTTACGCCGGTTCGAGCGACTTCAAGTATACTTTCGCTGCCAATAGCACTCTGAAAAGCATCCAGTTTCTCTGCGGTTCCCACCACCTGTATGGTATATACAGATGACGTCATATCGATAATCCGCGCGCGAAATACAGTAGCGCAGCGAATAACTTCGTCACGCTGACTGCCTGTTGCCCGTACTTTAACCAGCATGAGCTCTCGTTCGATATGCGTGCTATCGGTGAGATCATTGAGTCTGACAACTTCAATCAAGCGATTTAAATGCTTTACGATCTGTTCGATAGTCCGATCATCACCGACAGAAGTGAGTGTCAGCCTGGAGACCGACTCATCCTCTGTCGGAGCCACATTCAGATTTTCAATGTTATAGCCCCTCTGCGAAAACAGCCCCACTACTCGGCTTAAAGCGCCCGGCTCATTTTCCATCAGTAACGATATGATATGTCGCATCAGCTTCTCTCCGTCTTACTCAACCACATATCACGCATGGAGCCTTCCGGTGGCGCCACCTGCATAGGATATACATGCTCATCAGGATCGACGTGAATATCGAGAAATACCAGTCGGTCCTTGTGCTTGAATGCTTCGGCGATAGCATCATCCAGGTCTCCCGGCCGGGTTACTTTAATACCCATATGATCATAGGCATCAGCCAGCTTGATAAAATCCGGAAGCGATTCCTCGTAAGTACTATGTGAATAACGACTCTCGTAGTTCATATCCTGTTGCTGCTTTACGAGTCCCAGGTAGCCGTTGTTAAGATTGATAATCTTTACGGGAATCTGATACTGAGTGCAGGTGGAAAGCTCCTGGATATTCATCTGAATACTACCCTCGCCGGTCACGCAGGCCACATCTACATCCGGATGCGCAAGCTTGACCCCCATTGCAGCAGGCAAACCAAACCCCATAGTACCCAGTCCGCCTGAGTTGATCCAGCGCCTTGGCTTATTAAAACGATAATACTGTGCGGCAAACATCTGGTGCTGCCCAACATCCGAAGTAATAAATGCATTTCCCTCTGTCAGTCGCGAAAGTGAGTTTATGACCTCCTGAGGCTTTATCAGTCCGGAGCCGGTATCATATCGAGGGCTGGTCCATAACCCGTAGTCGCGTTTCCATTCGTTTATCTGGCTCCACCATTCGGCTAACTTCTGCTTATCGGGCAAATTCACATGCTGTCGCTTCTCTTCCCGAACAATCTTCAACATTTCTTCGAGAACAGGTTTTACATGACCTACAATCGGGTAATCGGCTGTAATGATTTTAGAAATAGATGCGGGATCGATATCGATATGTATAATTTTTGCCTGTGGACAAAATTTATTTATCGTATTGGTAACACGATCATCGAAACGCGCTCCGACAGCGAGTATCAAATCACTGTTATGCATTGCATGATTTGCCGCATAGGTGCCATGCATACGCAGCATCCCTATGTAATGCTCCCCGGTTGCCGGCTACGCACCCAGCGCCATCAGAGTACAGGTAACCGGATAGGCGAAGTCATTCACAAGTGCCTGCAGTTGCTCGCTCGCCTCACCCTGCACCCCTCCTCCTCCGCACTAGACGACAGGCCTTTCCGCATGT
>CBDULQ010000242.1:0-5099 GCA_965368115.1 uncultured Gammaproteobacteria bacterium | reverse complement strand
AGGCGCAGAGTGCTTCGCTGGATTACACCGCGAAAAACGGTGAGACCTATCAGCTCAATTTCATCGATACACCGGGCCATGTGGATTTTTCCTATGAAGTCTCCCGTTCGCTGGAAGCCTGTGAAGGGGCGCTGCTGGTGGTGGATGCCTCCCAGGGTGTGGAGGCGCAGAGTGTCGCCAATTGCTACACCGCCATCGATCTGGGCCTGGAAGTATTGCCGGTGCTCAATAAGATCGATCTCCCGGCCGCGGATCCGGTCCGGGTCGCGCAGGAAATCGAAGACATCATCGGCATCGAGGCTACCGACGCCTGTCATGTCAGTGCCAAGTCCGGTATTGGTATCGACGAGCTGCTGGAGCAACTGGTGGAAAAAATCCCGCCCCCGCAAGGCGACCCGGACGGACCGCTGCAGGCTTTGATCGTGGATTCCTGGTTCGATCCCTATGTGGGTGTCATCACCCTGGTGCGCATCAAGGAAGGCCGTATTCGCAAGGGCAACAAGATGCTGATCATGTCCACCGGACGCAGTTATCCGGTCGACAATGTGGGTGTCTTCACACCCAAGCGCAAGGATACCGCCGAGCTGTCTGCCGGCCAGGTGGGTTACATCATTGCCGGTATCAAGGAAATCGATTCCGCCAAGGTCGGCGATACCATTACCCTGGTGGACCGTCCCGCCGCTGAGCCGCTGCCCGGTTTCAAGGAAGTGCAGCCGCGGGTGTTCGCCGGCATGTTCCCGGTGGAAGCGGACGACTACGACAGCTTCCGCGAGGCGCTGGACAAGCTGACGCTGAACGATTCGGCACTGAAATACGAGCCGGAGACCTCATCGGCGCTGGGTTTTGGTTTCCGTATCGGCTTTCTCGGTATGCTGCACATGGAAATCGTCCAGGAACGCCTGGAACGTGAATACGATCTGAATCTGATTACCACGGCACCCACCGTGGTTTACCAGGTGCTGACCACCAAAGAAGAGGTCATCGAAATTCATAATCCTTCCGATTTGCCGGAGGTGAATTACATCGAGGAAATTCGCGAGCCGATCATCCGCGCCAATATCCTGGTGCCCCAGGAATACCTGGGTAACGTGATCACCCTGTGCGTGGAAAAACGTGGTGTACAATCGAATATGCAGTACATGGGCAGCCAGGTGGCGCTGACCTACGACATGCCGATGAGCGAAGTGGTGCTGGATTTCTTCGATCGCCTTAAATCGGTAAGCCGTGGTTATGCGTCCTTCGATTATGATTTCAAGTGTTTCCAGCCAGCCAAACTGGTGAAGGTGGACATTCTGATCAATAACGAGAAGGTCGATGCGCTGGCGGTGATTGTGCATGCGGATGCCGCACAGCGCCGTGGTCGTGAAGTGGCGGAGAAAATGCGCGAGCTGATTCCCCGGCAGATGTTCGATATCGCCATCCAGGCGGCGATCGGTCGTCATATCATTGCACGCACCACGGTCAAGGCGTTACGCAAAAATGTCACCGCAAAATGTTATGGTGGTGACGTGTCGCGCAAGAAGAAGCTGCTTGAGAAACAGAAAGCCGGTAAAAAGCGCATGAAGCAGTTCGGTAAAGTGGAAATACCTCAGGATGCCTTCCTGTCGGTATTGAAAGTGGACAATAATTAATAAAGAGTTCAAAGATGAATTTTGATTTCGCCTTCATATTGTTTGCGGGGACCGTCATTTCAGGTCTGATCTGGCTATTCGATGCCTTGTTACTGGCGCCCAGGCGAAAGAAAAATCCGTTTGACTATGCCACTGATGAACGGCCGGGCGCTTCCAGGGGGTACAAGGAGCCGATCGTTGTGGAATACGCCAAGGCGTTTTTCCCGGTATTGCTGATCGTGTTCCTGTTGCGCGGGTTTCTGGTCGAACCGTTCCGGATTCCATCCGGCTCGATGATTCCCAGCCTCTATATCGGCGACTTCATCCTGGTCAACAAATTCTCTTATGGAATTCGCCTGCCGGTGCTGAATAAGAAGATCATCGACATCGATGATCCCAGCCGTGGCGATGTGGTGGTATTCCGTTATCCGCGTGATCCGTCTGTGGACTACATCAAACGTGTCGTCGGTGTACCTGGCGATCACATTGCATATTACGATAAAGTGCTCTATGTAAATGGAAAACAGGTAAAACGTCAGTTTGTGTCCGAGTATCAGGGGCCGGGCGAGGAGCATAAGGCCAATGAATACATCGAGGACCTGGATGGAGTTAAACACTCGATCCTGCTGATTCCCGCCAGGCCCCCGAAACTGGGCGGTGGTGAATACGTGGTTCCGGAAGGGCACTATTTTGTGATGGGCGATAATCGTGATAATAGTAACGATAGCCGTTTCTGGGGCGTGGTCCCGGATGAGTTTCTGGTTGGTAAGGCCTTTCTCATCTGGATGAACTTCGACGACGGCATCGGCTGGGATCGTATCGGCAATATCATCAAATGAGCTGGCCGGCCTGCAGTAGTTAAAACAAGAGAGCGTGCGTATGAAATCAAAACAGACTGGATTGACCATGATTACCTGGTTGATCATTATTGCACTGGTCGGTATCCAGGCGGTTATGGCATTGCGTATCATCCCCGTGTATATGAACTACGGTACAGTAAAAGGTTTTATGGATGAGATGGCTGAAGATCCGGACATGCGAGGTAAGACACCGGGTGAGCTCAAAGCGGTTATCTCGAGTCGCCTGAAGGTGAACAATCTGTATGATATTCACGATAAGAAAGATGCCTTTAAATTCAAACCGCAAACAGATGGCATGATTGTTGATCTCCACTACGAAGCGCGTGGCCCGATTTACGGCAATCTGGAATTCATTGCGACCTTCAATCACCAGATCACCATCCCCAAATAAATACGTGAAGATTTAAGCGGAGCATGAAAGATTCTGAGCGTGTAGAAAAGCTGGCTGCCAGACTCAGTTATTCGTTTAACGATCCCGGCCTGCTGATCGAAGCGCTCACGCATCGAAGCGCCGCTCCCGTCAATAATGAGCGCCTGGAGTTTCTGGGCGACAGTATACTCAATTTTGTTATCGCCAATGAGCTGTTTCATCGCTATCCCGAATCCCCGGAAGGTGACCTGAGCAGGCTACGCGCATCGCTGGTCAAGAAAGAGGGCCTGGCCATCATCGCCCACGAACTGGAATTGGGTGATTTTCTGATTCTCGGCAGTGGAGAATTGAAAAGCGGCGGGTTTCGTCGCGATTCGATCCTGGCGGATGCCGTGGAAGCAATTCTTGGTGCAGTTTATCTCGACGATGGGTTCCAGACCTGCAGCGAACTGATTATCCGCCTGTACCAGAGTCAGCTCTCCAACATGCCCGACGTGTCTCACCTCAAGGATCCTAAAACACGTTTACAGGAACTGTTGCAGGGTAGAAAATTAGATCTACCCACCTATGATGTGGTCGATGTATCCGGCAAGGCTCACAGTCAGACATTCATCGTTGCCTGTCATGTTGAGGCCCTGTCCATCACGACTCGGGGGAAGGCGGGTAGTCGACGTAAGGCGGAACAACAGGCCGCCGAGCAGGCGATTCAGGAAATTGAATCTTTATTCAGGACAACAAAGAAGTCGTAGATGACAGCTCAGGACCAGGTAGATTTTAAATGCGGCTATATCGCCATCATCGGGCGTCCCAATGTCGGTAAGTCGACCCTGCTGAATCATCTGCTGGGCGTCAAGCTGAGTATTACATCGCGTAAACCGCAAACCACCCGTCATCAGATACTGGGTGTGAAAACCACATCTGCAGCACAGTTTATCTACGTGGATACACCCGGCATTCACAGTGGTGGTGGACGCGCCATCAACCGCTACATGAATCGTGCCGCCAGTTCGGTGATACATGATGTGGACGTGCTGCTGTTTCTGGTTCAGGCGATGAAATGGACCGATGAAGACCAGTTGGTGCTGGATAAACTGGCGAGCGTCGAAGTGCCGGTGATTCTCGTTGTCAACAAGATCGATAAGCTTGCCGACAAACAGGCGCTGTTACCGTTCTTGCAGGAGCTCAACGGCAAGGCAAAGTTTCACGACATCATTCCCCTGTCCGCCCTGAAAGGAGACAACGTCGAACGACTCGAGCAGTGCATTACCGAGTTGTTGCCGGTTAATCCCATGGTGTTCCCGGAAGACGAATATACCGATCGCAGTGTGCGTTTCCTGGCCGCGGAAATTATCCGCGAAAAACTGGTCAGGGAACTGGGCCAGGAACTGCCGTATCAGACGACGGTGGAAATCGAATCCTACAAGGACAAGGACCACATCACCGAAATTCATGCGGTGATCCTGGTGGAAAGCAAGGGCCAGAAAGCTATCATCATCGGCAACAAGGGCATGCGGCTGAAAAATATTGGTACCAAGGCACGCAAGGACATGGAGAAGTTGCTCGAGCGCAAGGTGTTCCTGCAACTGTGGGTGAAGGTGAAAGCCGGCTGGTCCGACAACGAACAGGCCTTGCGTAGCCTGGGGTATGACAGCGACTGAGCCGCCGTGAACAAAGTTCAGGATCAGCCCGCCTATATCTTGCATCAACGTCCCTACCGAGATACCAGTCAGATCATCGAGCTGTTCAGCCGTGACTATGGCCGCTTTAGCGTGGTCAGTCGTGGTAGCCGAAGTGCCCGTTCCCGAACTCGCTCTATACTGCAGCCGTTTCGCCCCCTGCACGTCAGCTGGTCCGGCAAGGGAGAAATGCCGAGCCTGACCGGAGCTGAACCGGCCAGTCGTAAAATCCCGCAATTGCGTGGCGATCAACTGGCCAGTGGTTTTTACATCAATGAACTGTTGATGCGCCTGTTGCATCGCTTCGATGTGCAGGATGATATCTATGCGCTTTACGAGCAAACCCTGTATCAACTGGCAGCCGGGCAGAGCCTGCAACATACCTTGCGTTATTTCGCAAAGCACCTGTTAGAGCTGTTGGGTTTTGCATTGAATCTGTCGGTGGATGCGGATAGCGGGGAGGCGGTGGAAGCGAAAGTCGATTACCGCTACCAGATCGAACACGGTCCGGTGCGTCTGGATCCGCTGCTGGATACTGCCACAACGCTGGTCATCTCAGGCGCCAGTTTGCTTGCGCTCGATC
>CBDULQ010000241.1:0-5153 GCA_965368115.1 uncultured Gammaproteobacteria bacterium | reverse complement strand
GGCCTGATGCAGGTGATGCCGCGCACAGCCAAGGAGCTGGGTTTGAAAGATCTGACCGATCCGGACATCGGTATTCATGCCGGCGTCAGGTATCTGGACTGGGTTCGTGATCGTTTCGAACCGGAACTCGATGTCCGCGAACGCATGTGGTTCACGCTGGCGGCTTACAACGCCGGTCAGGGACATGTTAAGGATGCGCGACGCCTGGCTCGCCAGCAGGGACTGAATCCGGACAAGTGGTTCAATAACGTCGAAAAGGCCATGTTGCTATTATCGAAAAAGGAATTCGCGCGGCGCGCACGGCACGGTTATGTGCGCGGCCGTGAGCCGGTAAATTATGTGCGTGATATTCGCAATCGATTCCTGGCTTACCAACGTCTGGCACGCGAGACGATCTGAACAGGCAGGGAATTAACCGGAATTACGCGCAACCAGGGCTTGAGCCTGCGGCATATCGATATGTTTGGCGTGCACTGGTGGAACCGCGCCCAGAAAGCTGTAAGCGCCATAGCAAACAACCAGCCCAAGGGCCAACACCAGCAAGGTGCGCATTGATTTACCTGAGTTCATCATTTTTCCTGTTTACATGCACTTCTTACTCAGAAGATGCATTCCTTGAGTATGAGTAACGCTAACCGGACAGGGGGAATAAAGAAGCTGGAGAACAGCGCCGATGTAACGGCCCGTTGCTCACTATGGATATCATTCCTGTCATTTATTGAGACAGGAATATAGAACATAAACCGCAAATGGAAATCCCCTGTTCAGGGGGGAAATGACCAAACCTGACCAGACCCGGTTCACAAAACGCTCATCAAGCAGGACACTGCAGCCGAAACCAGCCCGGCAACGCCGTTAATAATCAATCATTTATCTGCCTGGCTCGAGGTTGATCTTCGGAAACTGATACCAATATCGAAAACAGCTTAGTCCCTGGATCGGGTCTTGGCCTGCAACCATAACTGCTCCAGCTGATCCAGGCTGCAGTCGGCAAATTGCCGGCCGTCCTCCTGCAATTGCTGCTCGATAAAATTAAAGCGCTGTTCGAATTTGTTGTTGCCCGCCCGCAACGCTTCTTCTGCATCGATATCGAGATGCCGCACAAGATTCACCAGCGCAAAAAAAAGATCGCCGGCTTCTTCGAACTGGTGATCTCGCTCGGCGCTCTCGAGTGCTTCTTCCAGTTCATCGATTTCTTCCCTGATTTTATCCAGCACCGGTTTCACATCCGGCCAGTCGAAACCCACGCGTGCCGCACGCTTTTGCAGTTTCTGTGCGCGCTTCAATGCGGGTAGCGCACGTGCCACGCCGTCCAGCACGGATGCGGACAACTGTTCGGCCCGGCCATCCCGTTCTTCCTGTTTGGACTGTTCCCAGGCTTCATTGAGCTGCGTCTCATCTTCAAAGGTCGCATCGCCAAACACATGGGGGTGACGACGCACCAGTTTGTCGTTGATGGCGTCGACGATGTCGGAAAAATCGAACAGCCCCTGCTCCTTTGCCATCTGAGCATAAAACACCACCTGGAACAAAAGGTCGCCCAGTTCATCTTTCAGCTCCTGCATTTCGCCGCGCTCGATACTGTCGGCCACTTCGTAAGCTTCTTCCAGGGTATGGGGCACGATGGTCGCGAACGTCTGTTTGATATCCCAGGGGCAACCGCTGTGCGGATCGCGCAGGCTCGCCATAATCTCCAGTAGTCGATTCATATTGTCCACAAACAATCTCCCCCGTGTTTTATATCGATCAGCAAATAAAAAGGGCGGATAAACCGCCCTTTTATTATGCCGATAAAGCCTGTTGACTAAAACTCGATGCGAATGCCGATATGCGGATCATCATCCAGCTCCACTTCGGCTCCACCTTCCAGATCAAATGTAATGTTCCGATAACCGAGGTACGCCCGTGCGCTGGGTGTGACTTCGAGCTCTACCGCAAAACGATATTCGGTGTACTGTTCCGCACCGCTAAAGCTGACAATCTTCGGCGCAATAAATCCTTCAGCCAGGAGCGCCACTGGCGTGGACGAAGGTATAACATAGCGAATCTGTCCACCGACAGCCAGCGCACCGAACTCTTCATCGAAACCGGCACCACGGTCGTCGAGCAGCGCCATTGCCAGCTTACCGCCGACACCGAACTGCAGAGGACGATTGTTACCCGCACTATGGCCGGTCACCATGGCCGAACCACTGAACATGTAATCGTCGTTTTCATTGAACAGCACACCCAGTCCCACATCGGCGCCGCCGTAACCAAAGGTGGACGACTCGGTAAGATAAAGCACTTCGGCTGTTTCGTCCGCCAGGCGAAGATCTACTCCCCGGGCATGGGCCTGACCAGCCAGCAGGGTAAAAGCCAGGGTAATCGCAATTTTTTTCAGCATAGCTGTGTTCCTAAGTATCAGATGCATGGGGCTTTGAGTCATTTGCGGGACGCGGGTTCAGAAGAACTTCGCAGAAACGTGGCCCCATCATACACAATGGATATGGCAAAAAAAACCGGCCGCGAAACGCGGCCGGCCATAACTGTGATGAGATCAGGCAAATTCGCCTGTCACAGTGCAGACTTAGACAGTCTGGTAGTAAATGTTCTGCGGGTGGTTAGCCTGCGCAAAGAAGAACCAGCGCTCCGCCAACAGACCGATATACTGAATGATAAAGGCCGCGACCAGCAGGTCGGTCTTCACATCGGCAATGGCACTGGCGACCAGCAGGACCGGCAGCGGGAACACCAGCATCATGAACAGCCACTTGATGGATTTCAGTGCGAAAGCCGAAGCACCATGGAAATACTCACGGGTATTGAAGGAACCACCCATGGCACCCTGGGTTTTCTGCACAATCTTGTTGTGACGAATACCGATGGCCGATTCCACGGTGGACTTGTATTTGATACGCGCATTGCGAATCAATGACGCGGAACGGGTAAAGAACGCCACCACGGTCAGGATGATCGACCAGGCACCGAGGAATTTACTCATTTCCGGTGCATCGTAGTAGCTGCTCAGGGCCGTCGCCAGAGTAAAACCGGAAGCCATGCCGAGCAGGGTGTAGTTGATCACAGTCAGCGGGCTGGACCATTCCTGCAGGAACTTGATGCAGGCATAGATCATGGCGGTGCAGATATACAGCGCAAAAGCCGCGATCACACCAACCGCACCCACCAGCAGGCTGTAGGTCAGATTGTTCTGACCCTGGCTGATGAATACATGATCATAACCACCCAGGTGCATAACCGCATACACAAAGGTGACACCCATCATCGCCGGCAGAGCGATAACTTCACGGGAAAGCCATGAGGTACGCCACTGACTGGCGGCGCGCCAGGCGCGTTCCGGATGACCCAGGTGGAAGAAAGAAGCCAACAAACCACCGCCCAGCAGGACCAGTGCAATCACCGCACCGACACCAAAAAAGCTGGTATGCGACATACTGGGCAGCAGGTTCAGTTCGGTGTAGGCCTGCGCAGAAAACAGCGCCAGGAACAGTCCCTGGGCTGCGCCAATCAAAGTGGTTAGAAAAATGACCGAGAATGCGGGATGCATATTCGTCTCCAGTAAAATTAAAACGGCGGCCCTGTTCGTTACAGAGCCGCAACGGGTTCATTACATCGCGATGTCGTCGAGGGTCGGCGTATCCACCGGAGCATGATGTTCTTTCTGCTCCTTGGTCAGCGGATTGTCGACACGCACCAGTTCGTCTTCGTGAATCTTCATGCGGTTCTTACGACGCGGCAGGTAATGGTTGGATGGCTTGGTACCCCATTCCGGCATCAGCGGGTAACCACCTTCTTCACGAATCAGTTGCGACACATGTGAATCCGGATCATGCACATCACCAAACAGACGCGCATTGGTCGGACATGACAACACACAGGCCGGCTTGCGCTCGGATTCAGGCAATGATTCATCGTAAATACGATCCACACACAGGGTGCACTTCTTCATGACCTTCTGGTGCTCGTCGATTTCACGAGCGCCGTAAGGGCAGGCCCATGAACAGTATTTACAACCGATACATTTGTCGTAGTCGACCAGTACGATACCGTCGTTCTCGCGCTTGTAGCTGGCGCCGGTCGGGCACACAGGAACGCACGGCGGCTCTTCACAGTGCAGACAGGACTTGGGAAAGTGTACGGTTTCGGTCTTTGGAAACTCGCCTACTTCATAAGTCTGTACGCGGTTGAAGAATGTACCGGTCGGATCTTTATCATAGGGATTGTCATCGGACATGAAACCCGCCGGACCGGAGGTATTCCATTCCTTACAACTTGTTACGCAGGCGCTACAACCTACACACACATTCAGGTCAATAACCAGAGCTAACTGTGTCATTACTCAGCACCTCCTGCTTTCTTGTTCTTACCGGCGAACATACCGGCAAAGAAGCCCTGCCAGCTGCGACGTTTTTCCATGCCCGGCAGTACCGGCATGTTTTCAAACTGCGGCAGGGTATGATCGGCATCGGCTTCCGCCTTGTAGACGCGTACGCGCACATCGTACCAGCCCGCCTGGCCGGTGACCGGGTCCGAGTTGGAAACGTGTTCGCCGCACTCGTTCTTCGGCAGCTCTTCCGAGATCAGGTGATTGAGCAAAAAGCCTTTTTCGGATTCGTTGGCTTTCTCACCCAGGTTCCAGGCGCCTTTGGCTTTACCGATGGCGTTCCAGGTCCACACGGTTCCCGGCTCCACCGCTTCGGAGAAGCGCGCCATACAACGCACCTTGCCGTGCATGGATTCCACGTAAATCCAGTCGCCGTCACCGAAGCCGTGCTTGGCGCCCAGAGACGGATGCACATGCAGATAGTTATGCGCATGAATCTGGCGCAACCAGGCGTTCTGCGAATCCCATGAGTGATACATGGCCATCGGGCGCTGGGTGATCGCATTCAGCGGATACTTCTGCTTGTCGCTCAGTTGTGACTCCAGCGGTTCGGAGTAGAACGGCAGCGGATTGAAGTGCTCCATGATGCGCTTGCGGTAACGCTCGGGCGGCTGTTTGCCTTTACGCTTGCCCTGCGCCGCGAGGCGGAATTTCTGCAGCACTTCGGAATAAATATGAATATTGATCGGCTCGTCGTAACGGGTCAGGCGATGATCCTGGGCCCAGGTCAGGTAACCCTGGTTCCAGTTACGCATGTACTGGTACGACT
>CBDULQ010000240.1:0-5156 GCA_965368115.1 uncultured Gammaproteobacteria bacterium | reverse complement strand
ATTGTTTAATATCATCGCTCGAAGCGAGCCGACTAGTATAGCAACTCACCAACCCGCAGGCTAGCTCACCACTCACTTTCTTCCCTTCAGCTTCTCCGTCGTTCCTCGACAGAGGCGCGCATTGTACAGTGTACATAATTACCGTCAAGTGTTTTTGACGGTTTTCTTACAACAATTTTGACTAGCCCAGAATGATCCGCGCGATCTTTTTCTTACCGGCCTGAACCAGATACTGTCCAGGCGTCAATTTTAGCGAGGATTCAACAACTTGCTGATCGACTTTGACACGCCCGTTGGCCAGCATATCCTTGGCCTGGGCGGAGTTCTGTGCCAGACCGCTGCGGTTCAATACCGCCATGATGGGCAGATGTTCCTGACCATCCAGAGTCACTTCAATTTCGGGCAGATCGTCAGGGATTTCACCGTCTCGAATCACATTACCAGCCGCCTTGCTGGCACCGGCTGCCGCTTCTTCGTCATGAAAGCGGGTGATCAGCTCCATGGCAAGTTCGATTTTGACTTCCTGAGGGTTTCGACCCTGCTCGACATCCGCTTTCAGTGCATCGATGTCCGTCAGGGGACGGAAACTCAGCAGCTCGAAATAACGCCACATCAGGGTATCCGGCATGGACAGAATCTTGTTGTACATGGTGCCCGGGGCTTCGGTCACGCCCACATAGTTCCCCAGCGACTTGGACATCTTGTTCACCCCGTCCAGCCCTTCGAGCAGCGGCATCATCACCACCACCTGGGGTTCCTGACCGTAGAATTTCTGCAGCTCGCGCCCCATCAACAGATTAAAACGCTGATCGGTACCGCCCAGCTCCACGTCGGACTCGAGGGCCACCGAGTCATAGCCCTGTACCAGTGGATACAGGAATTCATGGATCGAAATACTTTGCTCAGCCTTGTAGCGCTTCTTGAAATCGTCCCGCTCCAGCATGCGCGCGACAGTCTGCCGGCCCGCCAGCTTGATCATATCGGCCGCAGACATCTGTCCCATCCACTCGGAATTGAATACCACCCGGGTGCGCTCCCGGTCGAGGATCTTGAACACCTGCTCCTGGTAGGTTTCCGCATTCGCTTTCACCTCGTCCTCAGTCAACGGAGGACGGGTCGCACTCTTACCCGTGGGGTCCCCGATCAGTCCGGTAAAATCACCAATCAGGAAGATGACTTCGTGACCCAGGTCCTGGAACTGGCGCATTTTGTTTAATAAAACGGTATGCCCCAGGTGCAGATCAGGCGCGGTCGGATCGAATCCGGCCTTGATCCTCAACGGCTTGCCGGACTGCAATTTTTTGACCAGTTCCTCTTCGACGAGAATATCTTCAGCACCACGTTTGATTATGTCGAGTGCGTCGTCTACAGATGACATTGAAGGCTCCGAATTAACTCGGCTCAGGGGACGAGCCGGGTGTGACACATTTCCTATACGAGCAGGGCGTTATACAAGAGCACAGATGTTATGGCAATAGATGCGGGGAATTCCACCAGAAAGGCCATCATCATCGCCGGCGCATTCGGCCTGCTGATGGCAGGCTGGCAATCCCCACGGCTGCTCGGCGAGCCCACCTCGATACCGGCCACACCTGATCCGGCAAAGCAGGCTCATCGCCTGCGCATCAGTGCCGTCGGCGACATCATGCTGGGCGGTACTTCAGAACCGGTTTTCGAACAATATGGATATGACTATGCCTTCGAACAGACGCGCTACCTGTTCGACGAATCGGACATCGTCATTGGCAACCTGGAGGGGCCGCTGACCCATGCGGAGACCCCCTATTCCGAAAATAAAGAATACCTGTTCAGGACGCCGCCGGAAAAAGTCGTTCCGGCCCTCAAAAAAGCCGGCTTCAATATCATGAACCTGGCTAATAATCACATCATGGATTACGGCGATCAGGGCCTTCGAGACACGATGCAGGCCCTGCGGCAGGCTGATATCGCCAGTGTCGGTGCCGGCGCCAATCTCGACCAGGCGCGGCGCGGCACTATCATGCAGATGGCCGGACACCGGGTCGGGTTCCTAAGCTACTCACTGACCTTTCCGGAAAGCTTCTGGGCGACTGCAGATCGCTCCGGCAGCGCTTTTGGGCACGAACACCAGATTCGCCAAGACGTACAACGCATGACACAGAACAGCGACATCGTAGTCGTCTCATTTCACTGGGGCCAGGAAAAATCCGCCCTGCTTAGAAAATATCAACCGCTGCTCGCCCATGCCGCTATCGATTCCGGTGCGCAACTGGTGATCGGCCACCATCCCCACGTCCTGCAGGCCATCGAGCACTACCGGGACGGACTGATCCTCTACAGCCTGGGCAACTTCGCTTTCGGCTCCTACAGCCGCAACGCACAAACCAGCGTGATTGCCCATATCGATTTTACCCGGGGCCGATTCGAATCCGTGCAGCTGATCCCGATCAACGTCCTCAATGTGGAGGTCAATTTTCAACCGCGCATCCTGTTCGGCAGTAGCGCCGGCGAGGTCATCGACCAGCTCAATGCCCTGTCGCTATCGCGAAATACCCGGCTGATCAATCGCCAGGGCATTGCTTATCTGCAAAACCCTGTCCAAAATCAGGAAACAGTCTCAAGTTTGCATTGAATTCTCTGCGAATTCAGGCTATGTTTATTAAAAAATTTCTTGTTATTTCCGTGGATTACAACAACTTTATCAACAAAGACTTTCGAAGCCGTCCCGAGCAACGAAACCATCCCCGACTGCGCTGGCTGCTGTTGACCGCCTGTAGCGTCGTAATTGGCGTCGTGCTGGCCAGCACCCACCAGCCCAGCTCCGACCCGGCAACCCCTGTCGTCAACTCGGCACCCGCCGAACTCGAACAGGCCATTGACCATGCGGCCGAGACCACCGCCGATACCCATACCGAGAAACCGGCCTATCGCACCCTGGGTGACCGGCCCACCGCTCAACCCACCTCCATCAAGCTGGAAATACCGGCGGAGAAGAAATCCGTTAGTGATCCGACATCGGAAAGCGACTTCCTCAGCCAGCACCAGTGGCAGGAATTAAAGGTCAGGAGCGGCGACAGTCTCTCCTTACTGTTCGATAAGGCTGGCATCAAACCCGACCAGATCATCGAAATGATGCAAACCGGCAAAGAAGCCCGTGCACTCACCCGCCTGCATCCCGGCGATGCCATGCGAGTCGAAAAAAATGACGCGGGTCAGCTTACCGCGTTGCACTACGACCTGGATGAGTTCAAATACCTGCGCGTCATGCGTGTCGATGGCGAACTCAAAACCGAGGTCATCAAACACGCCGTTGAAACACGCACTGCTTATGCTTCAGGAGAAATCGAGTCATCTTTATTCCTGGCTTCCCAGAGCGCGGGACTGTCTCAGAACCTGACCATGGAACTGGCCAATATTTTTGGCTGGGATATCGACTTTGTACTCGACATCCGCCAGGGCGACCGCTTCTCGGTCATCTATGAAGAAATTTTCAAGAATGGCGAGAAAATCAAGGACGGCAATATTCTGGCGGCGGAATTCGTCAACCAGGGCGAAAAGCATCGAGCGTTACGCTATGTCGATCCAACCACAGGCGACACCGGTTACTATTCTCCCGACGGCATGAGTTTGAGAAAAGCGTTTCTCCGCAGCCCGGTGAAATTCAGTCGCATCAGCTCCAAATTCACCACTCGACGTTATCACCCCTTGCTGCATAAATTCCGTTCCCACAAGGGCGTCGATTACGCTGCCGCTACAGGCACTCCGGTGCGCGCATCCGGTGACGGCAAAGTCATTTTCCGTGGTCGCAAGGGCGGATACGGCAATGTGGTCATCATCAAACATGGCAGCCGCTACAGCACCCTGTATGCACACCTGTCCAAGTTCAATCGCAAGGCGCGTAACGGCAGTCGCGTCAAACAGGGTCAGATCATCGGTTATGTCGGCAGCACCGGCCTTGCTTCCGGACCTCATCTGCATTATGAATTCCGCGTCAACGGCGTGCACCGCAATCCGCTAACCGTCAAATTCCCGAGCACCAGCCCGATTCCTTCGCGTTACAAGGATAACTTCCAGATGACCACTCAAGGCTATGTTGCTCAACTGGATGTTCTGTCCCGCAACGCACTTGCTCTGAACGACAACTGAACATGACCGATCGATACATCGGTCTTATCTCAGGTACCAGCATGGACGGTATCGATGCAGTGCTGGTGGAGTTCGACGAGCACAACTTCAGACTCATCGACCAGTATAGCCACACCATCCCGACCGAACTGCGAACACAGATCTTCAAACTGGCGCATAACGATAACGTCGACCTGGCCATACTCGGTGCCAGCGATGCACAACTGGGCAAAGAATTTGCGAACGCAGCCAGCGCATTACTCGACAGAAACAAACTCGAGAAGTCACAGATTATCGCCATCGGCTCGCACGGACAGACCATCTGGCACAGTCCGGACAGCGCATACAAATTCAGCCTGCAAATCGGCAACCCCAATCAGATCGCATACCATACCGGCATCACTACGGTCGCCGATTTTCGCAACCGCAACATGATCGCCGGAGGCGAAGGTGCGCCGTTTGCACCGGCCTTTCATCGTGCCGCATTCTCGGACCGCAATGAAAACCGTGCCGTCCTCAACCTGGGCGGGATTGCAAACATCACTTTCCTGCCCGCAGACACACAACAACCCGGCATGGGTTTCGACAGCGGCCCGGCCAGTGTCCTGATGGATCACTGGAGCAGTCGCCATATCAATCGACCTTACGACGAAGGCGGTGACTGGGCAGCCGGCGGTACATGTATTCCGGCACTGCTCGAACAACTGATGACCGACCCTTACCTGCAACGTAAACCGCCCAAAAGTACCGGCCGCGAGTATTACCACATGGCCTGGCTGGAGCAACGTTTACAGGGATTTAGCGACCTGGCGGCCCGGGACGTGCAGACGACACTGTGCGAGTTTACCGTGCAGAGTGTCAAAATGAGTTTGCAACAGCATGTGCCAGAGGTCCAGACCATGATCGTCTGCGGTGGCGGCGCTCACAACCGATTCCTCATGCAACGCCTGCAACAGGCATTGCCCGACGTCAAGGTCGACAGTAGCGGTCAGTTTGGATTGCACCCGGACTGGGTGGAAGCGGTGGCCTTCGCCTGGTACGCGCGCCAGACC
>CBDULQ010000239.1:0-5171 GCA_965368115.1 uncultured Gammaproteobacteria bacterium | reverse complement strand
TGTCCAAGGAAAAATTTGAACGCACGAAACCCCACGTAAACGTGGGCACAATCGGTCACGTAGACCATGGTAAAACAACCCTGACAGCGGCGCTGACCAAGGTCATGGCCGAAGCCAGTGGTGGTGAAGCGAAAGCGTTTGATCAAATCGACAACGCACCGGAAGAAAAAGCGCGTGGTATCACCATCGCGACTTCCCACGTTGAATACGAATCCCCCACCCGTCACTACGCCCACGTAGATTGCCCGGGACACGCGGACTACGTTAAGAACATGATCACCGGTGCGGCCCAGATGGACGGCGCGATTCTGGTGTGTTCAGCGGCCGACGGCCCGATGCCCCAGACCCGAGAGCACATCCTGCTGTCGCGTCAGGTGGGCGTACCCTACATTGTGGTCTTCCTGAACAAAGCCGACATGGTCGACGACGAAGAGCTGCTGGAACTGGTTGAAATGGAAGTACGCGAACTGCTCGACAGCTACGACTTCCCGGGAGACGACACCCCGATCATCAAAGGTTCCGCCCTGAAAGCACTGGAAGGCGACACCAGCGAAATTGGTGCCCCGTCCATCGTCAAGCTGGTCGAAGCCATGGACGAATACATCCCCGAGCCCGAGCGCGCAGTAGACCAGCCGTTCCTGATGCCCGTGGAAGACGTTTTCTCCATCTCCGGTCGTGGTACGGTTGTGACCGGTCGTATCGAACGCGGCATCGTCAAAGTGGGCGAAGAAATCGAAATCGTCGGTATTCGCGACACCCAGACCACCACCGTCACCGGTGTAGAAATGTTCCGTAAACTGCTGGACGAAGGTCAGGCGGGTGACAACGTTGGTCTGCTGCTGCGCGGCACCAAGCGAGAAGACGTCGAGCGCGGCCAGGTGTGCTGCAAGCCCGGCTCCATCACCCCGCACAGCAAATTCGAATGCGAAGTCTACGTACTGAGCAAAGATGAAGGTGGCCGTCACACCCCATTCTTCAGCAACTACCGTCCCCAGTTCTACTTCCGTACCACGGACGTGACCGGAGCGGTAGATCTGCCGGAAGGTGTAGAGATGGTTATGCCAGGCGACAACATCAAGATGACCGTCAGCCTGATCGCCCCGATCGCCATGGAAGAAGGCCTGCGTTTCGCGATTCGCGAAGGTGGCCGTACCGTTGGCGCGGGTGTTGTAAGTAAGATTATCGAGTAAATCTTGCGCACGAAGTATTGAGAGCGGGAGCCCCAATGGGGTTGTCCCGCTTTTCAATGTAGGCCAGTGGCTCAATTGGTAGAGCATCGGTCTCCAAAACCGAGGGTTGGGGGTTCGAGTCCCTCCTGGCCTGCCACTAAATTAAACAGGTAAAAGTATATTCATGGTCGCCAAGGCCGAAACACAAGAAGCAGGTAAGCTGGATACGCTCAAACTGATCGTTGCCATTGTGCTGTTGATCGCGTCGGTGGCCCAGTTTTACTATTTTGAAGGCGAATCCCTGTTGTACCGGGTGCTGGGGTTGCTGGCCATCATGGGTGTGGCTGCCGGTGTGGTGTATACCACGCGTCTCGGTCAGACCATCTGGGCATTTGCTCGCGATGCGCGTACGGAAGTGCGTAAAGTCGTATGGCCAACCCGCCAGGAAACCATGCAAACCACATTGATGGTTGTTGTAATGGTGATACTGGTGGGCATCATGCTGTGGTTGATGGATATGTTTTTACGTTGGGCTGTCCTTATGCTGACAGGTCAGGGGGGCTAAGCATGGCGATGCGCTGGTATGTGGTTCATGCCTATTCAGGTTTTGAGTCCAAAGTTAAATCTTCACTGGAAGAGCACATCAAGCTCAACGGTATGGAAGATAAGTTTGGCCAGATCCTGGTGCCCACTGAAGAAGTCGTCGAAATTCGCGATGGCAGTAAGCGTCGTTCAGAGCGTAAGTTCTTCCCCGGCTATGTGCTGGTGCAGATGGAAATGGATGACGAAACCTGGCACCTGGTAAAAGATGTGCCCAAGGTGATGGGTTTTATTGGCGGAACCAAAGATCGTCCTGCACCGATCTCTGAAAAAGAGGCGGAAGCTATCCTGAACAGTGTTCAGGAAGGCGCCGAAAAGCCGAAGCCGAAAGTGCTCTACGAGCCCGGCGAGGTGGTGCGTGTTATCGATGGTCCGTTCAACGACTTCAATGGTGTCGTTGAAGAGGTGGACTACGAAAAAAGTCGCCTGAAAGTTGCGGTGCTGATCTTTGGTCGATCAACGCCGGTAGATCTGGAATTCAGTCAGGTCGAGAAAGGTTAAACAGATTTTCATGGGCTGAGTTATCGGCCTGAATACAAATCGGGGAGGCTGAAAGCGATCGGTGTTACAGATGGTCGATGAGTAAGTCGCTATTACCCACTGGAGTAAATCATGGCTAAAAAAGTCGAAGCTTATATCAAGCTGCAGGTGCCTGCGAACCAGGCAAATCCGAGTCCTCCGGTTGGTCCTGCTCTGGGTCAGCATGGTGTGAACATTATGGAATTCTGTAAGGCGTTCAATGCAAAGACGCAAAACGTCGAACAGGGGCTGCCGATCCCGGTTGTAATTACTGTTTACAGTGATCGCAGCTTTACCTTCGTTACCAAAACCCCGCCGGCATCCATTCTGCTGAAAAAAGCAGCGGGTATTGCCAAGGGCAGCAGTCGCCCGAATACCGACAAGGTCGGTAAAGTGACTCGCGCCCAGCTGGAAGAAATTGCCAAGACCAAGGAGCCCGACCTGACTGCGGCTGATCTGGACGCGGCTGTTCGTACCATTGCAGGCACCGCTTATCGCATGGGCCTGGAAGTCGAGGGGGTTTAATCATGGCCAAGATGACCAAACGAATGAAAGCCATTCGCGAAAAAGTGGATGCCAATAAGCTGTATCCGCTGGAAGAAGCGCTGGGCCTGCTGAAAGAGCTGTCCGGTGTTAAGTTCAATGAATCTGTCGATATCGCTGTAAATCTCGGTATCGATCCGCGTAAATCAGACCAGGTTGTACGTGGTTCAACCGTACTGCCTGCCGGTTCCGGTAAAGACGTGCGTGTAGCCGTGTTTACCCAGGGTGAAAATGCCGATAAGGCAAAAGCTGCTGGTGCCGACATTGTGGGCATGGAAGACCTGGCCGAACAGGTTAAAGCCGGTAATATGGATTTCGATGTAGTGATTGCGTCTCCGGATGCAATGCGTGTCGTCGGAACCCTGGGTCAGATCCTGGGTCCTCGTGGCCTGATGCCGAACCCGAAGGTTGGCACTGTAACGCCTGATATCGAAGGCGCAGTGAAAAATGCCAAAGCCGGCCAGGTGCGCTACCGCGTCGACAAGGCGGGTATCATTCACTGCTCAGTGGGTACTGTTAAATTCGACGTGCCTGCACTGAAAGAAAACATTTCTGCTCTGCTGGCTGATCTTAAGAAAGCCAAGCCGACTGCTGCGAAAGGTCAGTACATGAAGAAGATTACCCTGTCTTCTACCATGGGGCCCGGACTGGCTGTTGACCAGAGCAGTATCGAAGCACTGGCGTAATCGCTTCGAGCAAATTTGACTAGCCGAGTCATCGGTGTCGTCAAAGACCGTGGGAATCGCAAGATTTAATTGATTGCAGCAATGTGATCGTCCCACGCAGATGGTGAATCCGTAAGGAACACCGTGGGTGGTTGTAAGCGGTTCTTATGTTCCGTTGCAACTGTAGTACTTGGCTGGACATGGGATGGAAACATTCATCGCGCGTTTAACAGATGTGCGAGCCATGCTCCAACCGAAAATAGGAGTAACACTCATGCCTCTTAATCTTGAAGACAAGAAAAGCATTGTCGCTGAGGTGAGTGCTGTTGCTGCTGAAGCGCATTCAGCCATTGCGGCTGAATATCGTGGTCTGAGCGTAGAAGAAATGACCGAACTGCGTGCGAAAGCGCGTAACGGCGGTGTATATCTTCGCGTTGTAAAGAACACGCTTGCGCGTCGTGCTCTTGAAGGTACTGATTTTGAATGCATGAAAGACGGTCTGGTGGGTCCACTGGTTCTGGCTTTCTCGCAGGAAGATCCCGGTGCCGCCGCACGTCTGATTAAGGACTTTGCAAAAGAGCACGATAAACTGGTCACCAAACTGGTATCTATTGGCGGCGAATTGCTCGCAGCTAATGATATCGAACGTCTGGCTAGTATGCCGACTCGTGACCAGGCTATCAGCATGTTGATGGCTGTGATGAAGGCGCCTGTAGAGAAGCTTGCACGTACTATGAACGAAGTACCTGGCAAGCTGGTTCGTACAGTGGCGGCTATTCGCGACCAGAAACAAGCACAAGCATAACATCAGTGAGTGTTTAAGAGTTTTTAAATTTTATTTTCTGGAGAAATACCATGGCTGTATCTAAAGACGAAATCTTGGAAGCTATTGCCAACATGTCAGTGATGGAAGTCGTTGACCTGATCGAGGCGATGGAAGAAAAATTCGGCGTAACTGCCGCTGCTGCTGTTGCTGCTGCACCTGCCGCTGCTGCTGGCGGTGCTGTTGAAGCCGCTGCTGAGAAAGACGAGTTCGACGTTGTTATGACCAGTTTCGGTGAAAACAAGGTTGCCGTTATCAAAGCTGTTCGCGGTATCACAGGCGCAGGTCTGAAAGAAGCGAAAGATATGGTGGAAGGCGTGCCTGCTACCGTTAAGGAAGGTGCTTCTAAAGACGAAGCCGAAGAGTGCAAGAAATCTCTGGAAGAAGCAGGCGCAACCGTCGAGCTTAAATAAGCCGACTTGTTTGCAAAGCTTCTACCGCTTGCCCGGGTCAAGGCTGGTGACGAAAAGTCACCGGCCTTTTCCCGCTTCTAGCTATCCAGCTGGCTACTGAAAAACGCCTGCCGTTATAAGACGTTTTTCAATAGCCTGCTAAGGCTGATAAGTCGTTGTAGAGACTTTGGTATTGAGCTCGTGGCACGAGCTGGTAAACATGCTGTACCGATATACTGACATTGTGAGGAATACCGATGGACTATACCTTTACCGAGAAAAAACGTATCCGCAAGGATTTCGGTAAACGCCCCCCGATTCTCGATGTGCCTTTTCTTCTTTCCATGCAAATCGATTCTTATCGTAGCTTTTTGCAGGAAAATAAATCAGAAAAAAATCGCACCGAAACAGGTTTGCATGGTGCGTTCAGTTCAGTGTTTCCGATTGTAAGCTATTCGGG
>CBDULQ010000238.1:0-5215 GCA_965368115.1 uncultured Gammaproteobacteria bacterium | reverse complement strand
ATTACAAACCCTGTGTCGATGTCACTTTCGGTTCGCTGGCGGACCTGCCCGGCACCCGGGTGCTGGGTATCATCCTCACCGGCATGGGCGCCGACGGCAAGGTAGGCTGCGAACGACTCAAGACCCGTGGCGCCACCATCTGGACCCAGGACGAACAGACCAGCACCATCTACGGCATGCCGGCCGCGGCAGCGCCCCTCGCAGAACAGATTCTCCCACTTAAGGAAATAGGCAAGAAACTTGCTTTGAATGCCTGATATGGACATTTTGAGCATCATTGGCATCCTGCTCGCATTGATCGCGATTCTGGGCGGTAACCTGCTGGAAGGCGGCCACGTCGGGCAATTATTCCAGTTAACCGCATTTCTGATCGTGGTGGGCGGCACTCTGGGCGCCGTCATGTTACAGACGTCGTTTCCAACTTTTTGGCGCGCGATCGGCATGGCGCGTTGGGTATTCGTCACCCCGCAGGTGAATATCGAGGCCAGTCTCGACAAGCTGGTGCTGTGGAGTCAGCTGTCGCGCCGCGAAGGTTTGCTGGCGCTGGAAGATGCCATGGACGAAGAAACCGACCTGTTTTCCCGTAAAGGCCTGCAGCTGCTGGTGGACGGCAACGAACCGGATAGCATCCGCAACGTGCTGGAAACCGAAATCGCGGTGATGGAAGAACAGGATATGCAGGCTGCCAAGGTGTTCGAAGCCATGGGCGGTTACAGTCCGACCATCGGCATCCTCGGTGCGGTGATGGGCCTGATTCACGTGATGAACAACCTGGCCGATCCGAGCAAGCTGGGTGACGGTATCGCCACCGCATTCGTGGCCACCATCTACGGCGTGGGACTGGCTAATTTGTTATTGCTGCCCATAGCGGGTAAGTTAAAGGCGGCGGTGAAGAAACAGGTGATGGAATACGAAATGGTGCTGGACGGCATCGTCAGCATCGCCGAAGGGGAAAACCCGCGCAACATCGAAGCCAAGCTGCAGAGTTATCTGCGTTAGCGCGAGTCCCCGATACGGGTCGAAGGCCCGAGCGAAAATGAATCAGGTTTAATGGCATGCAACGTCAACGCGGCATAAAACATGACGAAGAAAACACCGACCGCTGGTTGATATCCTACGCGGATTTCATCACTCTGCTGTTTGCCTTCTTTGTAGTGATGTATTCCATTTCTTCCGTTAATCTCGGCAAATACCGGGTGTTATCCGACTCGGTCAGTTCCGCGTTCAGTAAAACCACGGACGGCAGTTCCGTTCTGCCCGGCCACCAGCTGGGAATTTCCGTCAACCGGGCACCGATTTCGCTGGGTGTGGAAGGCCAGGCGGGCTATCGTGCCATGTCGGACACCGCGGTAGAAATCGAAAAACGCATGAAAGACTGGATCAACAAGGGGCAGATCGCGGTGCGCGGTAACGAGAAGTGGCTGGAAGTCGAAATCAACACCAGCATTCTGTTCTCCAGCGGCAGTGCCGAACTGTCGCGTCAGGCCAGCACGATTCTGGGTGATCTGTCCGATGTATTTAAAAGTTCACGCAACCCGCTTTATGTCGCCGGTTATACCGACGACGTGCCGATCAACACGCGGCGTTATCCGTCCAACTGGGAACTGTCGTCGGCGCGTGCCGCCAGTGTGGTGAGACTGATGGCGGAAGCGGGTATCAATCCGCAACGCATGGGGGTGATCGGTTTTGGCGAGTACCGTCCTGTCGCCGACAACGACAGTGCCGCGAATCGCAATCGTAATCGCCGCGTGGTGATTCGTATTCTCGCCGGTGAAGATATGTTCAGCGACAGTACGCCACTCGCCGGTGCGCCAGAAGAGCCTGCCCCTGCCGCGCCCGCCAGTGCCCAGGCACCGGCCCCGACTCAACTGTTGCCGGGTGAACCGGCACGGCAGTTACAGTAGCGGGGTGGGCATGAAGATCTGGGCCGTCGCAAATCAGAAAGGCGGGGTGGGCAAGACCACCACGGCGGTGAGTCTCGCCGGGGTGATGCAGAAACGCGGTCATTCGGTACTGCTGGTGGACCTGGATCCGCACGGTTCGCTGACCAGCTACTTCGGTATCGATCCGGACGCAGTCGATCCCAGTGGTTATGAACTGTTTCAGCAGACTCACAATGCCGGACAGGTGATTCGCAAGAGTCGCTTCGAGCGCCTGGCGTTCATTCCCGCATCCTCGGCACTGGCCACGCTGGATCGTCAGCTCGGCGCCAAAGACGGTATGGGGCTGGTGGTGCGTCGTGCACTGCAGGAAGTGAGCGATCAGTATGACCTGGCCATCATCGACTGTCCGCCGATGCTCGGCCTGCTGATGGTGAATGCGCTGGCTGCCTGCGAACAGTTGCTGATTCCGGTACAGACCGAGTTCCTGGCGCTGAAAGGTCTGGAACGCATGGTCCACACACTCAACATGATTCAGAAAGCACGTAAGCAGAAACTGCATTACACCATCGTGCCGACCTTTTTCGATCGGCGCCTGAAAGCCTCCATCGATACCCTGCGCACCCTGCGTGAGAGTTATGAGCACAACATCTGGGACGGCGTGGTGCCGGTCGATACCCAGTTCCGTGAAGCCAGTCGCGTAGGTGTACCGCTGACCATTGCTCGACCCAGCTGTCGCGGCAGCCGCGCCTATTCGAGTCTGCTGGATCGCATGCTGGATCTGTACGATGAACAAAGCCAGCAGGTGAATGAAGCATGAATCGGCAGCAACAGGCGATCAACGATTATCTGCAGGCGCTGCTCAATGACGTTGAAGACGAAGCGCTGCCGGAATTACCGGTGGCCGAAGCGGAGCCGGAAACCCGTACACCTACCCTGGGTCTGGATCAGCTGGTCGCGGAAATTCCCGAGGTCGTTACCGAGACAGAAACCGAGCTGAAAACCGAGGTCGAAGTCGAGGTGGAAGTGGAGGCGCCGGCCGTGGAGGTGGTGACCGAAGCGGAGCCGGCACTGGCCGAACCCGAGGTGACGCCGGATGTGGTGACCGCCAGTGCGGGTGAAGTCAGCGGCGGCATCCCCGACTGGGCCGAGGGTAAGTTTCAGTGTCTGCTGTTCAAGGTGTCCGGACTGACCCTGGCGGTGCCGCTGGTCAAACTGAACAGCGTTATGCCCTGGCCGGAGAAGATCAACGAGACACCGAATCGCACCGACTGGTATCTGGGTCTGGTCAGCAGCCATGGCCAGAACGTCAAAGTTATAGACACGGCGCTGATGGTACTGCCGGAAAACCGACGCCAGAGCCTGGTCGGGGACGCAGCGGAACGCTTCAGTCACATCCTGCTGGTGGACGATTACAACTGGGGGCTGGCCTGTGATGCCATCGGCGACGTGATCTGGCTGAGTGCCGACGACGTGAAATGGCGGCAGAACAAACAACAGCGTCCCTGGCTGGCTGGCACGGCCATCAAGCAGATGTGTGCGCTGATGGATACCGAAGTCTTCGCCGACATGCTCAACCGTCAGGTGGCCGGAGAGGGCGCCTGAGCGCGTCTTTAAAAAAGCCGGCGACCGCTGGCAATTGGTCCTGACTCAACTAAAATCCCTGTTAAAGCAATCATTAACACTCTTTTGCAGGACTGGCACAGTACCTGCTTAATAATCCTCGGAGCACCTGATAATGGCTGAACTGGACTTTGCGAATGTTGAACACCGACAGTGTGTGACATTCCGACTCGACGACGAAGTGTACGGCATTAACGTAATGCTGGTTCAGGAAGTGCTGCGGATTACCGACATCGCACCCGTTCCCGGGGCTCCAAACTATGTGGTTGGCATCATCAACCTGCGAGGTAACGTGGTTACCGTGATCGATACGCGCATGCGTTTCGGTTTGCCGCCGCGGGAGATGGATGATTCGACCCGGATCGTCATCATTGAGACCGAACATCAGACCGTCGGCATTATCGTCGACAGTGTTTCCGAAGTTGTCGACGTCGACAGCGGTGAAATCGAGATGGCTCCCAATGTTGGCAACGATGAAACGGCACGTTACATCGAAGGCGTGGTTAGCCGCGGCGAAGAGTTGTTGATTCTGGTTGATCTCAACAAACTGCTCACCAACGACGAGTGGGCGGAGATGAACAGCTTCTAGATCGTCCCTGCACCCGTGCGCCTTCGGTGATTGAACTGGAGATGAACAATGAATGCACTGGTGCTGCTGATTTCCTGTCTTATGCTGCTTGCGTCACTGAGCCTGTTCATGTGGACGCGTAAACGCCTGCAGGCGTTTCAACAGCAGATACAACAACAGATGTTTTCCGACCAGGTGAAAGACCAGATTGCCGCCATCAACGCCGGTTCTATCGGTATGGGTGGACGTTTTGTAAAACTGGAAAAGGATCTACACCTGCTGGCCACGCGTTTCGATGAATTACAATCACAGATGCAGGCCAACACGCCTTATGCACACGCCATTACCCTGGCACAGAAAGGCAGTAGTGCGGAAGAAATCATGGAGCTGTGCGGTATCGGCTACAACGAAGCCCAGTTGCTGCTGATGATGCACGGATCGAACAAGGCGGCCTGAGAAACGGCCGCCGCTGAGTGTCTAATAACGGTATTTGCCCTTCGCCATAGGCAGGGCGGGTTTGCTCGACTTCAAGGTATCGATGGCATCCTGCTCGGTCATTGGTCGACCAAACAGAAAACCCTGTGCATTCTTGCAACGCCATTCACGCAGCTTTTCCAGTTGCTGCTGAGTTTCCACGCCTTCCGAAATAATATTCAGGTTCAGTCCCTTGGCCATGGCGATGATGGCGCGAATGATGGATGAATCCTCTTCGTTGTTTTCCATGTCGTGAATGAAAGAGCGATCGATCTTCAAGGTATCGATGGGCAGGCGTTTCAGGTAATTCAATGACGAATAACCGGTGCCGAAATCGTCGATGGCAATCTTCACGCCATGCCGGCTGATGCGATTCAGTTTGTTGATACCGTTCTCGATATCCTTCATCAGAATATTTTCGGTAATTTCGATTTCCAGCTTGTCCGGCGGAATATGATTCTTCTCCAGCTCGTTGACGATAACCTCGACGATATTCTCGTCTTCCAGCTGGCTGGCGGACAGGTTGACCGCCAGGCGAATCGAAGTCAGTCCGGCGGCACGCCAGTGAGCCAGGTCGCGACAGGCGCGTTTCAGCACCCATTCACCGATCGGCTGGATCAGGCCGGTTTCTTCCGCCAGGGAAATGAACTCGCAGGGCGAGATGGTGCCG
>CBDULQ010000237.1:0-5260 GCA_965368115.1 uncultured Gammaproteobacteria bacterium | reverse complement strand
GATGACTCTTTCAACAATGAAGAAAAAGTTGTAAAAATCTTACGTGCAGCGGGCTTTGCGGCTCATACGACTCGTGTCGAAGATGAAGAAGATCTCGCTGAGCACTTCACAAAACAACCCCGGACGTGTTGCTGTATTCCATGGGTATGGAGCTGATTACCCTGGAACAGGCCCTGGCCTGCACGGAGCGCGAAGCCAGTGAACCGGTACCGGTGATCGCAGTCAACCGCAATGAGCATAAAGGCGACGTCGTAAAAGTGATGCGCGCCGGCGCCCGCGATCTCAGCGACTATGAAACACCCAGCCATCTCGAACTGGTCATCAAACGTGAAATCCAGGCCCATGCCTGCATCAGCAAACTCGCGACGCTGGAAAAAACCAACAAGGAAACCGAGAAGCGCTGTGAAGCACTACTCGACTCCTCTCGCGATGCCATTGCCTACATCCACGAAGGCATGCACGTTTATTCCAACGAATCCTATCTTGAACTGTTCGGCTTCGAAGAGAGCGAAGACCTCGAAGGCATGCCGATTCTCGATATGGTCGGTATGGACGACCGTGACCGATTCAAGGCCTTTCTTCGAGATAATTGTAAAGAAGGCAAATGTGCATCAGAGAAACTCAGTCTCAATCTGAAAAACCCTGACGGCACCGAATTCAAGGGTGAAATGGAATTCTCTCCAGCCAGTATCGATGGCGAACCCTGTATCCAGGTCATCATCCGCAACCAGACCAACAGCAAGGAACTGGAAGAGAAACTGGCCATGATGAGCCAGAAAGACTCCGTTACCGGACTCTACAACCGCCAGTACTTCCTGGAAACACTGGAAAAAGCCACCCAGGCCGCGCAGGCAGGCAAACTCAATGCCTGTGTCCTGCTCGTACATGTCGACAATTACTCCGACATCAAGAACAGCGCAGGCGTGGTTAATAGCGACAAGTACCTTGCCCAGTTAGGTAAGAAGTTCGAAGAAACAACAGGCGAAAAAGATATCCTCGCTCATTTTGAAGGTAATATTTTTTCCGTCATTGGTATGAACCAGTCCGGCACTTCGGTAGAAGCCTACGCGCGTAAAATACAGAAAGCTTCGGAGGATTTCATCGCCAACATCGGCGACCAGTCGCTGAACTCAACCTGTAGCATCGGCGCAAGCCTGATCGATTCGAACGCGCCCGATTCCGGTGAAATCCTGTTGCGTGCGGAACGCGCCATTGCCGAAGCTGAAAAAACCGGCGCGAATAAACTGGTGATCTACCAGCCCAAGGAAGGCGAAAAAACACAGAAGGAAATCGATGCACAGATCGTCAGCGATCTTAAAGAAGCAATCACCAGTAATCGTATCATTTTGCACTACCAGCCGGTTATCAGTCTGCATGGCGATACCGACGAACGTTACGAAGTCTTTGTTCGCCTTATCGACAAAGATGGCGATGTGGTCATGCCCAATGATTTCCTGCCCGCTGCCGAACGCACCGGCATGTCACTGGCCATCGACCGCTGCGTTCTGCTGAACTCCATTACTACGCTGGTGAAACGCTGGAAGCAGGGTAAGCGTACACTTTTATTCGTTAAACTCAGTGCCACTTCACTTAAAGATAGTAATTTGATGAACTGGCTGAAAGAACAGTTGAAAAAATACAATGTACCTAAGGACAGTCTGATATTCGAAGTTAAGGAAAATGTTGCCGTTACCAGCCTGAAGTACACTGCGGAAATTGCCAAATCCCTGAAAGAGCTGAACTGTGGATTCCTGATCGACGACTTCGGCAGCGGCGGCAATCCCTTCGAGTTACTCAAACACATCCCGGCTGACTATCTGAAGCTGGAAAGTTCTTTCATGGAAAATCTGTCGGAAAGCACTGAAAACCAGGAAGCGGTGCGCAAACTTGCCGAAGGCGCTCTGGAAGCCAACAAGCTGACCATCGCACAGCACGTGCAGGACGCCACCAGCCTGTCGGTGCTATGGGGTATGGGAATCAATTTCATCCAGGGTAACTTCCTGCAGGAACCCTCCGCCGACCTGGACTACGACTTTACCTCGATGGCAGGATAAACCCCACGCAGCCGCCCTGGAAGAAGGCGGCGGCTGCGCAAGTTTTTACCGATCAATCTCGCCCTACTGAGCGTTTTGCAACGCAGCGATGCGTTTTTCCAGCGGCGGGTGAGACATCAGCAACTGCATCAGTCCGGTTTTCAATCCACCATTGATGCCAAACGCCGCCAGTTCTCCCGGCATTTCAGTTTCCGCCTGCTGTCCCTGCTGCAGACGCCTCAGGGCATTGATCATTTTCTGCCGACCGGCCAGGTCAGCGCCACCGGCATCGGCCCTGAACTCACGACGCCGCGAGAACCAGGCGGCAATCATGGCTGCGAACACGCCGAGAATCAGCTCGGCGACGATGCTCACCACAAAATAACCGACCCCGAAGCCGCGCTCGTTCTTGAACACGATACGATCCACGGCGGTACCGATGACTCGTGACAGGAAAATGACAAAGGTATTTAACACACCCTGTAACAGTCCCATGGTCACCATATCGCCGTTAGCGACGTGGCTCACTTCATGACCGAGCACGGCCTCCACTTCGTCGGCACTCATACTCTGCAGCAGGCCACTACTCACCGCGACCAGCGCATTGTTTTTGCTCATGCCGGTGGCGAAAGCATTGGGTTGCGGTGAATCGAATATACCGACTTCCGGCATGCCGATTCCGGCACGTTGCGCCTGACGCTCAACGGTGGCCAGCAACCAGGATTCGGTGTTGTTACGCGGCTGTTCGATAAGCTGTACACCCATGGAGCGTTTCGCCATCCACTTGGATATGGCCAGTGAAAAGAACGAACCGCCGAAGCCGATGATGGCGGCCATAATCAGCAGCCCGTTGAGATTGGTGGCGATGCCTTCGGCGGCAAGCATCTGGTCGATGCCCAGCACGCGCATGGAAATACTCAGTACCGCCAGTATGGCGAAGTTAGTCGCGAGAAACAGGCCTACTCTGCCCAGCATGATCTTATCCTGAAAAAAATTAAACCGACATTTAGATATGGGCTAAGGGGAAAAATTCAACCAGTCGACGAGGTTTTATCAACCGAGAAAGGCTTCGCTGGAATTCAGATAGGCCTGCTCTTCGGCACTGCTCTGGCGTCCGAGAATAACGTTGCGATGGGGAAAGCGACCGAAGCGCTGGATGATCTGCTGATGATGGCGGGCAAAGCGTGCGTTGTCCTGCAGTTGAGCGGCCTCGAACAGGCGCACCGAAAGAGCCTGGTGTTCGGCATTTTCGCTGTGCATCAAGGGCATGTACAGGAACACCAGCTGGTCTTCGGGCAGCTGCTTATCGAAGCCCTGCTCCAGCGCGTACAGTGTAACCCGGACGGCCTGCTGCTCTGTGGCGAAACTACGTGCTTCACCTCGGTACATATTGAGTGGAAACTGGTCGAGCACGATGGCCAGTGCCAGGCAACCGGATGCCGATTCGCGCCAGTGATCGAGCCCACCATCGCGTGCTGCCTGCCAGGTCGTTTCGAATCGTTCGCGAATCTGTTCATCCAGGCTGGGCGTGGACTTGAACCAGGCGGAGCGCATCTCGTCGGCATACCAGAAGTCCAGTACGTCCTGCAAAGCATCAGTCACGTCACTGCTCCGATGTATTCATTTCAGTATCCTGTTGTTGCAACATAGCGTCGGGAATGATGCCCTGGCCGGCCATGCTGATGGCATTGGACTCCAGGTAGAAGTTCGCCATCACCGTCAACAACACCGGCATGATCGCAATACGAATGAACACGGTATCCATGATTTCCTGCATATTGTGGTCCGCCGAACCCATGGCCAGCAAATGCCCCAGCAACATCAGGGCTGCAGTAACGGCATATGCGATAACCAGGTATTTGTAGCGGCGCAGTGCCAGGCGCCAGTGCAGGTATTCGAATTGCGCCGTCCGGGGGTCCACCTTGCGACTGTAAAAGTAGGTGAACGCAATGGTGGACAGGGACAGCAACAGCGGCAGCAGAAGGCCAAGCCGACCGACGTTGAGCGCGATCGCCGCCGGCGTCATCAGCAGATGGAATACCGCCAGGTTAAGCATGAATAAATTATGAGGACGTTTCGCCCGATTGCGTGTGCCTGGGTCTGTTTCCAGTTGCATACAGCTCTCCCGAGTCAGCGCTTGCCGATTGAAAGCTCGATGATAACCGAATAACGCCGGCCCGCTTTGATCTGTATAAACCGGGACTCGATTGTTACCCGCCCAGGATGCTATTTGCGGGTAAACACCCAGTCCGTGTCGGAAGACTGGCGCGCATTGAAACGGTAACCGTCTTCGGCAAATTCCCTGATCGCTTCAGGTTCCTTTAGACGGTTCTTGATGATGTAGCGACTCAGCATACCACGGGCTTTCTTGGCATGGATACCAATCATCCGGTATTCACCGTTTTTATATTCCTTAAATGCGGGTGTAATGATTTCACCCTGCAGATGAGCCGGTTTAACCGATTTGAAATATTCGTTGGATGCCAGGTTGATCAGGTAAGGTGATTTAATCTTCTTCAGCTGTTTATTCAGTCCCTCGGTGATACGCTCACCCCAGAATTCATACAGATTGCGACCCCGCTCGTTGTCGAGCCGGGTGCCCATTTCCAGGCGGTAAGGCTGCATCAGATCGAGCGGCCGCAACAATCCGTATAGACCGGACAGGATGCGCAGATGCTGTTGCGCGAAATCCAGGTCTTTTGCATTGAAGGAATCCACGTCGAGACCGGTGTACACGTCACCCTTGAAAGCCAGCACCGCCTGTTTTGCATTGTCCGGCGAAAACGTCGGGGTCCAGGCTTCGTAACGATCGAAATTCAGTTCCGCAATCTTGCTGCTGACTTTCATCAGTTCGGAAATATCCAGCGCCGACAGCAGCCTCAGTCGGTCGATCAGCATCTGTGACTGATCCAGATAATCGGGCATAGTGTGTTTGCTGGTTTTCGGTGGTGTGTCGTAATCAAGGGTTTTGGCGGGAGAAACAACAATCAGCATCGGGTCCTGTCCTTTATTCGAATGGCGGACATTATAACAACATGTCCCGAACGGATTGGCGGTTTGCAACAGGGATTGATAACATCCATTAATCTTTAACCAGCGATATCTGTTATGCCCGATACCCGGACCCTCAGATGCCAGTTCGACAATCCACGGCATCACACCCTTGCCGGCCGCCTGGAATTGCCGGCCGACCAGACACCCCGATGTTTTGCACTGATGAGCCACTG
>CBDULQ010000236.1:0-5326 GCA_965368115.1 uncultured Gammaproteobacteria bacterium | reverse complement strand
GAAATGGTGCGTGCCAGCGGCGAAAAAATCGGCCGTATCGTCGGTGTACTGGCGGACCTGCAGGGCCCGAAGATTCGTACCGAACGGTTTGCCGACGGCAAGGTGCTGCTGACCCGCGGCAACAAATTTGTCCTCGATGCCGATATGGACCCTTACGCAGGCAGCGTGGACGCGGTCGGTATCACCTACAAGGAACTGCCCAACGACGTCCGGCCGGGTAACAGCCTGCTGCTCGACGACGGCCGCATGATCCTGCAGGTGGAATCGGTGGAAGGCGCGAAAATCCACTGCATCGTCATGCAGACCGGCTACCTGTCCGACAAGAAGGGCATCAACCTGCTCGGTGGCGGCCTCTCCGCGCCGGCCCTGACCGACAAGGACCGGGAAGACATCAAGGCCGCGGCCGCCATCCAGGCGGATTATGTGGCGGTATCCTTCCCCAAATCCCCGGACGATATCCACGAAGCCCGCCGTCTGCTCCGCGAAGCGGGCGGTTACGGCGGCATCGTGTCCAAGATCGAGCGCGCAGAAGCCCTTGATGTTATTGATGAAATCATCGATGCCTCGGATGCTATCATGGTCGCTCGCGGCGACCTCGGCGTGGAAGTCGGCGATGCCGAACTGCCCGCCATCCAGAAAGACCTGATCGCCCGTACCCGGGCCCGGGACCGGGTGGTGATTACCGCCACCCAGATGATGGAATCGATGATCGAAAACCCGATTCCCACCCGTGCCGAGGTGTTCGACGTGGCCAACGCCGTCCACGATGGCACCGATGCGGTCATGCTGTCCGGTGAAACCGCTGCCGGCAAGCACCCGGTGAAGACCGTGCAGGCGATGAGCCGCATCTGCGAGTCCGCCGAACAGCATCCCCGTGCCAAGGTTTCCGATCACCGTATGCAACTGACCTTCGGTCGGGTGGACGAGGCTATCGCCATGGCCACCATGTACACCGCCAACCACCTGAATGTGGACGCTATAGCGGCATTGACTGAATCTGGCGCAACGGTATTATGGATGTCCCGCATCAGTTCCGGCATACCCATTTATGCCATGACGCGGCACATACAGACACAACGCAAGCTGACACTGTACCGCGGTGTTTACCCCACCCGCATCGATTTCGACAAGGTGGGCGGTTACAACGTCAGCGCCACCGTCGCCGATCTGCTGGAGCAGAAAGGGGTGGTGGAGAAAGGCGATCGAATCATCATCACTCGAGGTGACTTCCTGGGCGATGAGGGTGGCGGCACCAACTCGATGAAGGTGGTCACCATTGGTAGCGTGGCATCGAACGATACGACCGCGTAGCCGATTTATCCCCGCGCTTTCGGGGCAAAAAAGATTACATTTAACTTGTTCTAAAGGAGAACAGACATGGCATTAATCTCAATGCGCCAACTGCTGGACTACGCAGCGGAACACGATTTTGGCATGCCAGCATTTAACGTTAACAATATGGAGCAGGTGCATTCCATCATGCAGGCTGCTGAAGAATGCAACAGCCCGGTTATCATGCAGGGTTCAGCCGGTGCGCGTTCATACGCGGGCGAGCCGTTCCTGCGTCACCTGATCTCTGCGGCCGTCGAAATGTATCCGCACATCCCCATCGTTATGCACCAGGACCACGGTTCCGAGCCGGCAGTATGCCTGCGCTCCATCCAGTCCGGTTTCAGTTCTGTCATGATGGACGGCTCCCTGATGCCGGACATGAAAACCCCGTCTACTTACGAGTACAACGTTGAAGTGACTCGCAAGGTTGTTGAAATGGCTCACGCCGGCGGCGTATCCGTTGAAGGCGAGCTGGGTTGCCTGGGTTCACTGGAAACCGGTGAAATGGGTGAGGAAGACGGTCACGGTGCCGAAGGTAAGCTGGACATGGATCAGCTGCTGACCGGTGTCGAAGAAGCCGCCGACTTCGTTGAAAAGACCGGTGTTGACGCACTGGCGATCGCTATCGGTACTTCTCACGGCGCTTACAAGTTCACCAAGGAGCCGACCGGTGAAATCCTGCGTATCGACCGCATTCGCGAAATTCACGCACGCATCCCGAACACCCACCTGGTTATGCACGGTTCGTCATCAGTGCCCCAGGACTGGCTGAAGATCATCAACTCTTACGGTGGTGACATGGGTCAGACTTTCGGTGTACCGGTTGAAGAAATCCAGGAAGGTATCAAGAACGGTGTACGTAAAGTCAACATCGACACTGACCTGCGTATGGCTTCTACAGGTTCTATCCGTAAGCACCTGGCCGAGAATCCTTCCAACTTCGACCCGCGTAAATTCCTGAAAGAATCTACCAAGGCGATGAAGGAAATCTGTAAGGCACGTTACGAAGCCTTCGGTTGTGCCGGCCATGCCGACAAGATCACAGCCAAGTCGCTGGAAATCATGGTTGATTTCTACAAGTAATCGACCGAGCAATGGTTCTAAAAGAAGAGGGGCTAAGCCCCTCTTTTTTTCGCCTGTATTTTGTCATCAATTTGCAGTGGCGTGTTTCGGGTGCGGTGCTAGACTTGTCTGATTATCGGATGAATACCAAGGAGCAGTTTTATGGCAGACCCTGTAGCGATCGTTCCCGAGATCGACGACGATGAGGGCATTCTGGAGCCACCGGCTCAGAACTTCGGCAAGGTCATCAGCCGACATCGAAAATTAAAAAAAGCCGCCAAGGCTGCGCTGGGCCTGACCGGGCTGGGTGTGCAGGGCGGACAGATTGGCGCTGGCGTATCAACAATCGGTGTTGTTGCGGGCACCGCAGGCACCATTGGTACAGGTGGTACGGCACTGTTGATCGGTGGTGGTGTGGCCACTGTCGCCGGATCTGCGCTGGCCGCGCGCTCGACCTATAGAACCAATAATCACATTAATAATCTCAAACACATCCAGATGCACTGGCAGGCCTACCGCTGTGACGCCAAGGGCGATACCGCCCATGCTTATATCGGTGACCAGATACTGCCCTATATCATTCGTAAAAAACGCAGCAAGCTGAGTCGCAAGGCACGTTCCATTCTACCCGGCGTCGGTGCGGTAGAAACCGTTAGAGGTGCTTTAAAAAATCTGTATAAACGCAAGACGGGACGCCTGCATAAGAATCGTACCTTTGCCGCAGAGTGGCTGGCGGTCCACTTGATCTCACATAATTGTGAACTGGCGGAAGCGATTGTTAGTGAGTTGTATTCGCCAAAAGAAATGGAGTATCTGAAAACACTGGACAGTGATGAAGTGGCACCGCTGCTGATGGACAAAATGAAGTCAGTGTAGCCGGACCCGATGTCATCGAAAAAAGGACGCAACAGCGTCCTTTTTTATTGCCGATCTAAATCAATGGTTCGGTTTGTCGCCTGCATGAGAAAGATACAGCGCGAGCCCGATGAGCGCGATGCCGCCACCGAACATGAGCAGGTGCAGCGGTGTTTCGAAAGACATGTCCAGCGCAAATTCAAAGAACTTGACGATCAGGATCATCAGGATCACCTTGGCCAGGCGATTCTTCAGGTCATCCAGGCTTTTGATCAGTAACACTTGCGAGGCATTCTCAGCCTCTTCGGCTCTGTCGATCTTGCTGATGAACAGCTCATACAATCCCAGCGCAAAGATCAGTAATACCGTCGCCAGCAGATAACCATCGATCAGCTCCACCACGTGGGTAATCGTTTCGCTACGTAGCTGTAGTCGTTCCGGTGTATCCAGCGAGGGATACTCTGCCAGATGGCTGATCATGTAGACGGCGTCGACGGTGGCCATGAAGAACATCGCAACGCTGGACACCAGGCTGATGACGACCGCGGCCATGACGATGAATCGGCTTTCCCATAAAAAGCCTTCAAACAGTTTTTCAAATTTATTCATGTTGGATCGGATACGGGTTGTTGAAGGAGGCGGGCGAGCCAGTTTTGTATTTTACCCGGAATCGTATTATTGTGAAGCGACAATAAAACAAGGGGCTCGATCATGCTGGATACATTGACCACCTGGACCGGAAACTTATCCGGCGTTTTATGGGGCAGTCCCATCACTCTACTTATTTTGCTTGGTGTCGGATTCTATCTTACCCTGCGCCTGGGTTTCGTTCAGGTACGTGGATTCGGGCATTCACTGGCGGTCGTGCGTGGCCGCTATACCAACAAGGATGAACCGGGTGAGGTTACGCACTTCCAGGCGCTGTCTACAGCCCTCTCCGCCACGGTCGGTACCGGAAACATCGCGGGTGTTGCAACGGCGATCAGCTTTGGTGGTCCGGGCGCCCTGTTCTGGATGTGGGTGACAGCGTTCCTCGGTATGGCCACCAAGTTTACCGAAAGTACACTGGCGCTTCGATTCCGTGAAATCGATAAGGGTGAAGTGGCCGGCGGTCCCATGTATACCCTGCTGCACGGTTTGAACATGAAGCGTACCGCCATGGCCTTCGCGCTGTTCGCGATGATCGCATCGTTCGGCATCGGCAACCTGGTACAGATCAATTCCGTGGTCGACGGACTGGGCTACGCCATTCCCGACATTCAGGAATACAAATGGCTGGTCGGTGTGACCATGGCGCTGATCGTCGGCATGGTGATCATCGGAGGCGTGAAACGTATTGCCCGGGTGGCCAGCACCATTGTGCCATTCATGGCCATGGCCTACATCGCTGTGGCCTTCACCGTACTGCTCATCAATGCCAGTGAAATCCCGGCGGCAATCGCCATGATCTTCAATCACGCGCTGAATCCCTGGGCGGTGGGTGGCGCCGCCGTGGGTGAGGCCATTCGCTGGGGTGTAGCCCGCGGCCTGTTCTCTAATGAAGCGGGGCTGGGCTCTTCGCCCATGGCCCATGCGGCGGCCACCACAAAAGAACCGGTGCGTGAAGGCCTGGTGGCGATGATGGAGCCGTTCATCGATACCCTGGTGATCTGCTCCATGACCGGCCTGGCCATCGTTGTAACCGGTGCTTATATCAGTGCACCGGACGATGTTGCCGGTGCAGCGCTCACTGCCCACGCATTCAGCAGTGCGATCGGTCATCCCGGCGCCATGGTGGTTGGCGTGAGTCTGGCGCTGTTTGCATTTTCGACCATTATCGGCTGGTCCTACTATGGCGATCGCAGCGCGAAGTTCCTGTTCGGGCAGCAGGCGGTGATGCCCTATCGACTGGTTTACACCGTGCTCATCGTAGTCGGCGCGGTAGTGCCTTTGAAACTGGTATGGAATATTGCCGACGTCACCAATATACTCATGGCCCTGCCAAATTTGCTGGCCCTGGTGTTACTGGCGCCACTGGTCAAGAAAATGCGCGACGATTATTTTAAAACTCATGTACATCCGGGAGATGAATAATGGC
>CBDULQ010000235.1:0-5326 GCA_965368115.1 uncultured Gammaproteobacteria bacterium | reverse complement strand
TTCCAGCACCGTACCCAGTGCGAACATGGTGGCTGCGAACAGCCACAGGAAATAGTCTTTGAAGACCAGGAACAGGGGCGGGTGCAGATAGGCCGCCAGCGCACCCAGCAGGGTGAGCAGAGCGAGCTGGTTGGCGATGAATCCGAACAGGCCAGGCATGGTGAGTCGACTTATTGCGCCTGCATCACCTTGCGGATCACCGCGATGACATCATCTTCGACGCGCTGTAGAACCGCCTTCGCCGGGCTGTCGCCGGCCATCACCGTGGGTCGCGCGAACAGCACACTGGTTTTTCCGGCTTTTTCGATCAACGAGACACGCAGCGGACACAGGGCCAGCATGGATGGATCCGCATTACTCACCGCATTGGCGTACCAGCCGTTGCAGAACACCATGCTGCGCATCGCATCCAGTTTGTTGCGATTGTAATTGTCGCCCCATTTTTCTTCGAAGCGCGCCAGGTTTTTGCCGATGTTGGCTTCGAACACGACGAAGAAACCATCGTCTTCAAGCGCCTTGTAGAGCGCCCCATAAACACCCTCCACCGGCTTCTGCACACTCATTTCAAACACATTCGGACTGCCCGCCTGCACGGCGCTGGATACCAGCAGTGCGAAAACAAGGCCTATTTTTCTCAGCATGATGCGCTCCCTCAAAGTGCGTTCTAATTCGTTCTTGAGTCTCATCTGGGGCTATATGACAATACCCCACTACATTCAACAGGCTTAACGGAAACCACACGGTGAATCGAACCAGCAGCTACCCGAAGCTACGTATGCGTCGAATGCGTCGCGATGAGTTCAGTCGTCGACTGATGCGAGAGACCATTTTAACCGCCAACGATTTCATTTACCCCATGTTTATTCTCGAGGGTGAACAGCAACGTGAAGCGATACCGTCCATGCCCGGTATCGAACGGGTGAGCATCGATCTGCTGCTACAGGAAGCGGAACAGTGCCTGACGCTGGGCATTCCCGCCATCGCCCTGTTTCCCGTGGTACCCCAGGAAAAGAAATCCGACGATGCGGCGGAAGCCTACAACCCGGACGGCCTTGCACAACGCGCCGTGCGCGCGCTGAAACAGGCTTTTCCAGAACTCGGCGTGATGACCGACGTGGCGCTGGACCCGTTCACCTCCCACGGCCAGGACGGACTGATCGACGCCAGCGGCTATGTACTCAATGATGAAACCGTCGACGTGCTGGTCAGACAGGCCGTGTCCCACGCCGAAGCCGGCGCCGACATGGTCGGTCCCTCGGATATGATGGATGGCCGCATCGGCGAGATTCGCGGCGCCCTGGAAGCCTCCGGCCACATCCACACCCGCATCATCGCTTATTCCGCCAAATACGCTTCCGCCTTTTACGGTCCGTTCCGCGACGCGGTCGGCTCGGCCGCCAACCTGGCCGGCGGCAACAAATACAGTTACCAGATGGACCCGGCCAACAGCGACGAAGCGCTGCGCGAAGTGGAGCTGGATCTGCTGGAAGGCGCCGACATGGTGATGATCAAACCCGGTCTGCCTTATCTCGACATTGTACGCCGCATCAAGGACAGCTTCGGTGCACCGACTTACGTATATCACGTGAGTGGCGAATACGCGATGCTGAAAGCCGCCGCCCAGAACGGCTGGCTGGATGAAAAAGCCTGCACCCTGGAAACCCTGCTCAGCTTCAAACGCGCCGGCGCCGACGGCATTCTCACCTACAGCGCCAGGGATGCTGCGCGCTGGTTGAAAGAAGGCTGAAGCATGGATTGTTACGCAGTCATGGGTAACCCGGTGGCACACAGCAAGTCACCGGCCATTCACAGCGCCTTTGCCGAACAGACCGGCCAACAACTCGACTACACCGCAATCCGTGTCGAGCCGGGTCATCTCGCTGCGGCGGTGCTGGATTTTTATCGCCATGACGGCAAGGGTCTCAACATTACCGTACCCTTCAAGCTGGACGCCTTCGAACTGGCCGCCGAGCTGAGTCCAAGAGCCCAACGCGCCGGCGCGGTGAATACCCTGGTGCTGCGCGGCGAAAACGATTATTACGGCGACAACACCGATGGTGTCGGCCTGGTGCGGGACCTCACCGACAATAACAACATCGCCATTGCCGACAAAACCATCCTCATCGTCGGGGCCGGCGGTGCGGTACGCGGCGTGCTGGAACCGCTGCTGCAGGAACAGCCGCAACAACTGCTCATCGCCAATCGTACCGTCGACAAGGCCGAACAACTGGCGGCCGATTTCCGCGACCTGGGTCCCGTCAAAGGCTGCGGCTTCGACGACCTGGCCGGACAGCATTTCGATCTCATCATCAACGGCACCTCGGCCAGCCTGGCCGGCGAGTTACCGCCGCTGCCCGACGCCCTGCTCAATGACGGTGCTGCGGTTTACGACATGATGTACGGTGCCGAACCCACGCCTTTCATGCACTGGGGTCAGCAACAGGGCGCAATCCTCTGTCTCGACGGTCTCGGTATGCTGGTGGAACAGGCGGCGGAATCGTTTTATATCTGGCGTGATGTGCGCCCGGAAACGGTGTCGGTGATCAATCATATCCGCGCCATGTTGAACGCCTGATTTCAGGGAGGGGCCATGCACCCGGATAAAGTCAGTCGCGATCGTCTTTCGAAACTCACCGACCTGCCCAACATCGGGCCGGCCATGGCCCGCGATCTGCAACGCCTCGGCATCGAACAGCCGCAACAACTCGCAGACTGTGATGCAATGGAATTATATTTTCGACTGTGTGATATCAGCGGTGTTCAGCAGGACCCTTGTGTCCTGGACACCTTCATGTCGATTACTGCGTTCATGCAGGGCGAGGCGGCACAACCCTGGTGGGCATTTACCGCACGACGCAAAAAGCTGTTGAGTGCATTGCAGAAAAATCAGGGCGCATAACTGCGCGCAAACCAGTCGCGCCAGATCTGCAGGGCAGGGCGCTCGTTGAGGTTTTCATCCAGCAGACCGGTATCGCGCCAGATCAGACCGATGTCCTGCGCCGAGGCCGGAAAGCTCGCCCACAGGGTGTCGAAGTCGGCATAGGCCCACCAGATCACGAAAGCCACATCCAGGTCTTCACTCGCCTGCAACAACACATCCGCAAAATCGCGCTGGTTGATTTCGTTGATGCTGAGATTGATCGAGTAGCTTGCAATCACCAGGTCCTCGGCCGCCCAGCTGGTCTCGGCGATGGCGATGGGCTTGCCGGGCGCAATCACCTGAATCTGGCTCAACCAGTCTGCGGGCAGATTAGCAGGATCGGCCTTATCGGCGTGATTGAAAAACGCATAGGGATAAACGCTGATACCAACCCGATCCACATACGGCGCCAGTGCCGGGAAAGCACTCTGCAGTGCCTGCATTTCCGCATTGCCCGGCGTCTTCAATGACAGGGACACCATCATGTCGAGATCGGGATGCACCGTCTTGATCGCGTTATACACCTGCGCGGCGAACACCACGAATTCCGCAAAGCGGTTACTGCCATGGGTCAGATCGTATTCCACCAGCCCGCCCACCTCGACGCCGTAATTGAAATAGTCCGGCTGAAAACGACCGATTAGATCCAGGGCGAAGTTGATATAGGCATCGATGACATCCTGGTCATCGAAACTGAGTGTCGCCCAGGCACCGCTACGTGCTTCCTGTCCACTGGCGCCCCAGTTACCGACCAGTTCGGTACGCACACCGTTCAACGAATCGATGGACAGGTACACCGGTATGCCCGCCAGGGTGTGGCTGAGCCGCGCGCTGATTTCGTCTTCCGTGTGCTGCGGGTAGGGATCACCGTCCAGCGCTTCCTGCCAGGGCACGCCATCCATGATGTGCTGACTGATGATGTCGCCGTCGTTTTGAATGCGGTCGTAAATGAAATCCTGTGCAGTGAATGTTGCTTCATAGACCCAGGGTGTGAAACCCATTTTGAAACTGCGCGAGGGTTGCGGTGTACTGCTACTGGCCGATGAACCGGATGATGAGGAACCGCCGCCGCAGGCGGAAAGCATAACCAGCAGTATGAGCAGGCAATAACGGAAGGCATGCGTCATGTTCAGTCCCTGATTAACATGAAGATATTTTCGATTGTGCCAGAGTTCGAGCCGCTTGTGCGACCACTCGTCTCCTGCGCATATCCGTTAAGGGGACCGCATCACAATTAACACGCAAAAAAAACCGGTCTGCATCACGGGAATACAGACCGGCTGATGGGGTCTCCCCGGATCAGGCGTGATGCACGTGACGCGGTGGGATGACGGTACCTTTTTCAGCTTCCTTCCAGGCCGCGATACCACCTTCGATCACTCGCACATCGCTGAAACCCATCTGCTGCATGACATCCGCCGCCATGGCCGCACGGCCACCGGTGGCACAGAGGATCAGCCAGGGCCGCTCGCGATCCTGCATTTCGGCACGTCGCGACGGATAGTTGTGATCGCATAAGGCTTCCAGCATACCGCGCGGCACATTGACCGCACCGTCGATGGTGCCTTCCGCATATTCTTCGTATTCACGCACATCCAGAATACCGAAATGCTGTTCGGCCTGTAATGTGGTGACTTCTTCGATACTGATACTTTTCGTACATGACTTTGCCGCCTTAACAAAGTCCATCAGGGTTTTTTCTTTACTCACTACCGCTAACCTTCAATCTCATTAAATATCGGATGAGGCGGATCCGGCCTGTTCCAGACCATGCTTCCAGTCCTCGATAAACGTATGGATGGCATCGATGACCTCCAGCTCGTGATGCTGACGACTGGTGGTGAGATGAATCACCACCGCCTCTGCCTCACCCGGCGCGGACCGGGTCAGTGTCCAGGTCAGGTTACAGGGACAGTCTGGCAGGCTGAAGCGCAGTCCGCCGTGGATCAATGCACGCTCGATGCGTACATCCCCCCAGATTCCGCTGATTCGGCCCAGCGTCACCTGTAGCTGCTCGGCCGAATGGATCGATGCACAATATCGGGGTAACTGGCCGATGCCTATCTGCTGCAAACCGTCTGCATCCAGCTCGATATTCGCCGATTCAAAAAACTCCATGCCACCTCCGGCTCGATTACATCAGGACAGACCTGCTACCGAAAGGCATCATACCATTTGCCGGCCCCAGTTCCACGCGGTTCACTAAGGCGAATGATACAGAACAAAAAAAGCCCGGCATAAGCCGGGCTTTTGATCAAACTTGATTGAACCACTTTATTGAAGAGATGTTCCTGACGGCGGAGACGGCGGTGCGGCGGGTTCCATGCCGCCGTCTGTAGTAGAGCCGTCAGTCGCTGCGCTGTCGTTGTCCATGGCAGGCTCAGCGGCGGGCGTGTCCTCGCCAGC
>CBDULQ010000234.1:0-5357 GCA_965368115.1 uncultured Gammaproteobacteria bacterium | reverse complement strand
GTTGTTGTGAAGATAATGTTCAAATACATGTTTTTTTTGGTGAGTGTCTTTTTGATTAATTCGAATGCCAGCGCCGGTTGGTTTTCATGTGCGCCAGTCCAGGTGATGGATAAAGATGCATTTGTTCATGTGCAGTGTGAGAATTCGTTTGTTGATCAGGGCAATACTATTTTTTATATTACCTTTCCTGCAACAAACGTCGACAGGACCAATCGATTTATATCCATGGCGATGACGGCTTTAACTGCAAATAAGGTTTTTTTTGTAAAATGGTTGCCGTCAACTGAAAATATTAACGGATGTGATGCCGCAAATTGTCGGACGGCAGAGTATTTCTCGCTGTCGTTGAATTGATATATGTAATAATTGGCGGGCTTAAAAGGAGCAATGTGAATGAAAAGTTTACTTACGGTTTTTGGAATTGGGCTTGTAATGACCAGCGCTCAGGTCTGGGGTGCAAATCAGGGTCGAATTACTGCAATGTATTTTTCCGGGACAGATAGTACTTTTGGTGTAACACATAATGATATTCTTCAACTGGAGATTGAGGGTGGGTTTTTGCAGAGTGGTTGTAATTCATCTTATGCGGCTATCAGAAAGTCAGATGAGCACCTCGTGAGTGCCGCGTTAACGGCATATGCAACGAACAAACCGATTACAGTGTATCTAAATAGTGCAGTAACTTATTTTGATGGTTCCCGGTGCGTTATAACAGACCTGATTATGGTTCCTTGATCTGAAGGATCTCCATTCAAATATTCGCAGGCGTAAGTCATGTCGCTTTAGTTTGTGCAAATGAAATAGAGCTCTCGTAGTCAATTCAGTCTTGTTAGGAGGTGGTGGATTTATTCCCCTCGCCACTTCTGGGATAAGGCGGACCCCGAGGGACAATGTGGCGTTAAGGGAATAAACCCACCATAACCTGGGTGCGTCAGGCGACGCATTCTCGTTGAGCGACCTGGTGTGTATTGGCCAGTTGGTGATAGATGTCGCGCAGGGCGTCACGGATTGCCTGATCGAATTCTTCCAGTAATGTGGTTTCCAGCGTCCAGATCAGCGCCTGGGTGACGCAGTAATAGCGTCGCGAGCTGATCCGGTAGGTGCTGTGATGATCTTTCAGTGCCTGTAAATGGAGGGGTAGTAGCGTCGGCTGGCTCAGGTGGCGGATCACCCCGTCCAGCAGGGTCATATAATGTTGTCCGGCCTGTTGCCATTGCTGTCCGATATGGGCCTTGATGCTCGGATCGAGATAAAACAGCCGTTTGTAGAACAGTTCCGCGGCCACCTCCTGTTGTGGTGCGATGCGTGACCATAGCTGCTGAATGATCTGTATGTCCTGTGCAGTCATTGTTTTTCCTCCCGGTGCCGAATTCACCGGCGTTTCCCCACTACCGGTCAATCCCGTTAATCCATTTAAAGTTCGTTAATGAGTAGCATTGAGTCGCAAAAGGGTTCAAACTTTTTTCTGCGGTCTCATCGGGCATCTGTGATGCACACGGGAAAATGCCGGGAGGCGCAGGGTTATCCTGTAGTGCCCTCGAGTCGGGGCCTGATGTATTTCGCGACAGCGGATCTGAACAATGGAACAGGGAGAACGCCATGCAGACCATAACCGCTTCCGTCGGTCGAGACGGGGTCAATCGTTACAGCGATGTGGTGCTGATCCAGCACCTGCTGAATCAATATGATATTCCGGACGAGTTGATCCCGCTCAAGGTGGACGGCCAGTCGGGGCAGAAGACCGAGGACCGCATCGAGGCGTTTCAGCGGCATCTGCTCGGTATGAGTCACCCGGATGGTCGGGTGGATGTGGATGGGCGAACATTGCGTCGGCTGATCGAAATCCGCGCCGGTGCGCGTGCCGTTACGGCGCTGGATATCAGCATCAAGGCGATCGAGCTGCTCAAGGCGATCGAAACCCTGGCCACCGAACCCTATGACGACCAGACCGGTGAAGAGGTGGATCACTGGGTACGCGGTGCCACCATCGGTTACGGGCATCTGATCGGCCGCGATGAATGGCCGCGTTTTGCCGGCGGCATCACCGAGGCGCAAGCGGAGCAACTGTTTCAGGACGATCTGCAGCCGTTCCTCTCCGCGCTGAGGTCGGTGGTGACGGTACCGCTGAAGCCGCAGGAATTCGATGCGCTGATCATCTTCATGTTCAACATCGGCCGTTCCGCCTTCGCTAACTCCTCGGTGCTTCGACTCATTAACAATCCCGCCGCACGCACCCGCTATCCCAGCCTGGAGCAGGCCTGGAAAGCCTGGAACAAATCCCAGGGGCGCATCAGTCGCGGTCTGCAGAATCGGCGCAACGCCGAGTGGAATATCTATGCACACAATATATATGAGCGCTGGTGAAGCGATGAAACAAACAATGGCGATGGCGCTGCTGTGTTTCGGATTGCTCGGCCCCGGGTTGGTACGGGCCATCGATAATCCCGATTCGGTGGGGCTTGTCGATGCTTTTGAACAACGCGAGCAGCCGTTTCGTGATGCCATCGATCGCGCCGACAACACCACGCGCGACCATGCCCGGGCCTATCACGCCTACCAGCAGTTTCTGGATGCGGAACTGAACCGGGTCTACGGTGATTTACGCCGGCTTTTGCCGCCGGCTGCGGCGGACGCGCTGCGGGATGCGCAACGGCACTGGCTGGCGTTTCGGGATACGGAATTCGATTTCATTGCAGCGAACTGGAATCGGCATCAGTTCGGCAGTTCGGCGCCGATGTCGCAGGGGGCTTATCGTTGTGCGCTGATGCGTGCGCGCGTGGTGCAATTGCTGGCTTATCGGATTAACTACTGAACGGGCTCGCTCAGTCGTGATCGTAAACGCTCATGATGGCTTTCAGTTCGCAGAGCAGTAGCGTGCGCTCTTCGCTGTCCAGTTCCCGGGCCTGATCCACCGGCTCGTCCTGTTCCAGGATTTCGATGATGCTGGTGACGCGGCTGCAGCCAAGGTTGCAGATGGCCTCGACCGCCTGACTGACTTTCTCATGATCCATTCACACACTACCCATTGATCACCGTAATTGCTTCTGATGTTGTCGCCACATCTGGAAGGTGGGGTATTTCTCATACCCTCTGCTTAATACATAGAGTAGAACATTGTTGAGTCGATATAAACGGATGACCGAGTCCACGCGAATGATTTCGTGGCCGTTTTCGTCGAAAAAGATCAGCGTCGGCGCGAAACTCAGCTTCAGGTCCCGGGCCCAGTCGTTGGTGGTGGTCTTTTTGCCGGATGGCGTGATCACCGGTTCATGGGAGGCGAGGTTGATCTGGTAAACATCCATCTGCTGCAGCATGGCGCTGACTTCGGGGTCGGAAAGGGGGCCACCGTGCAGGACGTCACAGGCGTGGCAGACCGGGTGTTCGAAGAACACCACCAGCGGCCGCTTGCCTTTTTGCTGGCTGCGGTCGAGGAAAAACGGGCGTGGCAGGAAGGCTTCGTTTTCGTTGAGTTCCTTCTGGCCGAAACTCAGTGCCTGTTCGGCACGGGCCAGGTAATCGCCGAAGGGTTCGTTCAGGTAATGATGATCGGCCACGTATTCCAGTGCGGCACGAAACTGATAGGGCGGGCGAAAGCCGGGCAGGCGCAGGGCCAGGCGGCCATGGGATTCGTAAAACAGCAACGAGGGGGTAAAGTCGGTGCGCATGCGCGCGGCGAATTCACGTTCCGAGTAGGTGCGGCCGTCGAAATCGGTTACGGTGCGCAGGCCGGTAACGTCGATGGCAATCACATCGAAATGGGCGCGGGTGTAGTCGACGATGTCCTTCTCGCCCCAGTTGATCTCCAGCTGTGCCTGGCAATAGGGGCAGTCCTTGCGCCCGAAGTAAACGATGAGACCACGTTTGCCCGAAGCCAGGGCTTCGTCCAGGCTGTCCTGTAAATCCAGAAAGCTCAGTTTGAACCAGTCCGGCAGTTCCAGCGCTTCGCGTAGCGGGGTGTCATCGAAAGCCAGTGGATCGGCTGTGCTTCTGGCTGCCTGGGCCGTACCGAGGGGCAGGCTCAGCAGTAGCAAGACGGGAAACAATAACCTGCTCAATATCACAATCGTCGATCACCAGAGCGTTGCGGAAAGCCCTTCATCATACCTGCTTCCGGGGAATTTGTCCTGAGCCGGGCGGTTCAGGGTTTATGTGGGCGGGCCAGGTAGGCATGGCTGCGCATTTCTTCCAGGCGGCTGGCGGTGCGCTCGAATTCAAATGCGAGTTGCTGGCCCTCATAGAGATGATGCGGGTCGGCGGCCGCGCTGACGATGAGTTTCAGGTTGCGGTCGTAGAATTCGTCGATCATGTTCACGAAGCGCCTGGCCAGGTCATCCGTGCTCTCGTCCATAACCGGTACTGCGGACAGGAACAGGGTGTGAAAACGGCGTGCAATCTCAATGTAATCGGCGGCGGCGCGGGGGCCGTCGCACAGGGTGCTGTAATCGAACCAGACCAGGTCGTCGGCGCAGCAACGGGCTTCCAGGTTGCGGTAGTTGATGTGCAGCAGCACCTGCTCGCTGACTTCGGTGGGCGCCAGTTCGGCAAAGCGGCGACGCAACCGGGATTCAGTCTCCTGAAGCTGGCTGTCGTACCAGGTGTCGGCCTGTTCAAGCAGGCGCAGGCGATGATCGATGCCGCCGTCGATATTGACCACCCGGGTATGTTGTTCGAGCAGGTCGATGGCGGGCAGAAAGCGGTCCCGTTGCAGGCCGTTTTTGTAGAGTTCGCCGGGTGGCTGATTGGATGTCGCCACCAGGCACACGCCTTCCTGAAACAGGGCTTCGAGCAGACCGTACAGCAACATGGCATCGGTGATATCGGCGACGTGAAATTCGTCCAGGCAGAGCAGGCGATAACGGCGTGCAAATTGTCGCGCCACCAGTTTCAGCGGATTGCGCTGGCCCTTGAGTAAAGTGAGTTGATCATGAATGCCCTGCATGAAGTGATGAAAGTGCAGACGGATTTTCTGCTGCAGGGGCAGGGCGTCGAAAAACATATCCATCATCCAGGTCTTGCCACGTCCCACGCCGCCCCAGATATACAGGCCGGTGGGTGGCGTGGGCTGCGATGTGAACAAGGCTTTCAGGCGTTGAAAACTATCCTGCTGCCGATGTTGTTCGAGCAGCAGTGCCTGCTGTAAATCGTCGAACAATTGCATGGCCTGCTGTTGCGCGGGATCGGCCTGAAAGTTGTTCAGCAGAGAGTGTTGTTGATACAGGTCGCTGGGCTTCATAACGGTTTTTTGTCGATGTTGATCTATTTAAAATCAATAATATAAGCAAGCTACTTAATAAAATAGATCACATGTTTCACGAGCCCTTCGGATGTCGGTTTCGGGTCCTGTTATCTTATAAAAT
>CBDULQ010000233.1:0-5369 GCA_965368115.1 uncultured Gammaproteobacteria bacterium | reverse complement strand
GTTTTATATAAATTTTTATGATCAAGAACATATCATTTGTCAAGATTTCAGTCCATAAAAAAGGGTCGGGTGGTATGTGATATCCGACACATAACCGGCGAAAAACGCCGATCGGCCACCTTCTGTCCGAAATTATTCTTTTATCAATTGGAGCGACCCGGAGAACCCGGATGAACCCGACGCCGGGACCCGATCCATTAAACGCAATCAGGTCGCCGGCAGGAAGTCGATTGGGTAGCGAATAGTGATGGCCGGTACGCCTTCCTTGGGCCCGAAATTGAACCGCTTGACTCGATCGACGATCTTCGATTCCAGAGCCGGCGCATTCATATCGCTGCTCTCCAGCTCGCACTTCGAAACGGTGCCATCCGGCTCGATGGTCAGCTTCAACACCAGCTTGCCTTGCAGAGTCGGATTGGTGCGCAGCTGACGGTTATAGATGCGGTACAGCGCCGCTTTATATCGATCGAATACGATCTGGATTTCTTCGTCGGTACGCGACGGACCGGGGCCCTCGCTGAGCGGTCGCTCTTCGCCGAAGAAATCACTGCCAATGGCACTTTCCACCCGCGAGAATTCGACGCCTTCGACACTACCGCCGCCGCCAACGTTGCGACTCAATGCTGCGGTATTGATACCGCCGCTGGCACCTTCCGCCTGTGCAGTCACAATAGAACGGGTCGCCTTGGCGGCCTTCTGACCGGCGCTACGTATCCGCGCCTGGGAGCCGAGTTTCTTCTCGGTATCGTCATCCATCAGGTTGGCGAAGTTATCCTTGAAGGCCAGCAGGCCTGCATTTTCAGCTTTCTTACGCGCCTTCTTGGCCACTTCGGTCTTCGGTTTGGGCGCTTCTTTACGCGGCCGCTTCTCTTCTTCGGGTTTGAGTTCTTCGAGTTTCTTCTCGACCGGCGGCGGCGGTGGTGGTGGCGGTTCCTTTTCTACGATCAACTTGGCCAGGCGCTCAGGGATCTCCACCACTTCTTCACGATCGGGAATCGGCAAATGCCACATGGGAATCAGGATACCGAGAATAATGGTGATGAACAGGGCCAGCAAAATCGCCTTGCGGAAGCGTCGTTCATCTTCTCCCTGTACCGACCAGGGCATGGCCATGGGCCGGTACGGCTGCACGGTCATTTCACGTTCGATGATGAACTCGTGCTTACGCTCTTCAGCACGTTCCTGAAGAATGACAATCTCTTCGTTCAGAATGTTGATCTGCGCGATCACACTCTGGATGTCTTCCTTGATCTGTTCGCGCTGTCCCTGCAGCTGGTTTACTTTTTCATCGTAATTGATGATCAGGTGATTGACGCGATCGTATTGCTGCCGGTGATAATCCGGCGCCTTGTCTTCACCCCAGAACAGGGCGGAGCCGCCCAGCTTGCCCAGTTTGTCCAGGCGATCGTTGATTTCGCTGATCAGCACATATTTCTGGCGCTCGGCGAAATAACCATCAAGCTCAATATCAACCTCGCGCAGATCATTCTCCAGCTCGGTAATACGCTCCTGAGCGGCTTCGATCTTCTGATTGATCTTGATCTTTTCCTGTGCGACTTCTTGATTCACTAATCTGCTCTAACTGGTTTGCGAAGCCTTCTGAATGACTGCAAGCGAAATCTTGCCGTATCCGGCCGCAGTACAGCTGGACATAATTCTCTTCAGAACTTTAAACGGTATGGTTTTATGAGCCAGGATGGTCACTTCTTTACTCTCAGCAACCGTCTTGGTGCTGACACCGATGACTTTTTTCCGCTGACGCAACAGCGTGTCCTTGATTTCAGGAATTTCATTCCCCTTGGATTGCAACACATCCGGCATCAACGCAACCGGTTCGCCCTGCACCAGAATCGCTTCTTCCGTGACCAGAATAACCACGGTTTCCCGCGGCTTGGTCTCCACCACAGAATCGGGCAGTGTAATTTCCTTGGGTGGTTCCAGCACATCACTGGACGATGAGTTCACCAGCAGGAAGAACACCAGAATGGTGAATACATCCATCAGTGAAACCAGGTTGAGTGCAGGCGGCTTCTTGTTCTTGCTGCGCGCCATGCGCTTCATGCGGCGAGAATCATTGGCCATCAGGGTGCATCCCCTATGGAAATATCCGGGAACAGAGCCACTTTTTCGATCTCTTCCTTACCGGGCAGGCGCACTTCCGCCGAACGCACCGCATCCATCACCTTGACCAGATAGTCGTATTCGATGTCCGCTTCCATGAGCACGGTAGCATCAGTTTTATCCGGATATTTCTCTTTCAGTTTTAACAGGTATTCAGTCAAAGACTTGAGATCATAGGCGTCATCGACCTTGGGATAACGTGCGAGGATCGCTCTCCCATTGCCGATTTCCAGGCCTTTTTCACGCACGATCACCTCGATGCTCAACTTGATCTGCTGCGGCGACGAACTACCGGCACCGGTAGGCAGGTTAAGCTCCATGATGGTGATGCGGGAAAACACCGCGGTAATCAACAGAAAAGGAACCAGCACCACCATCAGATTCAGAAATGAGGTGATGTTCAGTTCGGGTGGCTCCTTGTCCATCCGCCTGTAATGTCGTCTTCTAGCCATTCTTAGCAGCCAGTGCAGCCTGACGTTTGGCGAACTCGGAAATAATGTTCAGCGTTTTAACCGAAGCCATTTCCAGGCTATCGACGATCTCACCGGTCTTCGAGGTCAGCAGAGCATGGACGATCAGCAGCGGGATGCCCGCCATCAGACCAAATGCAGTCGTGTTCATCGCTACCGAGATACTGGCGGACAGCAGGTCGGCTTTTTCCGCCGGGTTGGCGTTGGCCACTGCGGTAAACGCCTCGATCAGACCCATGATGGTACCGAGTAGTCCGAGCAGGGTGCAGATGTTGGAAAACAGCGCTACATATGGCGTACGCTTTTCGAGCTGGGGAATGATTTCCATCATGCTCTCTTCCATGGCGATTTCGATGTCGTCACGGCGTCGCACCGACCCCTGGCGAGCCAGGCCCATGTTCAGCAACTGGCTGACGGTAGAATCGTCGTCGGCAATGAGTTCACGAGCCTTGTCGAATTCACCCTCTTCGAGAATCGGGTGCACCTGATCCCACATTCGCCGGTTGACTCGTCGCACGTTGCTGAGCTTGATCCAGCGCTCAATCGAAATTGCCAGACCGATCGCAAATACGAACAGAATGGGATACATGAATGCACCCCCGGTCTGGAAAAATCGCACAATTGTATAAATGACTTCCATTATGTACTCCTCGCATGAATACGAAAGGAACCCGGGATAAGCTCACGGTTCGAAAAAATAATTTCAAACATGTCTACGGCAGGCCCCCAAATCATCAATAATAGCCCTCAATATTTCGAAATCTACTTGTAGCAGAAAAACTGTCTGCCGGTCTCACACTACAAATAAATTCAGCTTGCAGACCGATAATTTCCGGTTTACCGCAAACTGATTGTCGCCACCTGAATAGCCCACTCTGGCAGCGACCGCTCCCTGCATCTATCCTCTACCGACTCAGTTGATAGTATTCCAGCTCCCTCATAAACACATCCTTGTCGACCGGCTTCATGGATTCATCCAGCAGTCCGGAAGTCAGGCTCGACTCCACACCCACCTCGGAATCTTTCCACGGCACAATGTACAGAGACTTAGGCGCTTCCTTGTTACCTATGATTGAGATACCGGACAGATCTTTGACCTCGTCGTCTTTCTTGTCCTCGGCGAACACCGGAGCTAAGAATCCAGACACGAGAATGAATAGTATGGCGATATGGGAACGATTCATAACATCACCTATTGACCCAATCTTCGTTTGAGATCCGCCACCCAGATATTCACCGTCTTATCGTCCGGGACGTATTCCTGGTATTGTTCGAACTGTTCTAATGCACAGTTTAGATCACGCAGGTATATTTCGCATAAAATTCCCAGGTTTTTTCGGGCCGGTAAATAGTCCGGATGTACAATAAGGGCATTCTGATATGCCTTGCGGGCTTCATCGAAACGTCCCTGTTTCCGGTACAACAGACCCAGCTCATTGTTAGCCACCGGATGACCAAGATCGATATCCAGCGCCTTGCGCAGGTTTTCCTCGGCCAGCTTGCGTTCATCCTTCTTCAAATAAGCCATACCCAGGTTGACATAGGGCGCGGCAAATCGCTGCTCTTTTTCAACCAGCTGCTTGAGCAGCGCGATGGCGGCATCGTATTTTTCCTCTTTCAGCAGCCCCAGCGCTTCATCGAAGGCTTCCTGTGTATCTGAATCAATATCGGCAACCGTCAGTTTAGTCTGCTCGACAGTCGTGGTTTCGGGTCTGGTTGTCGGCGCACCACCACAGGACGCCAGCGCCAAAGCCATTAACACCGCCAGCATTCCGCCCAGGTAGTGTCCAATATTTTTCAGTCGATGTGTAATCACGGTTTTCATAATGCTGCGGTTTCTTTTTCTGCAGGCGGCTGCTCAGGTGTTTCGGACGCCGGCGCTTCAGGTTCCGGAGCGACCTCGAGTTTTTCAACCGGTAAAATCGTTTCCACATACTCGCTGGTCACTTCCGGCTTGGCATAACGTGCCGGCAACAGACCGGCCAGTTTACCCAGGCTCCGGTCGATCCAGTCATTGTAGATACCGACATCAAGCAGTTCCAGATTCTTTTCGTGAACCTTGATCGCCTTCTCTTCGAACGGGAAGGCCTGTTCTTCGATAACCAGTTCGTATTGCTCCAGCTCCAGGGCGTTCAAATTATCAGGACGTTCGGAACCCATCAGCGCGCGACTGAAATGCAGGTAAATCTCCGCAATGTGATAGGTTGCCGCCGCAGTCACTTCGCCCACTTCGTAGTCGACCAGTTTGGTATACGCAGCGATGGCCTGTTTCATCAGCTTGTTCTTTTTGTTCAGGTTCTTCTTGAACGGTTTGACCAGCTTCACATCCTGATAACGTTTGAGAAGCGGTTCAGCCAGCACCAGTGCCGCTTTCGCAGCCAGGAAGCGAGTGCGGTCGGTTCGTTCGGCGCCGGCCTTGCTATCACTGCTGACAATCGCTTTCAACTCGGCCAGGTATTTTTTATCGTCGCCCTTGAGTTTATAGATATCAGCGATTTTCTGCCGTGTCTCTACGGCAAACTCCAGCGGTTTCGGGAAATACTTCACATACTTGAGATATACCGCCAGGGCACGATCCTTGTCTTCGGCCAGCTCATAAAGTTCAGCCGCCTGCAACAGTGCTTCGCGACGCAAAGCATCGTCTTTGGTTTCGGTCTCGATGCGTTCGAACTCCGCTGCCGCCTGCAGATATTTCTTGTCTTCCTTGTAAACCACCGCCAGCTTCTTGGTAACGTCCGGCTGCAATTCATGTTTGGGATAATTCTTGCGGAACGCTTC
>CBDULQ010000232.1:0-5457 GCA_965368115.1 uncultured Gammaproteobacteria bacterium | reverse complement strand
GAACAGACAGTCGCCATTTTATCTGGGAGCCCCTGTTTCCGTGAATCACCAGACCCGTGTTCATTTTCCTGAAGATGTGGGCCTGAAGCTTGACCCCGACCCGGTCAAATTCGAAAGCGATGTGATCAAATATGAATATCGGGATTCATATGCGGACAATGTCTATGTGCACAAGGCCAGCTTCAAAACCCTGAACGACCGTGTTGAAAAGGACGACATCGACAGTTACCTGGAGTTGCGTGACAAGATCAAGGAGAACTGGAGTTACCACGTCAAATTTGTCGATCCCGGCAGCGTTCCCGGATATCGGGAAATACTGACCCTCAAGCGACGCCTGGAAGCACTGTCGGAGTAATATGTATATGGTTAAATATCTGTTACTGGCTTTTTCCCTCAGTCTGTTATCAGCCTGTGTAAGCAATTCAACGCGTCAGACCGCCGATTCGACTCCGAATACAAAATTGGAGCGGCCGGATGAACAGAGTCTGAGCGGATTTTGTGAAGTACTGAGTGGCAAGCTGTCCGGCGATGCCGATACATTTATATTGGCTCATTTTGATGAGCAGAAATTCAGCGACAATGTGTTTCTCGGAGTGCGGAGCAACACCCGCTCGTTTCGGGCGATCAAGGCACGTATGCAGGAGTCTATCAAGGACCTGCCCAGAGGGCTGGTGGCGGACACACGAGGCAGCAAGTGGGATGTGATACGTTTTTCTCAACAGGGGAACAGTGCAAAATGTCTGCTGCGTAATGATTTCATTTCCAGCCGAGGTATTCAGCTGATCGAATTCTATCTGTACGAAGCTAGCGACGGTATACGAATCTTTAACTGGAAGGACCAGGTCAAGAATGTACTCACATCGGACATGATGCGATCCGTAGCCCTCGATCTTCAGGCTTTCGATGAGAAAGTCGCCCGGGGGCAGGTCGAGAAAGGCTCGCAAGACGAGAAAGATATCAAAACCCTGTTTACCTACATTATTGCATTGAAGAATCAGGACGTCCGCACTGCAATCGAATATTATAAACAGCTGCCACCCAACTATAAAAATAATCCGGTGTATGGTCTGCGTATGGTCATTCTTGGTGGTACGAAGGGAGGTAAGGCCTATCAGGAAAGCCTGCAGCTGTTTTATGACCAGTTCAAGAATGACGAGCGTTTTGACCTGTTGTTCATGGATTACTATTTCGAACGTAAACAATACCAGAAGGCGCTGGAGTCAATCGAAAGTGCGGAGAAACGTATCGGGCCGGATACCGGTTTTTACCTGCTAAAAGCCGTGATGTATCAGGAAATGGGTCAAACCAAGAAATTCTATGCCATGTGCCTGAAATTGATCAATCACGATGTCGGTTACGAAAATACCTACTGGCTGCTATTCGATGAACTGGTGCGTCAGCGTCAGTACGAGGATGCGGTGCTGGTACTGGACGTGATGCACAAGGCATTTTCCTACAGTTTTTCGCGTGACCGATTCGAACGTGACCCCGATTATGCCCAGTTGATCAGGACCAATACCTTCAATCAATGGATTAAAAGTCTCTAGCGCGGAATATCGACCACGTCTGTATAATCAGGCCACTGTTCGCAGGGAAAACCCGGTTTTTATTATTTTCTCCTCAAGCTGTGTTCAGCCATAGACCGGGTGGTACGGTGTGCCTTAATATTTCCTGAATGTCGAAAGTCTCTCCAGCTCATCTTGCCCGTTTTCGCTTTCATGGCGAACTCAACGAGTTTCTTCCTGTTCAGCATCGGGGACAAAGTGTGATATACCGGTTCGATCATCATCCGGGCATCAAGGATCCAGTCGAGGCGCTTGGCGTGCCACACACCGAAGTCATGATGCTGACGGTAAACGGTGGTGGGGTCGGGTTTGATTATCGGCTCTGTGATGGTGACCGGGTGGAAGTCTACCCGGTTTTTATACCTTCGGACGTCGAGAAACCGGTTCTATTACGCGCGGAACTGCCCGACCCGCATTTTGTGCTCGATGTGCATCTGGGAAAACTGGCGCGCTGGCTTCGGCTGCTGGGTCTGGATGTGCTCTATCGCAATGACTACACCGATCCCGAACTGGCGGATATATCCGCCGCTGAACATCGCATTCTGCTGACTCGGGATCGTCGACTACTATTTTACAGACGAGTGACTTACGGTCACTTTATCCGTGATTCAGACCCATTTGAACAGGTCCGGGATGTGATCCGGCACTATCAGCTCAAATCCCGACTACAGCCGTTTTCGCGGTGTATCAAGTGTAATGGCCGGCTGGAGACTGTACACAAGAACGATATCCTGGATCGGCTGGAACCGAAAACCATTCAATTTTATGACACGTTTTATCGTTGTGCCGATTGCGGTCAGATCTACTGGCAAGGCAGTCATCTGAATGGGATTAGCAAGCATCTCAAAGCACTGGGTTGCGATATTCGATCACTGTGAATTGAGTAATATTCCCGCTAGATTCCGATTGCAGCAATCCCGATACGCTGAGGTATGATAGCGCTTTCCCGGGAGTTTTTATGGATCAGATTTTATCCACCTGCGATATCCCCGAAGACGAGCGTTTCGAGTACTGGCGAGCCCAGAACAGCCAACGTCATGTGCAGTTTGACATTCGGCGACTGGATCATCATTCGCCTTTTCAGGCTCAGTTACAGGGCGCGCGCCTGGGTGAGCTGATATTCGGCATATCCTGTTTGTCGGCGATCGAGGGTGTGCGAACCCGGCAGCATATCGCCACCGATCACCTGGGACATTATGTGCTGGGCATTCCGCGTCAGCGGTCGATTGTCGAACAGGATGGTATGCGACAGGAAGTAAAGGAAAATGCTATGGTGCTGTTCGACACCACACGACCGTTGCGTTACCGCCATGCGCATCAGGGAGGGGGTATTACCGTGGCGATTCCACGCCATTGTCTGGCGCATCGACTTGAGGTTGCCGAACAGAAGGGCCTGCGTATCGCAGCACTGGATCGAGGTGTGGGATTGATGGTGCGTAGCTTCTGTCATGACCTGCCTGCCGTGATCGCGGGAGGTGCCGATATCGAATTACGACAGATGCTGGCAAATCAGCTACTGGCCCTGTTGTCACTGGCCTTTCGTGCCTCCGGTGATGGTCAGGAGCAGGCCGAACCCAGTCTGATGCAGCTGCGTTTTCGCCGCATTCTGGCCTACATCGACGAACATCTTGGCGACAGCGATCTGGAACCCTCACATCTGTTGCAGGTGTTCGGCATTTCTCGAAGTTATCTGTACAAACTGTTTGCACAGCACGAATTCTGTTTTCAGGATCATTTGCGGCAACGACGTTTACAGCGTGTGGCCGCCGATCTGCGTAATCCGGCACTGGACCATCTGTCCATCACTGCGCTTGCCGTACACGCCGGTTTCACCAACATCACTCACTTCAATCGTTGCTTCAAACAATACTTCGATGAGGCGCCCGGGGCCTACCGCAAGGCCAGGTGATCAATCGAACCGGTTTCCGTTGGTGATTCGCAAAGCGCACGGCCAAAGTACAGCGAAGGTGAACTCTGAGCAAAGCCGGGTCTGGTTCGAGGCGCTAGCATGGCAGCCTGATTGGCTGTATGGAGTAATCGAGGCGCATGTTACCGACTCGTCGAATTTTAATGCCGGGCTGTGTCCTGTTCAGCATCCTGACACTCAACGCCTGTGGTGGCGATGGAACAGCGGAGCGTTTTCCTCAGGGATACCTGCTCACATCGCCACTATTCGAAAGTGCCATTTTGCAGGCAGAATTTCAGACCGAACACCCGTCGGCTACACGCTTTCAGAAAGACTGGACTGTTACGCAGGGCTGGCGCATCGAACAGCTCCAGGATGACAGCGGTATTCAACTGATTCCCGAGATTGCGAGCGTAAATGATGAGCTGCACTTAAAAGTGAGCGATTATTACGGCGCACAGGCCAGGGGGCGTGTCAGTCTGCCGCCACCGGGCAGTGCTGCGCCGTTGATCAAACGCCTGCTGATTAGTGCGCGACCCATTGCCGAAGCGTTACGACTGGAAGCCGGTGCCAGTGATCCGCAATCGAGCCCGCTGCAATACGACTGGTTGTATGCAGGGGCATCAGTGGCAAGCGGTGCCCGTGCGACCTGGACGCCAGGGCTGGCCGGACAATATCGCATCGACCTGCAGGTCAGCAACGGCCAGCAAACCAGTTTGGGCCAGGTGGATTTAAATTACACGGGTTACGCCGCCTGGCCTTTCTTTCTCGGCAATCGTCAGGGCATAGGTTCCCTCTACCCACAATCAACTTCCGGCATGCGCGGCGCCTTGAACTGGGAAGCGGCTTTCACCAGTAATCACTGCAGTGTGAGCACTAATTTTCAATCAGCCATTGCCATGGCTGCGGACGGTACCCTGTATATCGGTTCAGCGGCGAATGGTCGGCTCTATGCACTGAGCGCGCTGGATGGTCATATCCTGTGGTCCTTCCAGACTGATTCGGCCAGTATCGCGGCGACACCTGTAGTGGCCGCAGACGGAACGATTTATGTGTCCGGTTACGATAGCGGTCATATCTATGCGCTTGATCCTGATGGGCAAATGCGCTGGCGCTATGCCACGGGTACACAGGTTACAGCAGCCGCAACAATAGGACCGGATGGCAGTATTTACGTCGGTACCCTTAATGGGGTGAACAGTGTGTTGATTGCCTTGAATCCCGACGGCACCGAAAAATGGGCGGCACCCTTCGCGCTGGCCGACACTACCCGCAGCGCAGTCAACTTCGGTGACCAGGATACCTTATACGTGCGCGACTATTCCGGTCGGCTGTATGCGGTGGATGCCCGTGACGGCAGTGAACGCTGGCAAATTCTACTCGGTGGTTTTTCCGGGGCCAGTCCAATCGTTGATGCCGAAGGTACAATTTATATCTCTTCATTTACCGGAAATGCCTCTTCACGATTCTATGCCGTCACACCCGATGGTCAGCTCAAATGGGAGAGCGACCTCGACGGGTATCTGAATTACGGTATCGGCGCTTCGGCCAGTGTCGATGCCGAGGGCACGGTTTACATCGCGAGCTGGGAAAACGGTGGATGGGATGGTGCCGTATATGCGCTGGATGCCGAAACCGGCCAGGTGAACTGGCGTTTCGATGCCAACGCACAGATTCAGTCCTCCATGGCATTGTCCAGTGATGGCACGCTGTATGTAGCCACCAAGGAGCGCATGTTCTATGCGCTGAATGCGGTGGATGGCAGTGAACGCTGGCATTACGAGCTCGATGTCTCGGCAGGTCTGGATACGTTGAGTCCTCCGAGTATCGGTCGTGACGGTAATGTGTATGTGTATGCCTGCGACGGTATCCTGCGCGCCTTTCATTAGTCATCGAACCTGCTAGTTGAACCCGTGATTTTATTTTTCACCAACAGGGATACTTAAATATGATTTTAGAGACATGGAATATGCAGGGTGGACATAC
>CBDULQ010000231.1:0-5482 GCA_965368115.1 uncultured Gammaproteobacteria bacterium | reverse complement strand
GATGTGGAAGACCGGCCACTCCCTGATCAAGGCCAAAATGAAAGAGACCGGCGCACTACTGGCAGGTGAAATGTCCGGCCACATATTTTTCAAAGAACGCTGGTACGGTTTCGACGACGGCTTGTACAGCGCCGCGCGCATGCTGGAGATTCTCAGTAAAAAACAAGCCAGTGCCGCCGAAGTCTTCGGCAAGCTACCGGACAGTTGCAACACGCCCGAGCTGCAAATTCATTTCAAACAGGACGGTGCTCATTACGCATTCATGGACCAATTCAAGTCGCAGGCCAGCTTCGACGATGCGGTGGATATTTCCACCATCGATGGCATGCGTGTAACATGGGAAAAAGGCTGGGGCCTGATTCGTCCCTCCAACACCACGCCCTGCTTGGTGCTACGTTTTGAAGCGGATGACGAAGACAGCCTGACTGAAGTGAAAAACAAATTCCGTGAACAGATTGCCGCAACCGATGCGAGCCTGTCCATACCGTTTTAAAGGAAACCACATTGGATAATACGAAAGCCGGCAATGTCGTTAAGGTACTCTCCGAAGCCTTACCTTATTTGCAGAAACTGAACGGCAAAACCGTGGTCATCAAATACGGCGGTAACGCCATGACCGACGAAAACCTGAAACAGGGTTTTGCACGCGACATCGTGCTACTCAAACAGGTTGGCGTCAATCCGGTTGTTGTGCATGGCGGCGGCCCTCAGATCGGTGAATTGTTAAAACGTATCGGCAAGGAATCCGAATTCGTTCAGGGCATGCGCGTCACTGATCGCGAAACCATGGATGTAGTTGAGATGGTGCTCGGCGGACTGGTCAACAAAAGCATCGTCACCATGATCAATCAGCAGGGTGGCCGCGCCGTGGGCTTAACCGGCAAGGACGGCGGATTGATCCGCGCGAAGAAGATGACCATTACCCGGGATCGCGAGGATCTCAACGAACCGGAAATCATCGACCTGGGCCATGTCGGCGAAGTCAATACTATCGATCCGTCGGTAGTGGCCATGCTCGACGACGACGATTTCATTCCGGTTATTGCGCCCATCGGTGTCGGCGAGGACGGTGCGTCGTACAACATCAACGCCGACCTGGTGGCCGGAAAACTGGCATCGGTGCTGAACGCGGAAAAACTGTTACTGCTCACCAATACACCGGGCATTCTCGACCAGCAGGGCAAACTGCTGACCGGTCTCGATGCACGCCAGGTCGACGGCTATATCGAGGACGGCACGATTCACGGCGGCATGCTGCCAAAGGTTAGCTGTGCACTGGATGCGGTTAAATCCGGCGTGCGCATGGCGCACATTATCGACGGTCGCGTACCTCACGCCGTTCTTCTGGAACTGTTCACCGACGAAGGTGTCGGTACGCTGATGAAAGGCTAATCATTATTCGCGCGGACTTATCGACGGAACCGGCGTTGCACTGACCGGTCAATACAGTGCAACGCCCGCAAAAGCGAAGCCATACTTATGTATGCAGTCATATTCAAGGCACGCCTCAGACCACTGGATGACGCCTATTACGAAACGGCGCATCGCATGCGTGAGTTAGCCATGCAGCAATATGGCTGCCTCGATTTTGTCAGCAGCACCGAAAACGATTTCGAAATTTCCATTTCTTACTGGAACTCAGAGCGCGATATTCGCGCCTGGCGTCAGGACCCGGAGCATCAACGCGCACAATTGCAGGGGCGTGATAACTGGTATCTGGATTACGAAGTGGAGGTACTCGAATTGCAGCGACGCTACACCTCCCGTGATCCGTAATGACGCGCCGCCTCCTGATCCTGCACCGTTTACAGCCAGACATACAACTACGGTTTGAATGGTTGTATTGTCAGAATGCTGTATTACCATGAGCCCACATCGACAAGACAATAAAAGGAGTCCAGCATGGCCAGTATCACATTAGAAGGTAATCCTGTTCACACGGTTGGCGAGTTACCGGCGATCGGCAGCTCGGCACCTGATTTTTCCCTTGCCAATACCGATCTCTCCGATGTCAGCCTCGGCGACTTCTCCGGTATTCGCGTACTCAATATTTTTCCCAGCATCGATACGCCGGTGTGTGCCGCGTCGGTCCGTAAATTCAATGAAGACGCTGGCGGTATAGACGGGGTGAATGTGTTATGCATTTCCGCCGACCTGCCGTTTGCGCATGCGCGTTTTTGCGGTGCGGAAGGGCTAGACAAGGTGGTTTCGCTGTCGACATTCAGATCGGCTGATTTCGGCAAACAATATGGTGTAGAAATTACCGACGGCCCCCTGACCGGCATCATGTCACGCGCCATCGTGATCGTGGACGGCGACGGCAAGGTCATCTATACCGAGCAGGTACCGGAAATCGCCCAGGAGCCGGATTACGCCGCGGCACTGGCGACCATCAAATAAAGATATCTTCACCACGATGCCTGTCTGCAAACCGCAGCCGGGCATCGTAGAAGACCTATTCCCCGCCACGCTCCCAGGTACCGGATTTACCACCGGTTTTTTTAGACAGCTGAATATCGCTCATGCGCATACCGCGATCCACCGCCTTGCACATGTCATAAATGGTCAGCAGACTCACCTGCACCGCGGTCAGCGCTTCCATTTCCACGCCGGTCACCCCCTTGCATTCCACGGTCACCTTGCAGTACACGCCCGGCATGGCGTCATCCGCCTGCAGCTCCACATCCACGTGGGTCAGGGCGATGGGGTGACACAGGGGGATCAGGTCGGCGGTTTTTTTCGCCGCCATGATACCGGCGATCCGGGCAATGCCCAGTACATCGCCTTTTTTGTGGGTCCCCTGCTTAATCAGTTGCAGGGTTTCCGGTAACATATAGATACGTCCATCGGCGATCGCCTGACGGCGGGTTTCGTTTTTAGCACCCACGTCGACCATATGCGCTTCGCCGGATGCATTGAAATGGGTGAGTTTGTCGCTCATCTCGATACCTTACACTTGCGGGAGGCCTAGCCTAGCAGAAGGCCCCGGGAAATTCGAATGACCATCCAGGTAAAATTCTTCGCCAGTCTCCGCGAACAGGTGGGTCATGGCGACATGCAGATCGAAGCCGCCCAGGTGGCGACCGTCGGCGACGTCTGGCAACAGGCCACGGACCAGATGGCCATGCCCGACAATACCCTGTGCGCGGTGAATATGGAATATGTGGACCCTGAACAGGCGGTACGGGACGGCGACGAAGTGGCGTTTTTTCCACCGGTGACCGGAGGCTGATATGCGCGTGATCATCGCCCCCGAAGCCTTCGATCCCTTACAGGCGCTGGCCGACTACCAGGCCGAGCAGCTGACACCGGGGCAATACGGTGCGCTGGCCAGTTTCATCGGTACCATGCGCGACTTCAACGAAGGCGATCAGGTGCAGGCGATGACTCTGGAACATTACCCGGGCATGACCGAAAACTATCTGCACAAAATCTGCGAGCAGGCCAGTGAACGCTGGGACCTTATGGACGGCCTGATCATTCACCGTATCGGCGACATTCAGCCCAACGATCCTATCGTGCTGACCGCAGTCTGGTCGGCACACCGCGCCGCCGCTTTCGAGGCCTGCCGATTCCTGATGGAAGAACTGAAATCCAGGGCGCCATTCTGGAAAAAAGAAACACTGCCGGACGGCCAGCGCTGGGTGGAAAAAAACACGCCGGGTTGAAACCCGGCGCTGGACCACTATTTAATCAACACAAACAGTGCAGTCGAGCCACGTTGTATATTCAATAATAACTGACGACTGTTACCTGCATATTTCTTCAATGTGTTAAGTTCATGAACAGGCTGTCGATTCACCGACAGAATCATGTCACCTTCCCGTAACCGGGAATACCAGGCCGGGCTGCCCTGGGCCACTTCCAGCACCACAATACGCCACACACTGCTGTCATCCGGGTCCTGCACCTGGCCCAGTACCGCACCGGCCAGGCGCGGATGAATTTTATCGCCCGGCATCGCCTGCTGTTTCGGCTCTTCGATCGTTGCCAGCAGTTGTTTCTGGCGACCTTCACGTAACACATTGATCTTCAGCTGCTGACCGATGCGCAGCAGGCCGATGGTATTGCGCATATCCATGGCGCTGTCGATTTCGCGACCATTGATATCCACCACCACGTCACCCGGTTTCAGCCCCGCCTGATCGGCCGGCGAATCGGGTACCACCCGGGCGATCACCGCGCCCTTGCGGGCATTGATGCCAAACGCCTGAGCCAGATCCGAACTCAGATCCTGGGTGACCACACCCAGCACGCCGCGGCGTACTTCTCCGTGTTCCACCAGTTGCTGGTGAACCGCTTTCACCATATTGGTAGGAATGGCAAAACCGATGCCCACGTTACCGCCGCCGCCCGGTGACAGAATGGCGGTGTTCATACCCACCAGTTCGCCATTCAGATTGACCAGTGCGCCACCGGAATTACCCGGGTTGATGGAGGCATCGGTCTGGATGAAATCTTCGTACCCTTCGATACCCAGACCACTACGGCCCAGGGCACTGACGATGCCGGAAGTTACGGTCTGTCCCAGGCCGAAGGGATTGCCGATGGCGACCACGAAATCACCGACCTTGAGCTGATCCGAATCCGCCAGCCGGATGGCCGTCAGGTTCTCCGCCGGCACGCGCAGTATGGCGACATCCGATTCCGGGTCGGATCCGACCAGTTCGGCCTTGAGTTCGCGCCCGTCACGCAGGGTAACGGTAATTTCATCGGCGCGCCCGATGACGTGATGATTGGTGATGACATAACCGCGCTCGGCATCGATGACGACACCTGAACCCAGACTCTGCTGGGTTTGCGGCTGCTGCTGGGGCGGCGCGCGGAAAAAGCGTCTGAAAAACGGATCGTTAAGCAGGGGATTCTGGCGCACATTCATGTGGCTGCGGGTGGAGATATTGACCACCGCCGGCGTCACACGCTCCACCATGGGCGCCAGTGACGGCAAGGGCTGACCCTCAACGGTTTGCGGCAGGGCCGCCACTGCATTGAAACTCGACAGAACAATAAACAGGCTGATTAAGAATTGCGTCATCCGCATGCGTTAAGCTCCCGATACAGGTTCACTTCCTCAGGACCATCAGTATTTGCTTAAGTTCACAGGCCGCAGCCCGACACTTGCAGCACTACACGGCACCTGTTAACGTGCGCCATTCCAATCATTAGACATAAGGGCTAAACACCATGTTTAAAGCATTACCGGCTGTCATCGGCTGCCTGGTACTCGTCGCCGGCTGTAATCAACAAAAGGTGGCAGAGCCCAAGCTCGATAACGAAAAGAACAAGGCCAGCTACACCATCGGTGTCCAGATGGGCATGCAGCTGGCTCCGCAGAAAGATGAACTGGATATGGACAGCATCATGCTGGGCTTCAATCACGCGTTCAACGATAGTGAACTGAAAATGACCCAGGAAGAAATGCAGGCCACCATGCAATCCTTCCAGCAAACGCTGATGGCCAAGCAACAGGCCAAGATGAAAG
>CBDULQ010000230.1:0-5497 GCA_965368115.1 uncultured Gammaproteobacteria bacterium | reverse complement strand
AATCAATAGCTTGAGTTTTTCAGTGTCACTGAGTGGGCTGGTTAAAAAATAATCAATGTGCCCCGTAGGGGGCCATTTTATCGGTACAAATCGGGAAAAAGTTGACCGGTTTGTGCTTTTTTTCAGGGTGTTTTGGGCTATCTTTAACAGTACACAGGCGGGTTGTCTGCGGGTCAGTAACCCTGATTTTTGTGCTCTTGCATGTTTGCCTAAAAATGGGCAAGGTAATACCCTAAGACGTCCAGATTGAGTAGTGCTTAGGGCCAAGGTGAGGATACGTCATGAGTGACGATAAACATAATGATGAAGATTCAGGCAAACTGCTGTATTGCTCGTTCTGCGGCAAGAGTCAGCACGAAGTTAAGAAACTGATTGCCGGCCCTTCAGTATTCATTTGTGACGAATGTGTCGAGCTGTGTAACGACATTATTCGCGAAGAGATGCAGGAGCAGGCGGCCTCCTCAGTTAACAAGCTGCCAAAACCCCACGAAATCAAGAACATACTGGATGACTACGTCATCGGTCAGGACCAGGCCAAGAAGGTCCTGTCAGTCGCAGTGTATAACCACTACAAGCGGCTCGAAGTCAAACATAAGAAAGACGACGTCGAACTGGCCAAGAGCAACATCATGCTCATCGGCCCGACCGGATCCGGTAAAACTCTGCTGGCCCAGACACTGGCACGCATGCTCAATGTGCCGTTTACCATTGCCGATGCCACCACACTAACCGAGGCGGGTTATGTCGGTGAAGACGTCGAAAATATTATCCAGAAGCTATTACAGAAGTGTGACTACGACGTCGAGAAAGCACAGACCGGTATCGTGTATATCGATGAAATCGACAAGATTTCCCGTAAGTCAGACAATCCTTCGATCACCCGCGACGTATCAGGCGAAGGTGTGCAGCAGGCATTGCTGAAACTGATCGAAGGCACCGTAGCTTCGGTACCGCCGCAAGGTGGTCGTAAGCATCCGCAGCAGGAATTCCTGCAGGTGGACACATCCAACATTCTGTTTATATGCGGTGGTGCGTTTGCCGGCCTGGACCAGGTGATCCGCGACCGTTCCGAGAAAAGCGGTATCGGCTTTGGGGCCGAAGTACGCAGCAAGGATACCAAGAAATCAACCGGCGAACTGTTGATGAGTCTGGAGTCTGATGACCTGATTCGTTACGGTCTGATTCCTGAGTTTGTCGGTCGTTTACCTGTAGTGGCCACACTGCAGGAGCTGGATGAAGATGCATTGATTACCATTCTGACCCAGCCCAAGAATGCGTTGACCAAACAGTATTCCAAGATGTTCGAAATGGAAGACTGTGAGCTGGAATTCCGTGAAGACGCTCTGCGTGCGATTGCACGTAAGGCGATGGAGAAAAAGACCGGCGCTCGTGGCTTACGCACCATTCTTGAAACTACCTTGCTGGAAACCATGTATGACCTCCCATCGATGGAAGGTGTTACCAAGGTCGTCATCGACGAAGCGGTGATAGACGGGGAGGCCAAACCCTACATGGTATACGAAAGTGAGGAGCCCAAGCGGGCTGCTTCCTCTAACGACTGAACGAAAAAAACCGTGGCTTAGGCACGGTTTTTTTTTGTCAATAAACCAGCTTGACCTGCAATACGGGTACACTGTCTGGTATGCGAGGCTGAAACGGCCCGGAAGCGCAGTTGCCAGGTCTTGAACTGGAATTCTTTGCCCCAACCTGATAGCTAACAGATAGATCTAATATCAGGCACTGAAACGTCCTGATCACTACCGAGGCTAAGATTGTGTCAGAAGATAAAGATTTGGAAGTAACCACCCCCTACGAGGGCAAGATTCCGGTCTTGCCGTTACGCGACGTTGTCGTTTACCCCCACATGGTTATTCCGCTGTTTGTCGGACGCGAGAAGTCCATCCAGGCCCTGGATGCGGCGATGTCCAAGGATAAGCAGATTTTACTGGTTGCACAGAAAAGCGCTGAAATCGATGATCCTTCCATCAAGGATATTCACGACATCGGTACACTGTCGACTATTCTGCAGCTGCTGAAACTTCCGGATGGCACCATCAAGGTTCTGGTGGAAGGCTCCAAGCGCGCCAGGGTCGATGCCGTTTTCGAAGACGAAGAATTCTTTACTGCCGATTACACCGAACTGGAAGATTCCGGCACCTCCAATGAGCGCGAGCTCGAAGTGCTGTCCCGCTCTATCCTCGGTGTGTTCGACCAGTACGTCAAACTCAACAAGAAAGTGCCGCCTGAAATCCTGACTTCACTGGCTGGTATCGATGATCCGGCGCGCCTGTCTGATACCATCGCCGCCCACATGTCCCTGAAAATCGAAGAAAAGCAGAAAATTCTGGGCATCTCCGATGTGCACGAAAGACTGGAATACCTGCTGAGCATGATCGAGGCCGAAATCGATTTACTGCAAATCGAAAAGCGCATTCGTGGTCGTGTCAAACAGCAGATGGAAAAAAGCCAGCGCGAGTATTATCTGAATGAGCAGATGAAAGCGATTCAGAAAGAGCTGGGTGAAATGGACGAAGCGCCCAACGAAGTCGAAGAGCTGCAGAAGAAAATCGAATCGGCCGGCATGCCCAAGGAAGCCAAGAAAAAGGCGACTGCCGAGCTCAATAAACTCAAGATGATGTCGCCGATGTCCGCCGAGGCGACCGTGGTGCGTAACTACATCGATGCACTGGTCAGCTGTCCGTGGAAAAAACGCAGCAAGATTCGCAATGATCTGGCCGAGGCCGAAAAGGTACTGGATGAAGATCATTACGGCCTGGAAAAGGTTAAGGAACGTATTCTGGAATATCTTGCCGTACAGCAACGCGTTAAAAAACTGAAGGGGCCGATTCTGTGTCTGGTGGGTCCGCCGGGTGTCGGTAAGACTTCACTGGGTCGTTCCATTGCACGTGCGACCAACCGTAAATTTACCCGCATGGCGTTGGGTGGTGTGCGCGACGAAGCGGAAATCCGTGGACATCGTCGTACCTACATCGGTTCTATGCCGGGCAAGGTCATCCAGAACCTGAGTAAAATCGGTACGCGTAATCCGCTGTTCCTGCTCGATGAAATCGACAAGATGGCACAGGATTTTCGCGGTGACCCGGCCTCTGCGCTGCTTGAGGTGCTGGATCCGGAGCAGAACCATACTTTTGCCGATCACTACCTGGAAGTGGATTTCGATCTGTCGGACGTGATGTTTATCGCCACTTCGAACAGTATGAATATTCCGCCTGCATTGCTGGATCGGATGGAAGTCATTCGCATCCCGGGTTACACCGAGGATGAGAAACTGAATATCAGCAAGAATTATCTGGTGACCAAGCAGCTGGAAAGTAATGGTCTGAAGCCCGAAGAAGTCGATGTGACCGATGAGGCGATCCTGGCCATCATTCGTCATTACACTCGCGAAGCCGGGGTGCGTAACCTGGAGCGTGAGATCGCCAAGATCTGTCGTAAGATCGTCAAGGATGTACTGCTGACGCCGACTGACGAAGTGGTCAAGGTTGATGCCGAAAACATTGAAAAGTATCTTGGTGTCAAACGCTTCCGTTATGGTCTGGCTGAAGAGAACGATCAGATTGGTCAGGTTACCGGTCTGGCCTGGACCGAAGTCGGTGGTGAATTATTGAGCATCGAAGCGGTGACTATGGAAGGTAAGGGTAAACAGATCTTTACCGGCCAACTGGGTGACGTGATGCAGGAATCTATCCAGGCGGCAATGACCGTGGTGCGTAGTCGATCTGCGGCTCTGGGCCTGAAGATGGACTTCCATGAAGGCAAGGATATTCATATTCACGTGCCCGAAGGTGCGACGCCCAAAGATGGTCCAAGTGCCGGTATCGGTATGTGTACTGCCATTGTGTCAGCGCTGACAGGGATCCCCGTTAAAGCCAGTGTGGCAATGACCGGCGAAATCACCCTGCGAGGTGAGGTGTTACCAATCGGAGGGCTGAAGGAAAAGTTACTGGCGGCTCATCGTGGTGGCATCAAAACCGTCGTCATCCCACAGGAAAACGAAAAAGACCTGACGGAAATTCCGAAATCGGTTCTCGATAAACTTGAGGTTAAACCGGTCAGATGGATAGACGATGTGCTGGAACTGGCATTGCAACATCTGCCAACACCACTCGAAGATGCAGCAGGCGATGAGGCTGCTGCACAGGGAAAATCCAAAAGAAGTAAAAAAACCGATGCTATAAGACCTCATTAAAAAAGAGGCTCTAGCAGGAAAAAAGAGCGGGTAAAAACCCGCTCTTTTTTTAATAACAGGGCAAAAACGAATTTCAAAGTGGATCACAATATTCAAATATTTCTTTTAGTTTTCTAACCTCAATGTGGAAACTTTTTTTGATTTTTCTTGGAGAAAATAGAATAAATGGCTCTTGACATGGGCCAATGCGAATAAAATAGTCGCAAAATACCCGAAACCCATTGACACAGCGGTTTTCAGGCTGGTATAAAATCGCGGCAAGTACATATTATGCCGTTTCCAACGTATTGCTTCCTTCACTCTGGCGGGAAATTTCCTCTGGATCTTGGGCTGTACTTAATTTCAAAAATTTTAAAATGTAGGGCACGGTGTGATTCAGCATTGTGTTCCACCAAACCAAGGGATCAATAATGAATAAATCCGAATTAATCGACGCTATTGCTGAAAACTCTGGCTTGTCAAAAGCTGATTCTGGTCGTGCACTTGATGCCTTCATCGATTCAATCAGTGGCGCTTTGAAAAACAATGATCAGGTCACTATCGTAGGCTTTGGTACCTTCCTGGTTCGCCAGCGTTCTGCACGTACTGGTCGCAATCCTCAGACCGGCGCAGAGATCCAGATTGCAGCTGCAAATGTACCTGCATTTAAGCCTGGTAAAGCTCTGAAAGATGCAGTAAACTAGCGCCCCTCTCAAGGATGCTCTGGGAGACCTGATACGGTTTTTCTCCGAGCCAGCCACAGAAAATGTTGAATTTTCATTGGCTTAGATTTCCAATCGCAAAACGTTTTTGCAGGAAATGGTAGACGTCGAAGCTACCACTGAAATCTGATGATTCGGATTTCATGTTGGGTGGTTAGCTCAGTTGGTAGAGCGTCGCCCTTACAAGGCGAATGTCGGGGGTTCAAATCCCTCACCACCCACCACCTGGACCGGTAGTTCAGCTGGTTAGAATGCCGGCCTGTCACGCCGGAGGTCGCGGGTTCGAATCCCGTCCGGTCCGCCATATAAATGATGGGCTCTGTTTTGCAGAGCCCGTTTTTTATGCTGGAAATGAAGTGCCCTGAGCAGTATTCATGGGCGCCTGTAAAGATTACTCACAGCAAGCCTGCCATGTGCTTGCTGTTTTTGTTTTCCCTGCGGGAATCCGCAGAGAAAGCCTGAAAACTGATTTCGGACCGGTAGTTCAGCTGGTTAGAATGCCGGCCTGTCACGCCGGAGGTCGCGGGTTCGAATCCCGTCCGGTCCGCCATACAAATAAAAAAGCCCTCGTATTGAGGGCTTTTTT
>CBDULQ010000229.1:0-5596 GCA_965368115.1 uncultured Gammaproteobacteria bacterium | reverse complement strand
ATACCGGTTTTCTCCGGCTGCAGGCGTTTATCCACCAGGTTTTCCAGACCCGAGAAGGCACCGCCGGCAATGAACAGGATGTTCCGGGTATCCAGCATTTGTCCCTCACCTTCCTTGCGCTTGGCTTTGTCACCCAGTCGAATCTGCGTGCCTTCCACCAGTTTCAACAAAGCCTGCTGTACGCCTTCTCCCGAGACATCACGTACGCCGTGAGATGATTCCGAGCTACGCGCCAGTTTATCGATTTCGTCGATATAAACGATACCCCACTCAGCGAGACCGACATTACCCTCCGCTGCATCCAGTAAGCGATGCAGGATCGATTCTACGTCCTCACCCACGTAACCGGCCTGGGTCAGTGTCGTGGCATCGGCGATAACGAAAGGCACACCGACAATTTTTGCCAGAGTACTTGCCAGTAATGTTTTACCGGTGCCGGACGGCCCGAGCAGCAGAATATTCGATTTATCCACCTCGACCCGTTCGCTATCCATCTCGATTTCACCGGATTCATTTTCCGCGGCGAGTCGCTTGTAGTGATTGTAAATGGCAACCGACAGGGTTTCCTTGGCCGACTCCTGGCCAATGACGTATTTGTCCAGATGGGTCTTGATATCCCGGGGAATGGGCGGCTTTTTCAGCGGTTTGGCCACCTGACGGCGGCGCCCCCAGCTACTGACGACCTGGCTGGCCAGGCGCACACAGGTCTCGCAGATATGACCTTCCAGACCGACGATCAGGGGGGTGTCCTGGGATTGTTCACAGCCACAGAACGAGCATTTAACTTTTTCACCGTCCTGGTTCTTTTGATCAGTCATGATTATCCTCCTGCAATTTATCCAGCCAGGCTTTCTGACACGCCTTGCGCTGGCGCTCCTGCAGTAACTGTTGAATTCGAGGTTTGGCGCGTGACAGGGGAACCGTAATCGGTTTGCTGATTTTTTCACACCACAGGATATGAAAACCAATATCCGATTCGATCACATCACTGATTTGATCTTCTTCCATTTCAAACAGTGCATCATCCAGCTCGGGATATAGCGTTCCGCGCACCAGGTCACCGAGTCGACCACCTTCCATTGCCGTCGGACATTCAGAGTAACGACGCGCCAGCGACTCGAAACGACCCGGGCTGCGTTGCAATTTTTCGGCGATGGTATTAATTCGTTCCTGAGCCGATTCTCGATCGTTTTCGGCAAAATCCGGATTAATAGTGATCAGAATATGACGTGCCTTACGTTTCTCCGGTTTGGTGAAACGATCTTTGTGTAACTGATAGAATATCTGAATATCAATATCACTGACCGAAGGTGTTCTGGATGTCACACGGTTCATTACCGCATCAAACATCAATTCACGATGCAATGCGCTACGTAGAATCGACTCATCCAGACCGTTGCTCGCCAGGTCTTTCTGAAAGCTCGCCTCATCCGGGTAACGGGAACGTACTTCTGCAACAGCCTCGTCGAGCTTGCTTTCGGGAATGACAACATCACAGGCTTCGGGTGAAGACAACACGATGGTTTCCAGAGCACAGGTTTTATCGGCAAACTTCCGGGCCTGTTGATACTGTTGCTCATCGAGCTGGTCCACGTTTTTCTGAAACTTTTCCAGCGCACCGCGCAACAGATGATAGGCGTACTCCGGGTTGTCGCCGGTCTTTTGGGCCAGATTCGTCTTCATTGGTCCTGACCTTCGCCGGCTCCGGGCTCCTGCCAGGGTTCCAGCATGGATTCCGGCACCTGCAATGTATGGCCGGGAAAACGCACGTGATACTGAACTTCAGCCTGTTCGGCATTCTCGTTGTCGCGCAATACCTTGAGAATCTCAGCCTGATCGCCGGGACTGGCAATGGTTTCACCCTTGACCTGCAGTACGCGATTGGTTGTCACTTTTTCGCGAAACTCGAAGCGGCTGGGCATCCAGGGCTCATCGGCGCCTAACAGTTCCTCTTCACGGCAACCGACCAGCTTGTCCTCTTCCATGAACATCACGGAATAAATCACCTGGTCCTGCAGGAAAGTTCCCACGTTCTGTACATAGCCCACACTACCGCGCCGCACCAGCATGTCACCGATTTCCATACCGGGGTAGGTACCGTCGTTGCGGACATTGCGGGTCACCCGCACCTGTGAGCCGAATTCAAATCGTGGAAGCATATCGATAAACCTTTAACTCTGTATTTTCAGATCACCCATGGGCACAAACGTCTGTTGCGGTTCATGCATGTGGAAGACTTTGAAGACTTTTTCAGTCAGCGCATCGGAACGCACGAAATCTTCGTAAGCACCATGCAACAAATCGCGATAAAAGTTATATTGCTCTTCTTCGCCTTCCGGAATGGATTCAGCCTGCGCCACGTAATCGTGGAAACGCTGCAGAATGTGCAGTCGATTGACGTGAACGACCTTCTGATCAAACTCGATTTTGAAATACTCGAGAAAATCTTCCGCGCCTTCCAGCTCGTCCATATCCAGTTCAAGTTCTGTTTCAGACATAGCATTGACCTCTTGATAAAATTCGTTAGCGTTTGAATAGACTTTCGATGTCGTGTTGCTGAGCAAGTTTGATGCTCAGTTCCTTTTCCGCCATCTTGAACAGAAAACCGGCACCAAACTGATCGGCCGGGTCCAGACTGACGATCTTCTTCAGTCTGGCATGTGCTTTCTCGATTTCGCCGATACGCATATAAAGATAGGCAGCAGCCTTCAACGCCAGCATATAGAAGCGAATCAGCCCCATGGATACCATCACGCCATGTCCGAGCAACTCCTCGCTCAGCTGTGGCCACTCGACACGAAGATCAAGCTGACGTGCGGCCACGTCCAGAGCCTTATCGGCGATTCCCAGTGCATCCTGGTAGCGATGTCGATAGTAATAAAACCGATACAGTGCGACGATGATGGTCAGGTTATCCGCCATCCGCTGGTGTAAATCGAGCAGAATTTTTTCCGTTTCCGGCGAGGGATAAAGATTAGCGGCCTGATGCAACAGCGCTTCATCTTCAGCGCTCATCGGATCGTCGAAATACAGGTCGCTGGTTTCATAATCCAGAAAATCCATCAACCGGTCCTCGCATCGCGGATCACAGTTTCATGTGCGGGTCCGTGCTGGATGCTGTCGTCATCACAGACATCACGTGCATCGCAGTCGTAGCATTCGTCGTCAATCTGTTCACCACCGGGAATGCAACCACCCTTACCCAGTTCCTGTTCGAGCAGGCGAATACGGTCCAGTAAACAGCTGATCGCGCCGGCAACAGGATCAGGAATCAAGTGATGGTTCAAATCGACACCGTAAGGATTAAGCTCACTGTTGACCTTGTTCTGTACCACCTTGGCCGGAATGCCGACCACGGTTTTCTGTTCCGGTACGTTCTTGATCACCACCGAGTTAGCGCCGACCTTGGCGTGTGCCCCAAGTGTAATCGGCCCCAGTACTTTCGCACCGGCTCCGACCACCACGCCATTACCCAGCGTGGGATGGCGCTTGCCCTGGCTCCAGGACGTGCCACCCAGTGTAACGCCGTGATACAGGGTCACATCATTGCCAACTTCCGCAGTCTCGCCGATCACTACGCCGGTGCCATGATCGATGAAAAAACGACGCCCGATCTGCGCACCCGGATGAATATCGATACTGGTCCAGATGCGTGAAATATAGGAAATAAAACGTGCCGAATAACGCCAGTTCCTGCGCCACAGCGCATGTGCGATACGGTGCATCAATAAGGCGTGCACGCCGGGATAGGTGGTCATCACTTCCAGGCGATTACGGGCTGCCGGGTCGCGCTCAAAAACACAGGCCACATCTTCTTTCAGTAAAGTCCAGATGCCCGGTGGTTTGGTTTTTGTTTGCTGTTGAGTCAAAACATTTTCCATTGTTCGGTCCTGATACGGGGGGGTTAGGCATGCAGTCGAGTAAAATCAGCGAGCTGATCATAAAACTGCATCAGGTCTTCGATTTGCGGCGTACGCTTGTTCAGGGTGACGAATTCGCGAATGTTCTGCAGAATGCTCAGCGCCTGCTCCTTGTGCAGACTCAAACCCAGTTCATGGTAAGCACGTAACACGGCATGCGTTCCGGAATGCTTGCCCAGGACCAGTTGATGGGCGCGTCCAAGATCCGCCGGATCGATACCCTGATAGTTCAACGGGTCCTTGATCAGTCCATCGACATGAATACCGGCTTCATGGGTAAACACACCATCGCCCACGATGCTCTTATGCCAGCCGATGGGACGCCCGGATGCCTGAGCCACGAGCATGGAGAGAGCGCTGTAGTTGTGCAGGTCGATGCCGGCGTCGATGTGATAGAGGTGTTTCAGGCCCATCGCCACTTCTTCCAGCGCCGCATTGCCCGCACGCTCACCCAGTCCATGCACCGTCGTATTCACATGCGTTGCACCACCACGAATGGCGGCAAGTGTATTGGCCGTTGCCAGTCCCAGGTCATCGTGTGCATGCATTTCCAGTTGCAGATCACTGGCGCGACGCATCTGCATAAATATATTGTTCACTCCAAAGGGTTCCATGATGCCCAGGGTATCGGCAAAACGAAAACGATGCGCACCGGCATCCTGTGCCGCCTCCAGCACCTGCAACAGGAAGCTCTGATCCGCACGTGAAGAATCTTCGCCACCCACGCACACGTCCAGCCCCATATCCAGCGCTTCGGGTACGCGGGTTTTAATTTCATTCAAAACCCATTCCCGATCGCGGCCCAGCTTTTTCTCGATCTGCTGATCCGATACCGGAATCGACAGGTCGACCATATCGACCTTGAGTGATTTACACAGCGCCAGATCATCGGCGCGCATACGACACCAGACCAGCAACCGCGCATCAAGATTCTGTTCGGCAATAGCATTGATCGAAACCCGCTCTTCCTCCCCCATCGCCGGAATACCGATCTCCAGCTCAGGCACACCCAATGCATCGAGATGCATGGCGATACCGATTTTTTCTTCGAGAGAAAACGCAACACCGGCGGACTGTTCTCCGTCGCGGAGGGTGGTGTCGTCGATGATCACCTGGCGTTCGTTGCCGCTTGTTGCTGTCATGGGCGTTTCCTCGGGTTAGGATATTTTGCCTTGATAGCTATTGAGCAAGGGGCGTGCCACTTCGGGTTTTTGTTTTAATTCAATTAGTTATGAGTTTTTGTTTAGGGGTTTGTAGGGGTTGTTACAGACAATTATTTTTTTGGTTGTGGGGTATGCGACATTGGGGGTGTTGGTAATACTTGGCTCCTTCTGGGTTTCCGCACTGTTTATGCAGCCAGACCCTTGCTCAAAAGTCAGTGCTAATCTTTTTACGTTCTGTTTCGCCTCCTGGCGAGTCACTTTTTCTCTACAGCAAGAAAAAGTAACCAAAAAGTGCCGCCCCAAGCCAGTTTGCCCTTCGGGTGCCCGAGCCTTGTTAACTCAGATTCTGTTAGTGTTTCCTAGTCGGTCGTTATGGCAGTTTATCGGCCGGGTCGTCTCGATTCGCATCCCTCGGCAACTGCTCCTGCGTTGCTCTACCTCCTGCATCCATGCAGTCGTGCTCATTTCGACTCAAATCGCCATCCCTGGCGATTTGCCCCTCCATGTTCACAA
>CBDULQ010000228.1:0-5623 GCA_965368115.1 uncultured Gammaproteobacteria bacterium | reverse complement strand
GATGGCGGCGACCGCCGTTCTCATCATCACCTGCCCCTGCGCCTTCGGCCTGGCAACGCCCATGGCCATTGCCGTCGCCTCGGGACTCGGTGCGCGCCACGGCATTCTCATCAAGAATGGCGCGGTGCTGGAATCCCTGTCCACCATTCGCCATTTTGTATTTGATAAAACCGGCACCCTGACCGAAGGCAAAATGCAGGTACGGGCCATCCATTGCTACGATCTCGACGAATCGGAGCTGCTGACCATCGCCGCACGAGCGGAACAGTTTTCCGAACACGTCATCGCGCGCGCCATTCTGGCCGAGGCGGAGCGGCAGGAGGTCAGTATTAACACCGAGGGCGTAAACAACTTCAGCAACCAGCCCGGTCAGGGCGTCAGCGCCGATGTGGACGGCCGCCAGGTGGTGATCGGAACCGACGCCTGGCTGCGAAGCCGGCAGGTCAGTCGTCAACCGCTGCTGCAGCAACAGGCGCTGGAGCTTGAACAACAGGGCATCACCTGCATTCACATCGCCATCGATGGCCAGGAAGTCGGCACCATTGCCGTCGCTGACCGACTGCGCCAGGATGCGCGCCAGCTGATCAATGATCTACGCGCGGAGGGCATCAAGCTGACCCTGCTCAGCGGTGACCGGCAACAGGTGGCGCAAGCCATCGCCGACGAACTGGGCGGCATGAATGTCATCGCCGAAGTACTGCCCGACCAGAAAGATAAAGTCATTCAGCAATTGCAACAACCGGGTGAACAGATCGCCATGGTCGGCGACGGGATAAACGATGCTCCCGCACTGACGCGTGCCGACGTAGGCATCGCCATTGGCTCAGGCACCGATGTTTCCATGGAAAGCGCCGATATCGTGTTGATCAGCGATGAACTGCACAAGGTCACCCTCGCATCAAAGCTGTCCTCTCGGACACTGAGAACGATTCGCCAGAATATCGCTATCTCCATCACGTACAATGTTATTATGGTGCCGCTGGCCATGATGGGCATGATTACGCCGCTGGTCGCGGCCGTGTCCATGCCGATGAGTTCACTGGCGGTCATCGGCAATGCAGCGCGTTTACACACGCTGTTCAGAAATCAGTCTTCGAATTGAATTTTCAAACACTGTAATGATCAAACTACAGTACACACAGTAGAGTTGAGTTAAGCAATGGAAGTTATACGCGGTCTAATTCCCCTGATGATCATCCTCGGCATTGTCGGTGTGGTGATTTTTTTCTGGAGTGTACGTAGCGGACAGTATGATGACCTGGAAGGCGATGCCAATCGAATCCTGATGGACGAGGACGATCCACTGTTACCAGCCAATCAGGATGATAAAGAAAAACAGAAGCAGCAATCGAGAGCCGATGATCCACGCTGGCCCGATGCGGACTGATTGCACGGCGTCGTTCTATTTCCACCCGTCTCGTGGCCGTTCGCTTTATTCCTGAAAGCGTAATTCAACGTCGATTTTGCCGCCTTCAACCGCGTTCATATAATCCTGCTGCGTTTCATCGAAATACACTTCCCCTTTCACATTGACCCGCGACTCGGATTTTTTCTTCTCCAGATTTAATGATGGTGCATCCGCATTTTCCGGCAAATCCATGTTTTGATTTTCGTCCAGCACCTGATCCATCATCTGTTCGGTAACCTTGAGATTCAACGTTGGTTGATCGCTCGATTGAATGGAATCATTCACTGAGGAAGTCACCGCGCCATCCTTGCCGTGCGCCTGCTCAGATGACTCAGGCGCCTGGGACCCGCCGGCCGGACCGGTTTCCGGCTGTTCACAGGCAGCCAGAATGAGCGTAATTGAAAGGGCGAAAAAGAACTGTTTAATCATATTAATTCTATGGTTTAATAAAGGTATTCATTCATCCGGGAGGACAATTATTTAGAATATTTAGAATTAATAAAGTTCTAAAACCTGAAATTAATCAAAGCGCTATACTTGGCTATGTGACCCTGTTCACTAAGCTGTGTATCTAACCTGTTGAGGAGGTTAACATGCTTGTCAAACATTTCAGTCACCTTGTGTACGAACCCAAACACAGTCTTGAGGACGCCGACCGGCAACCTGCCAAACCACTGGATATCATTGTTCACGTCGCCTTACTGGCACTTATCCCGACCCTGTGCGGCTATTATGCCACTGTACATCTTGGCTGGGATCTGGGCGCTGGCGCTCCCTTCACACTACCCGCTGAACAGGCGACAATCATCGCCATAGCATCCTATATCGGTTTCAATATCGGTGTGTATGCGATGGGTTATGGTATCTGCTGGCTGGCACAGACTTTCGATGTGAAACCGAATCCGATGCATTGTATCGAACTGGCCGCATTTACATCGGTGCCGTTGTTCGTACTCGGCTTCGCCGCACTGTATCCGGTCATTGCCGTCAACCTGATGCTGGGATTCGTCGCCGTTGCAGCTTCGATTTATCTGCTGTACGTGGGTGTTCCGATCTTCATGCATATCCCCAAGGAAGAAGGTTTTGTTTATGCCTCCTGGGTTGTTTCTCTGGGCATGATCATGATCATCGTATTCCTGGGTTTATCGGTGTTTATTTTTTCCTGGTTAACCTGACCACCACGCATTCGAGTCATCGTAAAGAAGCCGATCATCGATCGGCTTCTTTTTTTCTGAATCAACGGATTATTCGACCGCCGGCTTCTCCATGGATTTTTCTGCTTCCATTTTCTTTTCCGCCTGAATGGTTCCAAACAGATAACCGGCAATCGCACCCAGCACGCCGATGGCCGCGGTCAACTGTTCAGTAGTATCCACCACCAGCACCAGAATGATGGTGCCAAAAATAATCAGGATCAAACCCGCAGCATTCACGATGTCCTTTGCCGTATTATGACGACCACGCATAAAGATCAGCACCATCAACAGGGCGATCAGCGCCACACTACACAACAGTACGATGTACCAGAACTCATTGTTGACCCGTTCCTGCATAATCTGCATGGAACTGTCCTGACCCTGTTGTTGCAGATAGTCCGCGACGATCGCCACCACCTCTTCCGACGACAGGGATTCTGCCGTTGAATTGTCAGCAGGTGTACTGGACGGCTGAGGTGCGGGCTCAGGTGGCGTATCGACTGATTTCTGATAAGCAGAAAAATCATAATCGCTGACAGCAGCCGTGGCGCCACTCATCCACAGGCCATTTAAAATCAGCAACAGCATCATTCGGGTAAATATTTTCATTGTTGATTGCTCCTGTCCGACTACTGAATGTTGCGCTGAATAATGGCGATGAGTCGGGTGTAATGGGTGACTTCCTGTTTGTTAATCTGTTCGCGATTGCTGGCGACTTTTAATTTTTCTCGGTATTCGGATAGCCATTCACGGCGCTCTGCCGAACTCAGGTCCTTGACCCGCCGTTCAAAACCACTGTAGAACAACTGCTCTTTGCGTTTTGCTTCCCGTGACTGTTCCAGTTTCTCCACCAGACGTGGATCGACTTTTAGCGGCTGAACGTCGGGAGTGCGAATCGACTGACTGCGCGGATCTTCCACATAGTATTTACCCAGTGACCCGGCAAACAGCGCCATGGGTGTCAGCAGAATTCCGGCCAGAATGATCATTTTCATTTCAGTTTCTCTCCTTGTCATCGTTTTTATTGAGCAAGCTCAATTCCTGTCGACTATAAAACCCCTTTAATAGTCAGAGATTTTCAACTACAACTAAAGCATAAATGATTTCCATTCGGAAACGAATGGCCAAAATGATTAACCTTAACCTTTTGCGGTGCAAGGGACGACCGGTTGCAATAATCCTCCCTGCTCGAGACCGATGCCACAAACCGAACTCCAACAACACGTGCTGGACCCGGCCAGGCTCAAGGCACTGAAGTCCGTCGCCCTGCTCGACACGCCGGCGGAACAGGCTTTTGACCGGCTCTCCTGGCTGGCGTCCCAGTTCCTCGACGCGCCGGTTGCTCTGGTCTCTCTGGTGGACGCCGAGCGTCAGTATTTCAAAAGCTGCATCGGATTACCGGAGCCCTGGAACTCACAGCGACAGACACCCCTCAGCCACTCCTTCTGCCAGCATAACCGAACGGCCGGGCAGCCCATGGTCATCAACGATGCTCGCGAAGATGCCCTGCTCCGGAACAATCTCGCCATTCGTGATCTGAACGTGATCGCCTACCTGGGTTTTCCGCTCACCACCGAAGACGGCTACGTGCTGGGTTCGTTTTGCGTGATCGACAGCGTACCCCGCGAATGGAGTGAAAAAGATATTCTGATTATTCAGGAACTGGCCGCTTCGGTAATGACCGAAATCCACCTGCGTTCGGAAATCGCGGAACGCCGTCATGCCGAGCAGCAACGTGACGATTATGCCGAACTCAACCAGCGTCTGCGCCGTGAGATTGCCGCACGCGAACATGCCGAGGCCCAGCATCGTAGCCTGGAGAGTCAGCTGCTGCAAACACAGAAACTGGATGCGCTGGGCCGCCTGGCCGGCGGTATATCCCACGACCTCAACAATCTGCTGGCACCCATACTGGGATACAGCGAACTGCTTAGCGAGCGTCTCAAACACGACGAAAAACTACAGGGATACGCGCGAGAAATCATGTTGTCCGGGGAACGCGCCCGTGATCTGATTCGCCACCTGCTGGCCTACAGCCGAAAACAGACACTGGAATTCCGTCCCCTTAACATCAACCATGTCATCCAGGGTTTCTCATCCCTGTTACGGCGCACCATACCCGAAGACATCGAAATTCGAACTCAACTGGCGCCGGACATTTGTCCGGTTATGGCTGATATTACGCAACTCGAACAGATCATCATGAACCTGGGTCTGAATGCGGCGGACGCCATGCCCGACGGCGGCGTGCTGACACTGGAAACCAGTCTGCTCGACATCGAGAGCGACGCCGAACTGGCGCCGGGACGCTATATGAAAATGTCGGTGAACGACAGCGGCTGCGGCATGGATGAAGAAACACAACAACATATTTTCGAGCCGTTTTTCTCCACCAAGGGCGAACGTGGCACCGGCCTCGGCCTGGCGACGGTTTTCGGCATCGTCAAACAGCACGGCGGCAATGTACTGGTCGACAGCACACCCGGCGTGGGCACTCGCTTCGACATCTATCTACCGATCACCGAAAGGGTGGCGCAACCCGTTGCCATTAACAGTGAACAAAACGTGGAACTTAAAGGCAACGAAACCATTCTGCTGGTGGAAGATAATGGCCAACTGCGTCAGATGGCACAAACCATCCTTCTGCTTCAGGGATACAAGGTATTGACTGCGAAAGATGGCCATGAAGCGCTAGTGATGCTGAATACGCATCCGGACAATATCGATCTATTGCTGACCGATGTGGTGATGCCGGGCATGAACGGCAAACAACTGTACGAAGTCGCCCGCAACAACCAGCCCGGTCTAAAAGTGATTTATATGTCGGGCTACAGTCACGATGTGATTGCTGACCGGGGCGCCCTGCATGGTGAAGTTCATTTTATTCAAAAACCCTTCTCCACCCATGACCTGGGCATGATCGTCAGAAAAACACTGGATGAATCCTGAGCTTTTCTACGGGAAAGACTAAACCATCCCTTTTCTTCTTTTGTAGAGGCTAAAGGCTAGACCTGACCCC
>CBDULQ010000227.1:0-5668 GCA_965368115.1 uncultured Gammaproteobacteria bacterium | reverse complement strand
CGAGAGCACTGCCTGTTCCTGGATACCAAACGTCAGGCCCAGTCGTTCCAGAGTCACTTGCTGGAGGCCTACATCAGCGCCAATGTCCAGGCCACGCCGCGGAAAGCCGGCCAGCTGGATGTGGTGATCGCCGGCGCCGGCGCCACCGGCGTGGAACTGGCCGCCCAGTTACACAAGGTGTCCCATCTGTTCAATGCCTACGGACTGGACCAGGTCAGCGCCACCAACATCAAGATCCATATCGTCGAAGCCGCGGAGCGCATTCTGTCTGGCCTGCCGGAGAAGTTGTCGCGGGCCACCGAAGACGAGCTACGTAAGCTGAACATCGGTGTGATCACCGGCGAGCGCGTGGTCAAGGTGACCCGCGACGAGCTGCATACCCACACCGGCCGGGTCATACCGGCGGCGATCAAGGTCTGGGCGGCGGGCATCAAGGCACCGGATTTTCTCAGGGAACTCGACGGCCTGGAAACCAATCGTATCAACCAGCTGATGCTGAAACAGAACTTACAGACCACCCTGGACGAGGATATTTTCGCGATCGGTGATTGTGGCGCCTGTCCCTGGCCGGAAGTGAACGGTTTTGTGCCACCGCGTGCCCAGTCCGCTCATCAGCAGGCCAGCCTGATGGCAAAGAACATCAAGCGTCGTTTACAGGGCAAGCCGCTGGGGAATTTCAAATATTATGATTACGGCTCGCTGGTGTCGTTGGGTAAATACAGCACGGTGGGTAATCTGATGGGTAACCTGACCGGCAGTGTAATGGTGGAAGGCTTCATTGCACGCATGGTTTACCTGTCTCTGTACAAGCTGCACCAGCTGGCCCTGTTCGGGTTCTATCGCACCATGATGTTAAGCATCGCGCACTCCTTGCGTGCAACCGTGCATCCACAAATCAAATTACACTAGGTCCCCTGTTAACATGACGGGTATCCTTTTGTGTTAACGGGCCCTGACCTGTACACGGGGACCGGCGTGGCACAGCAATTGCTGTGTTAAAGCGAAAGGTTAGACACTGTGTCGTCAGGCATTGCTGGTTTATCATGGTTAGCTAAAAGAACGGTTGGTCGGCTCTGGCGCCGATCACACAATCAATCACGCTGCAGCCCAAGAGTCCGACTATGAGCTTCGACAATTCGAATAAATTATTACCCCATCCCGATCTCATCGATCTGCCACCGGCGGACAATGACCAACAATCCCTGGGTGACGATTTTCAGCGTTATTTCGGTCGTACCCTGGGTCGCGACAAGCGCCATTGCACCCATCATTATCTTTACGAAGCACTGGCCTACACGGTACGCGATCGACTGATGGATCGCTGGAAGAACACCCGCGCCGCCTACCAGGATAAAGATGCCCGCCGCACCTGTTACCTGTCGCTGGAATTTCTCATGGGTCGTTCGCTGGGCAATGCCATGCTCAACCTGGGGATTACCGACACCGTCGCCAAAATGCTGTACGACTATGGTATCGAGCTGGAAGAGCTGGCCGATGCGGAACACGATGCGGGTCTCGGCAACGGTGGTCTGGGGCGTCTGGCGGCCTGCTTCCTGGACAGTTGCGCGACCCTGCAATTGCCGGTGCTGGGCTATGGCCTGCGTTACGATTACGGCATGTTCCGTCAGGAACTGAAAGACGGGCATCAGATCGAGGAACCGGATCACTGGTTACGTGACGGCAATCCCTGGGAACAGGAACGACCGGAGTACACCCAGCGCGTTTTGTTCGGCGGACACACTGAACATTATCGCGATGAAAAAGGCGAATACCGGGTGCGCTGGGTCGCCACCAACGATGTGCTGGCGGTGCCCTATGATATTCCGGTGCCGGGTTACAACAACGATACCGTCAACAGTTTGCGCTTATGGAAATCTACCGCTACCGATGAATTCGATCTGGAAGAATTCAACGCCGGTGATTATTCCGAGGCAGTGGCGGCAAAGAACAACGCCGAACACATCACCATGGTGCTGTATCCCAACGACGCCAGCGAAAACGGCAAGGAGCTGCGTCTACGCCAGCAGTACTTTCTGGCATCCGCCAGTTTGCAGGATGTGATGCGTCACTGGGCGCATCTGCACGGCCCCAATTTCAAACATTTCGTCGATAAACATTGTTTCCAGCTCAACGATACCCATCCCAGTATTGCGGTGGCGGAACTGATGCGCCTGTTGATCGACAAGCAGGGCATGGGCTGGGACGAAGCCTGGGATATCGTTACCGACACCATGGCCTATACCAATCACACGCTGTTGCCGGAAGCGTTGGAAAAATGGCCGGTGGAACTGTTCAAACGTCTGTTGCCACGACTGCTGGAAATCATTTACGAAATCAACGCGCGTTTCCTGGCCGAGGTGGCGCAACGCTGGCCCGGCGACAGTGAGCGTTTACGCCGCATGTCCATCATCGAGGAGGGTGACTATCCGATGGTGCGCATGGCCAACCTGGCCATTGTCGGCAGTTTCTCCGTCAATGGTGTGGCGGAACTGCATTCGCGTTTGCTGGTGGAAGGTCTGTTTCTCGATTTCTACGAACTCTGGCCCAACAAATTCAACAACAAGACCAACGGTGTGACTCAGCGTCGCTGGATGGCCATGTGTAATCCCGGACTGACCGAACTGGTGAATGAAAAAATTGGTGACGGCTGGATTACCCGGCTGGACGAATTGAAAAAGCTGGCGCCGCTGGTCGACGACACGGACTTCTGCACCCGTTGGCACAAAGTCAAACAGCAGAACAAGCAGCGTCTCGCCGACCTGGTGCAGCGTGGATGCGGGGTGACGTTCAAAACCGAAGCCCTGTTCGATATTCAGGTGAAACGCATTCACGAATACAAACGCCAGTTACTCAACGTGCTGCACGTCATTCATCTTTACAATCGCATCAAGCGCGGTGATACCGCGAACTGGACATCGCGTTGCGTGTTGATCGGCGGTAAGGCGGCGCCCGGTTACGCCATGGCCAAACTGATTATCAAACTGATCAACAATGTAGCGAAAGTCATCAACAGCGATCCGGCCGTCGGCGATAAACTCAAACTGGTGTTCTTTCCGAATTACCGGGTGTCGGCGATGGAAGTGATCTGTCCCGGCGCGGATCTTTCCGAACAGGTGTCCACCGCCGGTAAGGAAGCGTCCGGTACCGGCAACATGAAATTCATGATGAACGGTGCGATTACCATCGGTACCCTGGACGGTGCCAATATCGAAATTCGCGAAGAAGTGGGTGACGATAATTTCTTCCTGTTCGGCCTGACGGCAGAGGAAGTGGCGGAAACACGCAAAGTCTATCGACCGCAGGACATCATTGCTGCGGATGCGGATCTGAAAGCGGTGATGGATTTACTCGGTAGCGGTCATTTCAATCAGTTCGAACGCGGACTGTTTGATCCGATCATCCATTCCATCACCAGCGAATACGACCCCTGGTTGACGGCGGCGGATTTCCGCAGTTTTGTCGATGCCCAGGATGCGGTTGCCCGGGCGTTCCAGGACCAGCAGGCCTGGACGCGCATGAGTATTCTCAACACCGCCTGCAGCGGCAAGTTCTCCACCGATCGCACCATGCTGGATTACAATCAGGACATCTGGAAACTGGATCGTATCGCGCCGGACGCGCTGTAATCTAATTCAGAGGTGTTTATGTTGCTTAACACAAAGGATGCCTGGTGCATCCTTTGTCGTTTACAGGCTCAGTAAACCGGAAATACTGATCAGCATCAGTACCAGTCCGGTGATGCGACGGAACAGTTTGTCGTTGTGCAGGATGTAGTCGTGTGCTTTCAGGCCGATGACATGGCCGATGGCGGCGACTGGCAACAGCAGTAACGCAGTCATCAGTTGCAGATCGACATTGAGTAATGCGAAGGTGCTCATTTTGATCGACACCAGGATGAACCAGAGTACGAACAGGGTGTTGCGTAACTGATGAATCGGCACATGACGCATGTACACCGCGACCATCAGCGGTGCGCCGGTGAGTGATGTGCCGGCCACGTAACCGCCCAGCATCAGCAATAGTCGGTCGACCCAGCCACTGGTGCTGCGAATGTCGATGTTCAGTGCCCAGGTCACCGCATAGAACAGGGTGACGGAGTAAATGAAAATCACCAGCCACTGGGTGGGGAGATTGAGCAGGCCGAACACGCCGACCAGTGCCGTCGGGATGATGTACAGCGCGGAACTGCGTAAATAGTTCCAGTCTACATTCTGTAATCGATTGCGCAGGGTGAGCGCGGAAAAGAACAGCAGGTGCGCCCCGATCACCGGTAACCAGAACAGCGGCTGATCGTAAATAAACAGCATCAGCGGCAGACCCAGCGCTGCGCCACCGAAACCGAGCCCGCTGCGAACGAAGCCAGTCCAGATGAAAATCAGCAATGTCAGGAATAATTCCAGGGGAGTAAAACTGAAAAGCATGGATGAAACGCGCTCGAAAAGTAACTGTTTACATTGCAGTAAAACGGTTCAGGTCGAAGCGCAATACTGCATCAGCAACAGCGCTTTTCCACGTTCCGTATACTGCTCGAATTTCGCCGCAATGGGTAGCGGCGCCGTTGTTGCCTGCAGCGGCCTGAATCCCCCGCGCTGATAAAACGCCTGTAAATGCGGGTAGGCAAAACAGAACACCTTGTGCTGCTGCAGCCAGGGTCGACAATGCGCGAGCAGAGCGCTGCCGATGCCCTTACCTCGATCGGCTTCTGCGACACACATGCTGCGCAGCAACCAGTATTCGTCCACTGGCGACAGGCGCAGCGCAGCGACGAGTTTCGACTGGTGTAGCGCTATGGCAATATGTTCGTCACGCGGCGCCTGGGCACGAAAGCCGTGGTCGCGGAAAAAACGTTTCACCTGTGGCAGAATAAGCGCGTCCGCAGTTTGATACTGAATTGAATCCAATGGCCCGAGCCTTCTGTCATCGCTGTCATCGTCCCGCTTCGAATTGTCTGTGCCGGCTGGCGACACCGATTCCTAATGCCATTGGTGTCATCGTCCTGCAACATCCGCAGGAGCGCAGTCATGCACGCGGTTCAGCCATTATCGCCGAATTGTGTTTGCAAGACTATCAATGCTGGGTGGCGGATGATTTCAATCAACATGAGCCCTTGCAGCAATTGCTTGCAGAACAGGCCGAGCAATGTGCGCTGGTGTTTCCGGCAGCCCATGCACAAGCGGTCGAGATCGACCATTCAGACCGATCGTCTACAGCGTTCAGCTCGTCGCCGCGTTATTTGCTGTTCATCGATGCCAGCTGGCGCAAGGCAAAGAAAATCTGGCATACCACACCGGCCCTGCAGAGGCTGAACTGCATAGCGCTGCAAACACGCCAGACGTCGAATTATCGTATCCGCAAAAGTCCCGGACCGGGTATGCTGTCCAGTATCGAAGCAATCAGCGCCTGTTTGAGCTGGTTCGACCGCGACACCGATTATCAACCGATGTTGCGTATTTTTGAGCAGATGATTGAACGCCAGATCGAACATATGGGTCAGTCCGTGTATCAGAACAATTATCGCCAGCTGGCGGGAGACGCAGAAACATGAAACAACTGATCGCCATCAATCGCAGTGGCTGGTACTGGGCATTGTTGTTCTGGGGCGGCATCCTGTTGATGGGCGTGGCGTTGTATTTTCAGTATGGTCGTGATGAGTGGCCCTGCCTGTTAT
>CBDULQ010000226.1:0-5670 GCA_965368115.1 uncultured Gammaproteobacteria bacterium | reverse complement strand
TGCAGGGCAGGGATTGCTCCTGCAATCCCATGCATTTCCTCCATCCATGGAGGTCAGATGCAGGAGGTACGATTACATGGATGTAATCGATAGAATCGAGTCCGGAACGGAGATCGAGAGCAACGCACGCCTATAAGGATATAGGCGGTAGAGCGACTCATAGCCACACGGATGTGGCGTAGTAGAACAACGCAGGAGCAGTTGTCGAGGAGACAAAGCCGAGGAGCAGTTGCCGATGGATGTATTTCGTAAATCCTGTCGTCCAGCCTATCAGTTCATATAACTACTTGATCGAGGCCGCCTTTTTTTATTTGCCCGTTCCGTGGGAATCAGCAGATCAGCCACAGACCCATCGAATTTCTCAATCCATTGTGATTTTTCACCTTTCATTGCAACTTGTCGGTCTAATCCCCATTACCCTTAATATCGGCTTGTTTGAACTCACACTCAGGTGAGGTATCTTTAACTTACAACACATTGTACGGAATTCATCATGGCTAAAGACGCGACGCCGAAAACGATTTACCTGAAAGAATACACCCCACCCAGTTTCTGGATCGATACAGTCAATCTGCGTTTTGAACTGGGTGAAGAGGAAACGCGAGTGGTGTCCGAAATGGAATTGCGGCGTAATGCCGATGTGCCCGGACCGAACATGCTGGAGTTGCATGGCGAACAGCTACGTCTGGGGGCGATTTTCATCGACGGGCATGCGCTGGGCGATGCGGATTTTACTGTTAGCGATGAAAAACTGTGGATTCCCGGTGTTCCCGATCAATTCACTTTGCAGATCGAAACCTTCATCAAGCCTCAGGAAAATACTTCGCTGGAAGGCCTGTATAAATCCAGCGGCAATTTCTGTACCCAGTGCGAGGCCGAGGGCTTCAGAAAAATTACCTTCTACCTGGATCGTCCCGATGTCATGGCGCGTTTCACCACCACCATCGTCGCGAACAAGGACAAATACCCGGTGCTGTTATCCAATGGCAACCCTACTGATCAGGGTGAGCTTGATCACGGTCGGCATTTCGTGACCTGGGAAGATCCGTTCCGAAAACCCAGTTATCTGTTCGCGCTGGTGGCGGGTAAGCTGGAATGTGTGGAAGATCGTTTCATCACCATGTCCGGTCGTGAAGTCACGCTGCAGATTTTTGTGGAAAGCCATAATCTGGACAAATGCGATCATGCGATGCGTTCCCTGCAGAATGCCATGAGCTGGGATGAAAAGGTTTTCGGCCGCGAATATGACCTGGACATTTACATGATCGTTGCCGTTGATGATTTCAACATGGGCGCAATGGAAAACAAGGGACTGAATGTATTCAATTCAAAATACGTGCTGGCGCGTCCGGATACGGCAACCGACGTGGATTACGTCAACATCGAAGGCGTCATCGGACATGAATATTTTCACAACTGGTCCGGTAACCGGGTCACCTGTCGGGACTGGTTTCAGCTCACACTGAAAGAAGGCCTTACCGTTTTTCGTGATCAGCAATTCACCGCCGATATGACGTCGCCCACCGTGAAGCGTATCGATGATGTGAACGTTCTGCGCACACGTCAGTTCGTTGAAGATGCGGGCCCCATGTCGCATCCCATTCAGCCCGACTCCTATGTTGAAATCAATAATTTCTACACGGTCACCGTGTACAACAAAGGCGCGGAAGTGATTCGTATGATTCATACCCTGCTCGGCGAACAGGGTTTTCGTAACGGTATGGATCTGTATTTCGAGCGTCACGATGGTGAGGCGGCGACGACGGAAGATTTTGTCAAAGCGATGGAAGATGCCAACAGTGCAGATCTTAAACAATTCCGCCGCTGGTACCATCAGGCCGGCACGCCCCAACTGACTGTCAGTGGCAGCTACGACGCTGCGCAACAGGTATATACCTTAATTGTTAAGCAGGCATCGCATCTGGCCGACAACAAACCGTTTCATATTCCACTGCAGGTGGGATTGATCGACGAGCAGGGCAATGAGGTTCCGGGCACGGCAAAAGTGCTGGAGCTGACCCAGGCTGAGCAACAATTTATGTTCGAGGGCATCAACACAGCGGTGGTGCCTTCCGTGCTGCGTAATTTTTCGGCGCCGGTGAAATTATCCATCGATCTGGACGATCAGCAGCTTGCGTTCCTGATGGCGAATGACTGTGATGAATTCAATCGCTGGAATTCGGCACAACAGCTTGCGGTGAACATGATGCTGCGCCTGATCGCGGATTACAACAAGGCGCGTGACCTGGTGCTCGACGAGAATTTTCTGCAGGCGTTTCGCGTTGTTCTCAACGACGAAACCCTGGACAAGGCGCTGGCTGCGCGCATCCTCACGTTACCCAGTGAGGATTACCTGGCGGAACAGATGGCGGTCATCGATGTCGATGCCATTCACCAGGTCCGCACCTTCTGTCGCAGTGAAATTGCCCGCCAGCTCAATGACGACCTGGCGCTGGTCTATGAATCCACTCAGAGTGATGGCTATGAATTATCCGCTGAGGCCATGGGCCAGCGCAGCCTGAAAAACCTGTGCCTGTCTTACCTGGTTAGTGGCGGCAAGGCACAGGCCATTGAAATGGCCACATTACAGGCTGAGAACGCCGGCAATATGACCGACCAGATGGCGGCTTTGCGCGCACTGGCCAATACCACGAGCCCGCAACGGGACCAGGTGCTGAAGGCGTTTTACGAAAAATGGCAGACGGATGCGCTGGTGGTGGACAAATGGTTCTCGGTACAGGCTTCCGCCAGTGTCGAGGACACCCTGGAGCGCGTAAAAGCATTGGCCAGTCATCCGGCTTTCGATATGCGCGTGCCGAATCGGGTGCGTTCATTGTATGCCGCTTTCAGCCAGTTGAATCCGGTCTGCTTCCATCACGCCTCCGGTCAGGGTTACGCCTTCCTGGCGGACTGCGTAAAACAGCTCAACAGCACCAATCCGCAGATTGCCGCGCGTCTGGCACTACCGCTGATTCAGTGGAAACGATATGACGACAATCGTCAGAAGCTGATGAAACAACAGTTACAGGACATTGCCCGGGTACCGGATCTGGCCCGTGATGTCTACGAGATCGTTAACCGGGGGCTGGGCGGGGCGGCCACATAACTGTCATAAAAAAAGATAGAGATATCCAGCACATAGGTCAAAAACCGGCTACACTCGATTAGATAACTGGGCTAATTGAATAATAAATAAAGTAGTAGTTTGATGTTGGGATCTCCTCCTTATAGTGATCAACTGGGGCAGGACGACTGGTCTTCGCCGGTCATCCTGGTCGCGGACGACGACCCGGCCATGCGGCTGATTCTGCGCCATACCATGGAGCAGGACGGCTATCAGGTGCTGGAAGCCACCAACGGTCTGGAAGCCATTCAGATTACCAGCAAACAGCTGCCGGATCTGATCCTGATGGATGCGGTGATGCCCACCATGGACGGCTTCGAAGCCACGGTTGAAATCAAGGCCATGGCCGAACATGCCGACCTGCCGATCCTGGTGATCACCTCCCTGGATGATGATCGCTCCGTATCCCGCGCCTTCGAAGCCGGTGCCTACGATTACATCACCAAGCCGGTAAACTGGGCGGTGCTGCGACAACGAGTGCGGCGCATGCTCAACATCGTCGAAGCGGAACGCAAGATCCGCCATCTGGCTTATCACGATCCGTTGACCGGACTCCCCAATCGACTGCTATTCATGGACCGCATGGACCAGGCCATCTGCCGCGCCATGCGCAGCGACGATCATTTCGCACTGCTGTTCATCGACATCGATAATTTCAAGGTGATCAACGATTCCATGGGCCACGATGCCGGAGACATGCTGCTCACCGAGGTCACTCGACGGCTCAACAGCAGTGTACGGCGTTCCGATACCATCGCCCGTCTGGGCGGTGATGAATTTACGGTGATTCTGGAAAACGTCAGCGAACCGGAAAGCGTGGTGCTGATCACCAAGAGCCTGCTCGAAGTACTCTCCGATCCGATTACCATCAACCAGCGCGAAGTGCACGTGGGTGCCAGCATCGGCATCGCCATGTACCCCCAGGATGGAACCAGTTTCGGGCATCTGCTGAAAAATGCCGATACTGCGATGTACCGGGCCAAAGCGTTGGGCCGCAATACTTTCCAGTTCTATACATCGGAAATGAGCACCGCTGCCATGCGGCGCCTGGACCTGGAAAACAGCCTGCGCTATGCGATTGAAAAAGAAGAATTCATTGTGTATTACCAGCCCAAATACGATCTGAAGGACGGGCGTTGCATCGGTATGGAAGCGCTGGTGCGCTGGGATCACCCGGAAAAAGGCCTGGTGCCGCCGGACGAGTTTATTCCACTGGCGGAAGAAACCGGCATGATCGTACCTCTGGGTGAGTGGGTGATTCGAAAAGCCTGTGCCCAGTTGCGGGACTGGCAGAAAAGCGGTTATGCCATCGATGACCTGTCGATCAACGTGTCGCCGCGCCAGTTTCACGAACAGGATCTCTGTGCCCTGTTCCGTCAGGTGCTGAATGAATATGAGCTGGACCCGGGTAATATCCAGATCGAACTGACCGAAAGTGTGCTGGTGGAAAACCAGGATACGGCGCGCCAGGTGCTGGCGGATTTGCATAGCATGGGTCTGAACATCGCACTGGATGATTTCGGTACCGGTTATGCATCCATGGCCTATCTACGTGATTTCCCCATCGACACGGTGAAGATCGATCGTTCCTTTGTGTTGGGGATTCCTTCCGATCGGGAAAATATCGCCATTGTGCGTGCCATTGCCGGGCTCACCAACGCGCTGGGACTGGATCTGATTGCCGAAGGGGTGGAGACGGCGGAACAGGTGGAGTTTCTGAAAAATATCGAGTGTTACCGGGCGCAGGGTTACTTCTGGAGTAAACCGGTGTCGTCTTCGCATTTCGAACAGGAGATACTGAAGCGGGCTTGAGTTTAAAAAGCCACATCCGGCTCTGGGGCGAGTCCGGATGCGGAATTGCTGGCAAAAAGTGGGAACCGGGGGAGGTTCCCGTGCAGCTGCTTCGCTAGATAAACAGGCTCACATCGGATTTTTGCGCAACGGGCAGGAAACTCGCAGCTCCAATCCAGTCGGCAATGTCCTCAATGAATTCGTCTTGCTGATAACCGAACATATCGACGGTCATCTGACATGCAACAAGTTTGACGTCTGCTTCCACACAAAGGTTCCTTAATTCTTCAACACTCGCGATGCCTTTATTGCGGGTTGTCTTTTTCATCATCGCCGTGGCCATTTTTTCGAAACCGGGCACGAGACTCATCACCGCATTGGGCATGGCCATATCGATGCTCTGCAGCCATTTGGGGCCGAATGGCATTTTCATCGGCATGGCCGGATTACCCAGCGGACTGACTTCCAGGTCCAGCTGTTTTTTCAGCAGATTCAGGCCGTAAAAGGTGAAAAAGACCGAAACTTCCCAGCCCAGGGCGGCCGCGGTGGAGGCCAGGATGAACGGGGGATACGCCCAGTCCATGGTGCCCTTGGTGGCGATAATGCTCATTGAAGGGGTATGGTTGGCTTCCCGCTCCTGGAGTTTTTCGTCCAGCCGCTGATCGAACCAGCTGTTCAATTCGTCCTGGGTCAAGCTAATGATTTTATTGGAATTATCTGATTTAGATGCAAGTTCGCTGATACTCATGACGGAC
>CBDULQ010000225.1:0-5680 GCA_965368115.1 uncultured Gammaproteobacteria bacterium | reverse complement strand
TGTCCGGTCAGGGTATCGATGCGGTAATCCCTCACCCCGGCCCGATCGAACAGGCCGGCCAGTTCGTCCCGCTCACCGAGCACATAAGGCACTTCGATCGATCGAGCCCGCTCCGCACCGAACAGCTCATGCAGCAGCTGCGCGACCGCCAGGTACCCCGGGGTATCCTGTAAACGTCCCCATACGGCGACGCACACCCGGCCGCCAGGACGACAAACTCGACGCATCTCACTGATCGCCCTGATGCGGTCTTCAAAGAACATGAGGCCGAACTGACTGACGACACGATCAAAATGATTCGCCTCAAACGGTAAAGCTTCAGCCGCGCCCTGCTGCCAGTCGATTTTCGGGTACAGGGCCCGAGCCACGTCCAGCATGCCCGGATTAATATCCACGCCGCTGACCCGTTCCTGATCACCCGCCCGAATGGCCGCCGCCCCCGCCAGCACACCGCTACCGCATGCCACATCCAGTACGCGATCACCGGCCACCACCTTCGCGGCGTCAAGCACCGGGTCGGGCCAACCGGCAAACAACGCCGGTACGAAAAAACGCTGGTAGATTTCGGCAGCGGTTTCGCTCAGTTGACCACTATCATGACTGTCCATTGAATCTCCTCCTTCGATCATCGTTTTCAGGATGGGCAAAACCGAATTCGCCCATGTCATGATTTGAGTATCCCGGTTGAACCGGACGGGCGTAAGATTCAAAATGGACATTACCGGTCCATTTCGGACAGCATCAGGAAAGGGGTATGGCGACCGCTCAGGGGACAGCACCGATTCAGATCAGCCTGGTCGCAACACCGGAGGTGGATGCCTCGGCCCTGGCGGGCCTGCACGGCATATTCAATGCCTTTTCACAAATGGTGTCAGACAATGTCGTGTTCCAGGCTCAGGTGGTTGCACCGGATAACCTGTTCGACGAGGCCGACAAGGACATGATCATTCGTAACGTCATGGGATTCAGCCTGCCCCTGGCGAAACGACTGAGTCAGGTCGAGCATTGCGACATCCTGATCATCCCATCGCTTTATCTACTTCAGGCCGAATGGCCCGCAAATCCATATCCACAGCTCAACGACTGGATTCGGACCATGCACAACCGGGGCAGCCTCATCTGTTCCGCCTGCACCGGTGCATTTCTGCTGGCCGAAACCGGCCTGCTCGACGATCAGCCGGCAACCCAGCACTGGGCTTTCGCACAATTGTTCAGACGCTGCTTCCCCCGGGTTAAACTGGATATCAATCAGGTTCTGGTGCGCAGTGGCAGGCACGGCAATATCATCATGACCGGTGCATCCGCCGCCTGGCATGATCTGGTCGTCTATTTACTCTACCGGTTTGCCGGGCCGCAGGCAGCGGCAATGATCAGCAAATATTTTCTGTTGTCGATACATAGCGACGGCCAGGCACCCTATGTGATGTTTCGGGGCAATACCGACCATAACGACAGCCTGATCCTCCAGGCACAGCACTGGTTACAGCAGCATTACCAACAACCGGCGCCGCTGGAACAGGCTATCCAGCGTTGCGGACTGCAACCGCGTAGTTTCCATCGCCGCTTTAAACAGGCCACCGGACTCACACCGATACATTACGTACAGATGTTACGTATCGAACAGGCGAAAGGCCTGCTCGAACAGGACACATTGTCGGTGGAACAGATCAGCTGGCAGGTCGGCTATGAAGATCCGGCATTCTTTCGCCGGCTGTTCCGCCGCATCACCCACATGAGTCCAAAAGACTATCGGCGTAAGTTTTCCATGCTGTCGGTCGGCGATTGAATTCATTATGCACATGCCCGAAAAACATACAGAGGACTGGGATACGGGGTTTATGCAGTATCATCCGCGGATCCCGCAGATTTCTAAACAACGCATCCCTTGTCGACCAGTTTTGCCTCAGAGGGCTGGCCGCATTCAGATCAGACGATGTTGATGTTTAGCGAAGCCCATGGCTATCAGACAGAATTGATAGAGAACAAAATCAAGGAGACAAATCATGTCCGATTATAAAAACATACTGGTCCCGATCGATTTTTCCCCGTCTGCCGAACAGGTCATTAATCGCGCACTGGATATCGCACGACGCAACAATGCCCGGCTCAACCTGCTACACGTGGTGGAATACCTGCCACCCATCGACATTGCTTACGAACCGGCGGCTGCCGCGGGCTGGGATGTGAATGATGCGGACATGAAAGCGCAGGCGGAAAAAAGCCTGTTACGTTTCTGCGATCACTTCGGTGTGCCGGACAGTATCCAGCAGGTAGTGATCGGCACGCCGAAACAGGAAATCAGTCACTATGCCGAGGAACATGGTTGCGATCTCATCGTGATGGGTGCGCACGGTCGCCACGGCATCGGTCGTCTGCTCGGCTCCACCGCCAACGGCGTGCTGCACGATATGCCCTGCGACGTCATGGCGATCAAGATCAGCGACGAGAAATGAAACAGCCTCCGGAAGGAGGCTGTGATTCATTTAGATATTCAGGCTTTTAAGGTACGCGGCGAATTCATCCTTGAGTTCAGGATGTTGTAACGCCAGTTCCACGTTGGCTTCCAGGTAACCGAGTTTGCTGCCGCAGTCGTAGCGTTTGCCTTCGAAGGAATAGGCATACACTTCCTCGTCCTTGCGCAGCGCCGCAATGGCATCGGTCAGCTGAATTTCACCGCCGGTGCCACGACCGGTGGTACGAATCTTTTCAAAGATTTTCGGGGTCAGGATATAACGTCCGACAACACCCTGATCCGACGGCGCATCTTCAGCTTTCGGCTTCTCGACAATTTCGTCGACCAGACTGATGCGATCACTGATCTTCTTACCCGAAACCACGCCATATTTATGAATCTCTGCCATGGGCACGGTTTCGGTACCCAGTACGGAAGCGTGATATTCGCTGTAAACCCCCACCATCTGTTCCATCACGTTACGACCACCGTCGTTGCGTAACAGGTCATCCGCCAGGATAACGGCGAAAGGTTCGTTGCCCACCACCGGCTCCGCACACAGCACCGCGTGTCCCAGACCCAGCGCCTCCGCCTGCCGCAGGTAAATGCAGTTCACATGTGACGGCAGGATATCCTGTGCCAGTGCCAGCAGTTTTTCCTTGCCCTTGGCTTCCAGCTCGGATTCCAGTTCATAGGCCTTGTCGAAATGATCCTCGATGGCGCGCTTGTTACGGCCGTTGATGAAGATCAGGGTGTCCATACCGGCGGCGACGGCTTCTTCAGCCGCATACTGAATCAGCGGCTTGTCCACGATGGGCAACATTTCCTTGGGACTGGCCTTGGTGGCGGGGAGAAATCGAGTGCCGAGACCGGCGACGGGGAATACAGCTTTACGAATGGTTTTCATTGATCACGTTCTTCTGGCAAAAATTTTGCGATATTATCAAGGCAAATCAACTCGAAGTACAGCCACCCACGTTTGGGTGAGCGCAAGGGAAACCCCGATTCAACGTGACTGAAACCCTCAATATCCCGGCCTGCCAGCCGTTCGGCGAACAGCTGGCGGGTCACATCATCGATAGCTGCCGCGATCGTCTGCCGGATCTCACGGCGGTCCACATTATCATCCCTAATGCGCTGGCGATCGCCCAACTGCGCCACCAGCTGATTCGACACCAGCCGTCGGGCATGATCGGTCCGCAACTGGGCAGCCTGCAGCACTGGCTCCGGCAACAGCTGCCCGATGCGGACGAAACCCGACCGACCATCAATCAGCAGGCGCGCCGACTGATCATGATCGACGCATTGAATCGGCATCCTCAGCTGTTCGGGGACGTGTCCAGCTGGCAGATCTGCGACAGCCTGCTCGACCTGTTCGATCAGCTGCTGCTGCAACAGCCGGACCTGCTCGACTGCAGCGAAGCCGACTGGATCGCCCGCCTGCAACAGGCCTACGGCGACAATTCAGCGCTGCAACCACTGCATCACGAAGCACGCATCGTCTACACCCTGTGGCAAGCCTGGCATCAACAGTTGCAGGAAATGAACCTGATCGATGCCAACCGTGACTATCTGCAACGCCTGCAGCAGACTCTGGACAGTTGCCGGGAACAGACCCTGTTTGTGCTCGGCCGCGCACAGTTTTCGCCACTGGAACTGCACTGGTGCGAACAGCTCGCCCGCCACAACCGGGTTATCGAAGTCGTCCAGGATTGCAGTACCGAACATAGTTTTCCCCTGCACCCGGTCTTCGATCTGCAGCGCCCCCTGCAACAACGTATCGAACAATTGCAGAGCAGCGGTCCTCCGACAGGCAGCCGTATTCGCAGCTTCGATGCCGGCAGCACCGAGCAACAGGCGCAGGCCATCAGCGCCCAGGCCGCCTACTGGCAGCAACAGGGTCGGGCTCAAATTGCCATTATCACCGAAGACCGTAAACTGGCCCGCCGCGTGCGCGCCCTGCTGGAACGCCGACAGATTCTGGTACAGGACACCGCCGGCTGGTCCCTGTCCACCACCAGTGCGGCCAGCTGTATCGAACGCTGGCTGGAATGCATCGAACAGGACTTCGCTTACCAGCCGCTGCTGGATCTGCTCAAGTCACCGTTCTTTATCGACGAAGCACATCGGGAGTCACACCTGAACCAGGTCTATCGCCTGGAACAGGACATCATCCTGCATGAAAACATTCCCGGCGACCTGCACCGCTATCGTAAAGCCCTGTGGCAACGCCAGAAACGCCTCGGTCACTGGTCGTCCGGCACGGTAAAACAGCTCAGCGAATTGCTCGATCGATTGCAGCAACAGGCGGCTCCCCTGGTGCAACTCCACACCGCCAGGCAACTCCTGCCGGCGGGCGATTTTCTGCACACCATCAACCACAGTCTGCAGCAACTGGGTATTCATCAACGCCTCGTCGACGACCAGGCCGGCGCGCGCATCCTGGCGGAACTCGATGCCATGCAGCACAGTCTGGAGGTCGCCAATCCGCAACTCAACTGGCAGGAATTTCGCACCTGGCTGGCCAGTGCCCTGGAACAGGCTCAGTTCACGCCACAGGATGCGCCCTCGGCCGTGCATTTGATGAATCTGCAACAGGCCGAATACTGCCGCTTCGATGCGCTGATCATCGCCGGCGCCAATCGCAGTAGCCTGCCCGGCGATGTCACCCAGACCGCATTCTTTAATCAACGGGTGAAACAGGCACTGGGGCTGAAGAACTGGCAGCAACAGCGTGACGAAACCTTTTCACTGTTCAAACGTTTGCTGGTTGCCGCCGACCAGGTGCTGATCACTTACAGTTCGGAACAGGATGGCGAATGGTTGCAGCCTTCACCCTGGATCACCAGTTTACTGGATGCCTGGCAACTGGCCTTTGGTGAAAGTCTGCAGGACCGTGATCTGGAGGATTATTTTCATTACCTCGCTCAACAGCAGGCGGCACAAATCGGCACCTTTGCCGATGCACCTACACGCACCCGACTGCGGCCGGAACTGGTGCCGGACAGCTATTCGGCAAGTCGCTACCAGCGCCTGGTCAATTGCCCCTACCGCTTCTTTGCCGCTGATGGTTTGAGCCTGAAACCGGAAGAGACCATCAGCCAGGAACTGATGAAATCCGACTATGGCGAAAAAGTGCATTTCATCCTGTTCGCGTTTCACAGTCCCTGCCCCGGTTTACCCGATCCCTTCCCGGCCCCGGTGAACGAATCGAACCGGGATCAGGCA
>CBDULQ010000224.1:0-5704 GCA_965368115.1 uncultured Gammaproteobacteria bacterium | reverse complement strand
CAGGAACTGCACAATCTGCTTGCCGATGTGATGCCGAAACGTCTGGCGCAGAAGCTCTGCGAAATCCATAACTGGTCCGGTCAGGTGTTTCAGCAGGATGATAAACAGTTACGCCACATGGCCGATGTCATTCAGCGCTGGACCGTGAAGCCGACCGGCACGGAAGGCTATCGCACGGCGGAAGTGACCCTGGGCGGTGTGGATACCAGGGAGATTTCATCGAAAACCATGCAGGCGGATAAAGTTCCGGGTTTGTATTTCATCGGAGAAGTGCTGGACGTCACAGGCCAGCTCGGTGGTTTTAATTTCCAGTGGGCCTGGTCTTCCGCCTGGGCTGCGGGGCAGTATGTTTAATGTTCGCCCTTTACGGCGGCTGTTGTTCGGAAAAAGTTTTCGTCATCAGTTATCAACGTGCATTGCTGATTCGAAAGAATAAATTCAGCACTTATGCAGCCGATGTCTTTTTCGGCAAAGTGTTCATCGAACGTTTTCAGCAGTTGCTGAATTGCCAGGCCGATTGATGTTCGTTGTTTGAAATCCAGTCCGCTGCATTGCCAGTGTCGTTTTGCTTCGACATAACCCCTGCGGCCGTTTACAACGAAAGTCTGTATGAGTTGTTCACGCAATTCATTTTCACCCAGCCGTCCCATCAGAAAGCCGATCAGCAGTTTATTGTCATGGCGGATATTTAAAGGCGCCAGTTCGACCAGCTCGGCGGGCAGAAAACTGTGCATGGGTTCGCCATTGAGATTGCCGCGTATCAGGTCTTCGTCGACCATCTGAGCAAAATCGGGCAACGGGCTGGTGGCGGTGCGTTCACCGAGCAGGGTGAGGGCGATGGCCTCATTGCGATGGCCGCTTAATTGCAGTCCACTGAGGTGGTGATCGAGAATGTCGTGTACGAATACCGAGGTCGGAATGCGGTCACCGGTTTCGGCGTTGCTGGCGATCACCATGGGATCGTTCGTGGCGCTGTTCAGTTTCCAGCCGCGGGCACCGAAGCCGTCCTGCCATTGCGAACAATAGGTCGCGGCGATGTGTAGAGTGGTGTTATTCGTGTTCATGGTTCTGGTCCCAGATGATTTGCAGAATCTGCGCCTGGTCCAGGTCCTGGCTGACCGGACAGGGTGCGCATTGCCGGTAACTGGGCTTGAGCTGACAGTCGCGGCAACGTCGAACCAGGTGATCCGCCCGCTCGATATCCTGCAGCGCCCGGTCGATCGCCTGGCCGAGTTCGCGCAGTCGATGCGTCATATCGCCCAGTTGATCGGACACGGCGCGGCAGGCCTGATCGCCGCTTTCGCTGTTACGCCGGGTATCAGCCAGCTGGCGGATCAGCTGCAAAGGAATGTCCAGCTCAACCAGGCGGCGGATGGCCTGAATGCGCTGCAGGTCATCTTCGGTATAAACCCGGGTGCCGCGCTCGGTTCTGCCGGTGACCAGCAGGCCCTCCTGCTCGTAAAAGCGCAGGGTCTGTACCGACAGACCGAGCCGCTCCGCCGCTTCTCCGATCTTTAAGGTGTTTGAATCGGGCATATGCAAAATCTATAGTCGACTATAGATTTTGTCAAGTTAGGGTGTGCGGCCGTATCAGAAGGTGACCGTTTGATGTACCTGGATGGTTTGCAGCGAGTGAATGAACCCGGTGTTCAGTGGCAGGCTGACCGGACGAAAAACGCTGGGGTTCTCCCGATTGCCGATCAGTATTTTAAGGTCGCTGATGATCTGTCGACTATGTTCCTCGGGCTTGACGTCACGATAGATTTTGCGAATCCGGCCATCAGGACCGATGATGAAAGTATGGCGTTTGGAAAATCTGATCGGGCCCAGTGACCAGAGTGCGCCATAGGCGTCGGCGACCTCGCCTTCGGTATCGGCGAGTAACGGGAAGGGTAGATTGTATTTGCGCGCGAATTCCTCGTGACTGTCGCTGTCGTCGAGACTGATGCCGACGACGTCGGCCTTGAGTTTGCGGATTTCGAAATAGTCGTCACGAAAATTGCAGGCCTCGGTGGTGCAGCCGGGGGTGTCGTCCCTGGGATAAAAATACAACACCAGCCAGTGATCGCGATAATCACCCAGGCTGTGTGTTTTATTATTCTGGTCAACGAGTGTGAATGCCGGCGCCTGTTGCCCCGGTTGCAGTTCGTCGGCATAGGATGAGCTGCCGAATATCAGCAGTGCTAACAGCAACAGGCCGGTCAGTAAGTTGGACATGGTCATGACATCACTCCAGTGTCGGCAGGATGGCAGGCCGACGATTCAGAGGCTTGTTCATTAACATCTGTACGGTGCCGATGGCGCGTTCTTCGAAGCCACCTTCACAATAACATAAATAGAATTCCCACATGCGGATGAACTGCTCGTTATAGCCCAGGGCGCGAATATCGGGGAGTTGATCAAAAAAACGTTTGCGCCAGTCGCGCAGGGTTTGCGCATAATGGGGGCCGATATCTTCCAGGTGGGTGATACGCATATCAGTGTGTTCGCGAATCGTTTCGGACATCACCGAGATACAGGGCAGACTGCCGCCGGGGAAAATATATTTCTGGATAAAGTCCACGTCCCCGAGGGCCTGTCGGTAACGTTGATCGGCAATGGTGATCGCCTGTAAGAGAAAAAGCCCATCGTCTTTCAATAGCCGTGAACAGCTATTGAAATACAGGCCCAGGTTTTCCTGGCCGATGGCTTCGATCATTTCGATGGACACCAGCTTGTCGAAGCGTCCCTGTAGCTCGCGGTAGTCTTCGAGTAACAGGGTGATCTGATCCTGCAAGCCCAGTGTTTCAACGCGTTGTTTCGCCAGCTCGTATTGCGCGCGTGAAATGGTCGTGGTGGTGACATGGCAACCGTAATGCTGCGCGGCGTAAATCGCAAAGCCACCCCAGCCGGTGCCAACTTCGAGTACCTGGTCGTCGGGCTGTAAATCCAGCTTGCGGCAGATACGTTCGAGTTTGGCGATGGAGGCTTGATAGAGATCTGCTTCCGGTTGTGAGTAAATGGCGCTGGAATACATCATGCTTTCATCAAGCATGAGACGAAACAGATCGTTCCCCAGATCATAATGAGCGGCGATATTTTTGCGGCTGCCGTGCCGGGTATTGCGGTTGAGGCGATGAAGTAATCGGTTGAGCGGCGCCGTGATGCGGCTGAAGCGACTGTCCATGCCGTCGACCACGTCGCGATTCACCAGCAGCAACCGGATCAGTGCGGTCAGGTCGTTACAACGCCACTCGCCGCGCATATAAGCTTCACCGGCGCCGACGCTGCCGCCGAACGCGATGTCGAAATAAAAACCGGGATCATACACTTCAAGCTCGACCGAAGGCTGGTTTTCGACAGGGGTGCCAAAACGATACAGGCGGCCGCGCTCATGCAGCACCAGTTCGCCGATGTGAATCTGTTTGAGCTGCTTCAGTGTCGCCTGCCTGACGCGACGGGTTAACCAGCCTTCGGTCGTTTCCGGTGACGAATTTGATGTCAGGGTGGATGCACTTTTCATATCAATCTGCCTTGTGCTGTTCCAGTTTACGGCCCCGGTCTGCAGTGTGCGCCGACGATTGTGTAGACCCGGGGTGATCGAAAATCGGTATGCGTTTCAGCCATAACTTCAGGGCCTGCCAGTAGATCGCCAGCAGAACCTTGAGTGTGATCAGCGGGAAACGTAATAACACGCAACCCAGATTCCCGTGGCTGATGGGGCGTGCATCCATGCTTATGCTGGCATCGAATATTTTGTTCTCGTCCTGCCAGTTTTCCATGTGTACGCCGACATACTGATCCGGTTCGCGGATGCACCATTTGTAATATTGATTCATCGGGTTGAACGGCGATACATGAAACTGTTTGTTGAGTTTGAAGTGATGATGGGTGCTGTCGGTATTCATTACCTGCTGTACATAGCAGTGTTGTTCGCCCCAGGGCGTGTTGTTGACTTCGGCGACGATGGCGCGTAGATGCTCGTCGCGGTCGTAGCAGTAATAAAAACTCACCGGATTGAATCCAATGCCGAGATAACGCAGGTGAGTGAGCAGCCGTATCGGCCCATCGATATGAATACCGAAGCGTTCCTGAACCAGTTCGACCACGGCCTGTTTGAGAGGCGACTGCGGATCGCCCAGGTGGTCTCTGCGTCTGAACCAGGCGAGGTTGAAACGCTCGCAGGACCAGAGGGCGAAAGGCTTGAACACATGGTCCAGTTCGTCCAGATCCAGATACATCATGAACATGGCATAACTGAATTCATGATGTCGCGGTGTGAAACGACGGTGCCTAACCTGCCCGACGTACAGTTTGCTGTTCATAGCCCAGATGCTCATTAAAATGTTGCAGTGCATGGATGGCGCTGACCACGCCGTCTTCGTGAAAACCATAACGCCAGTAGGCGCCGGCGTAGAAACAGCGGTGATGCCCGTTGATTTCGCAATGCCTTTGCTGTGCCAGCATGCCCTTTTCTGTGAACAGGGGATGGGCATATTGCATGCGGCGCAGAATGCGCGATTCGTCGATGGCTTCGTTGTTGTTCAGGGTGACGCAAAAGGTGTGGCGACTACGCAGGCCCTGCAGAATGTTCATGTTGTAGGTGACCGCAGCGGGTCGTGTATAGTCGGCGCGGCGATGATAATTCCAGGCTGCCCAGGCGCGGCGTTGTCTGGGCAGAATGCTTGCGTCGGTATGGAGTACCGCTTCATTCTGCTGATAGGGGAAGGCGTTAAGTATTTCCCGTTCGAAAGCGTCGGCTGTGCCGAGCATGGCCAGGGCCTGATCCGCGTGACAGGCCATGAACACGTAATCGAATTTTTCCGCCTGAGTATTGGGGCCGCTGATCTCCACCCCGCCCGGTTTGCGATCGATGCGATACACCGGTTCATTCAGGCGAATACGATCCCGGTAAGATCGACTCAGTGCTTCCACGTAATTGCGGGAGCCGCCGTCGATGACATACCAGTCCGGATGATCGTTAACCGACAGCAGGCCGTGGTTGGCGAAGAAGCGAATGAAAAGCTGCGCCGGGAACGCCATCATCTGATTGAAACTGGATGACCAGATGGCCGAGCCCATGGGGATAATGTACTGGCTGACGAAGGCTTCGCCAAAATTATGCTGGTGCAGGTACTCACCCAGGCTGATTCGATTGTGCGGCTGATGCAACAACTCGGGTGCGGTGCGATTGAAACGCAGTATGTCCCTGAGCATGCGATAGAAACCCGGACGCAACAGATTGCGCCGCTGAGCGAACAGGGTGTTCAGGTTTTTGCCGTTGTATTCCAGTTCGCTGATATCGCATTTGACGCTGAAGCTCATATCGGATTTGCGCGCCCTGATCCCGAGTTTGTCCAGCAGCCCGGTGAACTTTGGGTAAGTCCGATAATTGAAAACGATAAAACCGGTGTCGATAACTTGCCGTTCGTCACCGATGACAATGTCGTGGGTATGACTGTGTCCGCCGATGTAGTTATTGGCCTCGAACACGGTGATGTCATGTTCCTGATTCAGGTGGTAGGCCAGTACATTACCGGCGATGCCGGTACCGATGATGGCAATTTTCATTCTTGTACACCTCCGGATTCGAGCCAGCGTTGCGGTACCTGTTGAATTTTTGCCGTGTCGTAACCGATGTCGGCACAGAACTGAACCAGTTTTCGGTAGTCGGCCTCGCTGACCTGCGGCGTGCGCGCCATGATCCATACATAGTCCCTGGCGT
>CBDULQ010000223.1:0-5709 GCA_965368115.1 uncultured Gammaproteobacteria bacterium | reverse complement strand
TCGATACCGACCGCAACCTGGTCATAGATCTGGATCTGGTTTTTCCTGATCTGTTCGGCGAAGCCGGGTAACAGGCCCAACGGCAGGTTGTCGACACAGTAAAACCCTTCGTCTTCCAGGGTATGCAGTGCAACCGTTTTTCCCGATCCGGATAAGCCGCTGATGATGACAAGTTTCATGATGATTGATTATCTATAAATTCCTGTTGGCGCCGTACAAATTCGTCGCTGGCATTATGGCCCTGTTCCATGAGCAGATGATTACGCACCGCGGCCTCGACCATTACCGCCAGGTTGCGACCGGAAGCGACCGGCAGCATCACCTGGGGAATTTCCACACCGAGAATGGTCTGTACCGAACGCGCACCGTAGAGCCGATCCAGTTGTTGTTGTTGCTTATTGGACATGGATTCGAGATGAATGACAAGGCGTAGAAACTTGTTTTCCTTAATGGCATTTTCCCCATACATGGCGCGAATATTCAACACACCCAGACCGCGGACTTCCATGAAATCCTTGAGCACATCCGGGCAGGCGCCGCTCAGCAACTGCGGCGCGACGCGCGAGAACACCGGAGCATCGTCGGCCACCAGGCGATGGCCGCGGGTAATCAGTTCCAGTGCCAGTTCGCTCTTGCCGACATTGCTGTCGCCGGTAATCAGTACACCGGTGCCCATGACTTCCATGAACACGCCATGCAGAGTGGTGCTTTCCGCCAGCAGTGTCGACAGGTAAAAACGCACCCGGTCGATGAGCTCGCTGCTGCTTAACTGACTGCCGAACAGGGGAGTCTTGTGCTGGTCGGCGAGTGCCATGAGGTGCGGGTCGACATCGATGCCGTCGCTGACCACCAGTGCCGCCAGGCGACGTTCGAAGATCTGCGCCAGGGTGCGTTCGCGATATTGTTCGTCGAGTCGGTTCAGGTATGCGGTCTCGATTTTGCCGATGACCTGGATGCGATTGGGATGGATCAGGTTGAGATGGCCGATCAGCGTGGCCTGTTGACTGAGTCGCAGTTTCTGGTGGATGGGGCGTTCCGCCAGTTGCTCGCCGGCCAGCCATTGCAGGTCGATATGCTGCTTCAGGTGTCGATAAATGATGTCGGGTGTTAGCGGCTTGAACATAATAGTGTCATCAAACTGAAAACCCTGTCGTCGATCGGATCGGGATGCTGCTGATGTCAGTCGCCTGCCGCATTTAAGGACCTGTTATTCCCGGCTGTTTTGATAAGTGGAAATTTTCCTGAATAACTGGTCGCTGTCGGTGCAGGCACGTAATTCGGTGCAGAATTCGGTATCGCTGAACATGCCGGCCAGACCAGCGAGTATTTTCAAATGTTCATCGGTGTGGTTTTCCGGCACCAGCAGGGCAAACAGCAGATCGGCGCGTTGCAGGTCGGGGCTGTCGAAATCGACGCCCTGGTCGAGTTTGATGAAGGCGCCGATGGTTTTGTCATTGTTGCCGATGCGTGCGTGGGGCAGGGCGACACCGTGGCCCAGGCCGGTGGAGCCGAGCCGTTCGCGTTCGATGAGCCGGTTGAATATATCGGCGGGGTCCAGGTCAACTGCTCCCAGGCCGAGTAACTGACTGAGTTCTTCTAGGGTGCGTTTTTTACTGCTGATTTCGCTCAGACAGATAACGCGGTCTGGTTTTAGCAGTTGACTGATGTCCATGATATTACAAGCTTATTCAACGTCCGGTTGCTTGTGGTGGTGATTGGTGATCTTTTCTTTGTGCTTCTTGACCTGGCGATCCAGCTTGTCGATCAGGCTGTCGATGGCGGCGTACATATTGTCTTCGGTGCTTTCCGCGAAAATATTGTTGCCGCTCATGTTGACGGTGGCTTCCGCCTTGTGTCGGGTGCTTTCGACCGACAGGATAACATGAGTATTGGTTACCTTATCAAAATGACGCTCCAGTTTTTCGATTTTCTCTTCGACATAGTTGCGCAGAGAGTCGGTAATATCAACGTGGTGTCCAGTCAGATTGAGTTGCATGTGAACTCCTTAAGTTTCATTTATTTTACTTCGCGCCTCAGGAAAGGCGTTTTCGTTCGTTGGACGGCGGAATCGCCATGGCTTCACGGTATTTGGCCACGGTGCGACGCGCCACATTAATGCCCTGTTCAACCAGCAAGCTTGCAATTTTATTATCGCTCATCGGTTTGCGAGGGTCTTCGTTATCGATCAACTTTTTAATCATGGCTCGAATGGCCGTAGCTGAGCATTCTCCGCCGTCAGAGGTGCTGACATGGCTGGAGAAGAAATATTTGAATTCGAAAATACCGCGCGGTGTGTGCATGTATTTCTGGGTGGTGACCCGGGAGATGGTGGACTCGTGCAGTTCCAGTTCTTCGGCGATGTCGCGCAGCACCAGCGGTTTCATACCTTCGTCGCCATATTCAAGGAAAGTGCGCTGATGTTCAACTATTGCAGTGGCCACCCGCATCAGGGTTTCGTTGCGGCTCTGTAAGCTCTTGATAAACCAGCGTGCTTCCTGCAGGTTGTTTTTCAGGTAATTGTTTTCCTCGCTGCGGCTGCCGCGGCTGACGTAACTGGCATACAGCGGGTTGACGCGTAGCTTGGGCGCGGTATCCGGGTTCAGCTCCACCAGCCAGCGGCCCTTCTCCTTACGTACGAACACATCGGGCACGATGTACTGGGTGGACGAACGGGAAATGCTGGCGCCGGGTTTCGGATTCAGGGTCTGGATGAAAGCGATGATTTCCGCCAGTTCTTCTTCCGACAGGCGAGTGTAGCGCTTCAGTTTGGCATAGTCATGACTGCCCAGTAGATCCAGGTGATCGCGGACGATCAGGCGCGCCTTGTTGACGATGGGCAGTTCGTCGGCCTGGAACAGGCCCAGTTGCAGCAGCAGGCATTCACGCAGGTCGCGTGCCGCCACACCGACCGGATCGAAGCGCTGGATCAGGTGCAGCACGGCGACCACTTCGTCTTCATCGATTTCCAGTTCGTCGACCAGCCCGGCATGGATGTCTTCCACGCTTTCTTTCAGGTAGCCGTCGTCGTCGATGGCGTCGAGAATGGCGATGGCGATGGCGCGGTCGGTGTCGCTCATCGGCGTCACCTGCAGCTGCCATTCCAGGTGTTCGATCAGGCCTTCGCTGTCGCCGCTCTGGTTTTCCAGAAACTCGCGTGCCTTGTCGTCGTCACCGGAGACGCTGCCGGTAGTCGGCAGGTCGTAGATATCGTCCCAGGCCGAGTCCACCGGCAGGTCGTCGGGGATTTCCTGGTTTTCGTTGATGTCCGGCGCGGTGGATTCCCGTTCCATACCGTCGATACTGTCATCATTGCTGCCGGCACTGTTGTCGTCGTGTTCGTCCTTGTTGTTACGCGATTCCTCGGCATCGGTCTGGTTTTCGTCCTCCATTTCCAGCATCGGATTGGATTCCAGTGCTTCCTGGATCTCCGCCTGCAACTCGAGCGTAGACAATTGCAACAGCTTGATGGCCTGCTGCAACTGGGGAGTCATGGTGAGGGATTGCCCGATACGGAGCTGTAGGGACTGCTTCATTCTAGTTATGAGGAACTACGTTTCTAGTCTGTGTTAAGGTCGATTCTACTGCAAATTCGGCCCGCATGCATGGCTTGTGCCATTTTTTTATTCGGCTACAGGCGGAAGTTTTGACCCAGGTAAACATCCCTGACCTGCTGGTCGCTGAGCACCGATTCCGGGCTGCCTTCAGCAATCACCTGGCCGGCGCTGAGTATATACGCACGCTGGCAAATGCCAAGCGTTTCACGCACATTGTGGTCGGTGATCAGCACGCCGATGTCCCGTTCGGTGAGCTGATGGATGATGCGCTGGATGTCCAGCACGGAGATCGGATCGACGCCGGCGAAGGGTTCGTCGAGCAGAATGAAGCGAGGCTGCGCAGCCAGCGCACGCGCGATTTCCACACGCCGCCGTTCGCCGCCCGAGAGGCTGATGCCGGTATTGTCACGGATGTGATCGATCTGCAGTTCGTCCAGCAGCACCTGCAACTGCTCGGCGCGCTGACTGCGTTTCAGGTCGCTGCGGGTTTCCAGTATCGCCATGATGTTGTCGCTCACCGTCAGCTTGCGGAACACAGAGGCCTCCTGCGGCAGGTAGCCGATACCCAGGCGGGCCCGGGCATGGATCGGCAATCGGGTGATGTCCTGGTTGTCCAGGTCGATGCGGCCGCTGTCGGTGGGGATGAGACCGACCATCATGTAAAAGCTGGTGGTCTTGCCGGCGCCGTTGGGACCGAGCAGACCGACCACCTCACCACTTTTTACCGACAGCGAGACGTCGTCCACCACCTTGCGGCGGCGAAAGGTTTTCGCCAGATGTTGCGCACGCAATATGCTCATGGTGTGTCCGCCGGCGGCTGTTTGTTTTGATCGTCCTGTTTCGGCTTGATGGTGATGGTCACCCGCGACGGCGTCTGCTGCTCGGCCGGTTGCTCGGTCGTGGTCGGCTGTTCCCCGGCGCGCACGATATCCTGTCGGGTGTCGTAAATGATGTGCTGGCTGGTGAAACGGTTCTGGTGCTGTACCAGGATGGCCTCCTGTTTCATTTCCAGGATGCCGTCGGCGGCGGTGTAGGTCATGTCCAGGCTTTGTGCGCTGATTTCCTCACCGGCGTCGTTGAGCTGGTAGAAACTGGCAGGCTGGCCTTCAACCTCGATGCGGTCGATATTCTGCTCCTGGCTGAAGATATGAATCAGCTCGCCCTTGATCAACATGCTGCCGCGGCTGATCTTCACGTGACCGCGATAAATGCTGACACCCTCCTGTTCACGAATCTCCACCGAGTCCGCTTCGATATGCACCGGCTGATTCGCATCGCTGCTGCGTGCATGCAGGCTGTTTGCAGCACACAGGCTGAGTATGCAGAGTAAAGCACTAAGGCATCGGCGCATAACGCCCCCTGACCTGTGCATTGAGTTTCAGGACGCCGCTGTTGTTATCGAGCATCATCCCCAGGGTATTGAGTTCCAGTCCGCCGGAAGTGAGCTGAGCCGGACGATCGGTTTCGGCGATTTTCTGCTCGGTATCGATTTTCAGGTAGCTGGTTTCGATTTGCATCGGTTTATCCTGCGCGGACTGGCTGCGTACCAGTTGCACATCGTCATAAAAGTGGATGACATCGCGTTCGGCGGTAATGCTGGCGCGTTGTGCGGAAATTTTCCAGTGATCCCGGTCGCCGCGGAATTCGAATACTGGCCGCTGTAACTCCGCACTGTCGTCGTCGGCGAAGTGGTCCATCCGTTGCGCGGTGAGGATGTAGGCGGGATGCCCCTGCGGATTCATGCTGGTGATACTGAAGTCTTCCATAAAGTAGTCAGGAAAATGCGCCTGTTTCGGTTTACTGATGATATCCGGTGCCTTGAACAGGTCCTGAAACCAGAGGCTGAACAGGGCCAGGGTTAGAACCAGCAACAGGCTGATAAAGGTGCGCATAAGCTTCCGGGTTTACAGGTAAGAGGCCAGCATATCGCTTAATAGACCGCGCGCTTCCAGAATCATTTCACACACATCGCGGCCGGCACCGCGACCGCCGCCGTGTTCGGTGATCCAGTGCGCATGTTTTTTCACATAGGGATGGCCGTCCTGCACACAGATGGCCAGGCCGACTTTAGTCATGACGGGCAGGTCGACCACGTCGTCACCGACGTAGGCCACTTCACTGGGATCGAGGCCGACTTTCTTCAACAGTGCCTCGA
>CBDULQ010000222.1:0-5874 GCA_965368115.1 uncultured Gammaproteobacteria bacterium | reverse complement strand
CACTGCTGTCCCATAAACTTTCATATAAGCGCCAACTGGTTATTCTCCTGACCTGTGTCTGGTGGTGGATCACCACGCAGTAACGATAATAGATCTCTCCTCATAAACAGATTGAGTTGTAATATGCGTATTATTTTCTGCAATGACCAATCCAGCTTCGCGCTGAACTTGATGAAAGCCAGCATCAGGCAGGTGCACAATGCCACCCATATTTGAGTCATGATGGCATTTCTGCTATTGCCAATAAAGGCTTTAATTTTCAGGTTCTGTTTTATCCATTTGAAAAATAACTCTACTTGCCAGCGTTCTTTGTAAATTTCTGCAATGGTTTTTGCGCTTAGCTCGAAATGGTTCGTAATGAATTCGTAGTGCTGCCCTGTTTCCGGATCACGATAGCCAATACGCCGTAACTTCGGCATGCCAATTTTCTGCGGCTTAACACCCGTTAATGTGATGGTTTGATCGCAGGTGAGCCCCGTGTCTTTATTGACGTCTCGTCTTTCATTCACACGCCAGATGGCATTCTGGCGCAGGCGCGTCACAAAGAAAACACCCTTGTTATTCAGTGCTTTAAACCACTCATAGTCGGTGTAGCCCTTGTCAAACACAACGATACTGCCCTTGCTGAATTGCAGTGTCCTGCCTATTTCAATATCGGATACTTTGCCTTCAGTGATAGCTGCAAACTGAGGAATATAGCCGGCATGATCAAGGCCAACGTGTAACTTCATCGCCGCTTTTCCTAACGCATAATGCGCCCAGGGAAAGAGCTTTAATGACAGATCGATCAAAGACGCATCCAGAGAATACAGTTTATTCTTGAAACGGAAACGGTGTTTGGGTGCTAATTGCCGGCAGCGGCTATATAACTGACCAAACAGGGCTTCATACATTGTATAAGGTTGCTGCTCATTTAATCGGGCAAGGCTTGATCGAGCGACAGGCTGCGCACCCAGGTGATACAGGCGCTTTGATTGTACATGCATGTTGGACTCTATATCCCTCAAGCTATGACGTCCTGCAAGTTGTCCGAGGCACAGTGACACGAATTGAGACCAGCGGCTGGTTTTTCGCAGTTGACGGCCTTCATGATGTGCTTTTGAGAGTGATTCAAACTCATGTCTCGGAATTATTTTGAGTAATTGCGAAAATACCGTATTATTATGAGCCATGGCTTAATCCTTCTGATTTTATAGTGTTTGTTCGCACTCTCATTATAACAATCAGTAACGGATTAAGCCTTTTTTAGTTACGTTTATGGGACAGCAGTGAGTCTGACCCTATTTTCTCGTTTATTTGACACCTAGCCCCCTTATAAATAACAGCCAACTTTTAATGCCGGCCATTATGCTAATACCAATAATAAGCTGGAATACTACTGACCCCAACCAGGCATAATCCACTATTGAAATACCAGGATAGCGCTCACTTTTTATCCATAGAGACGTGAAGACGTTTGGCAACTCAACAAGTGCTGAGATTGAGAAATACATACCAAGCAACAGCAACAGAAAGCGCTCCATTGAGGAATGATCTATAAAGCGTTCTGTCGCCACACTACCTGCGTCGTTTAATACTCTATTAGATAGCTTCCATAGCACCAGGAACACGAGTGCGCCGATTATGATTGTGCAAATAACTATAGTAAGCGGTATAACAATGCTAGTATTGGCGCTTATGTTTTGATTATTTACTGCGAGGTAGCTACCAATTATGGCAGGCATCGACATTACGACCGATACTATTATGTAAATGGCGAATAGTTTGAGTGCGATTGCCGTAGCTATTCTAGTGTTCATGATATTCCTTGTGACACCTTAATAAGTGGCCGTCGTTTTTTAGCGATCCAGGCCCACGCATTTTATGGGCAATCTCAATTTACTTATCATGTGTTTCGTTGTATTTTTATTTATAAATCAATACACTCTTTTTTTCTTTTCTTTGTGTTCAAATAGGGTCAGCCTGAATTAATTCCTAAAATAGCAACCCAACAACCCAGGAAACGCTCTTCAGCTATAAAAGATAGTTTCAAGCCCACGCAACAAAAACATCCATGGCAAGCATACCTTTTTCACAAATGGATTAATTCGAGTCTGACCCCATTTCAACACTCGCAGAATTCACGTAACGTCAAAACCGCAGTATAAAGCACAGTAAAAAAACTTGATGCGCTTGTCAGGGAGTGTTAACTATAAGCACATCCCTTATAGCGCTATATCCATCAGTAGTGCACGATGTCGAAACAATATTGACTTTTTTTCCTGCCATGTAGGCGGCCAACAAAAAGCTGGATATTGTTTTGTACTCTGTTGTTGTAGGAATCATAAACATCTGATTGTCAGCATAAGGCCCACTGCAATTACTTATATTGTGATTGTTGTTTTCTAATATAACGGTAACGCCTTTGAAGGTAGAACCTATAGATTTTATTTTAGTTTCTCCTGTTTCTGAAGCTATTAAGACATTAGAATAGAAACAAATTAATAGGATCGGTATAAATCTAAACATTTAAAACTCCTTGACTTCTGTTTAACCTAACTCAGGATTCCTGCAGGCCGTAACACGTCTAGATTCTTGTGACAATATGAAGTAATTCGACTACCACAAAAGTCCGGAGGATTACCTGCCTGCTGAATCGTATTGTTAGCTATCCAGAGTATTTATATAATCAATTATTAGGCGACTCACCGCATTTTACATACATAGACGACACGCCGCTAAAGCCCCATCAATATCAAAATTAGTCAAACCATCATTCCGGTTAAATTTCTTCAGTAAAACCGGTTTTGGTTTTGCCTGATTCAAAATTTGAATATACCTGTTTACATTAACTCTGCCCACCACGATCAATACCTTAACTGAAACTATAAACGACCGTCATGATTCTTCGCATCCTACTCTCAGATCAAGAAAGCAGCTTTCAAAATTCTACTATCAGTCTAATGCCGTGAAATCAAAAGCGATAGATTGCCGAACAATTGTAGATTAATGGCTCTAATCCAGCATCAACACAACATCCGAAAATCAACCTACAACAACTCCCCCACCGAAGCCCCTTTCACCATCCCCACAAACGCTTCCGCAACCGGATGATCAAGGTGTTTTTTGTTGCGTGCGATCCACAGGGTACGCATGATGCGGAATCCCATCACTTTAATATGAAACAGTTCGCTGGCCTGCACGTCTTCGTATACGGCGAAGCGCGGTAGAAAGCTGACATGCTGGCCGCGGCGCAGGATGTTGACGATGGTGTCGGTGGAACCGACTTCCAGGGCGATGTGAATAGGATCGATGCCGATGTTATGTAGCGCCTTGTCGAATTCGTCGCGGGTGGATGAGTTCTTTTCACGCAGCACGTAGGAGAGTTGCGTGAGCTGTTCGACCGGGATCATTTCGGTGCCGGCCAGGGAATGTTTTTTACCGCACACCAACCAGAGTTCATCATCGGCCCAGGGCTGCACCAGGATATCCGGGTGGTTAGGCGCGGTTTCCATCAGCGCAAGGTCGGTGATGCCGGAGTCCAGGTGGGACTGGATGGTGCGGCTGTAATTCATGCGGCTGTTGATACGAAACTGGGGGTAACGCTCGGAGAACTTGAGCAACAGGTCGGGCAGCAGATGCTCACCCACCGATGACGTGACTTCCAGGCGCATGGAGGTCAGGCCGCGAATCTGGTCCTGCAGTTCCTGGAACAGGGCGGCCTGGCGTTCCAGGGTCTGGATCGCCAGCAGGTAGACCTTCTCACCGGCAGGCGTCAGGCGCAGACGACCGCTGACCCGCTCCATCAACGGTGTGCCATAGGTTTTATCCAGTGCGCGCAGGCGCTTGGTGACCGCGGGCTGGCCGATATGCAGTTTGTCCGCGGCCGCATCGACGCCGCCCCGTTCGACCACGGCACACAGGGCTGCCCACTCGTCCAGCCGAGGCAGGTTGTTATATTCCATATAGGAATATTCCTGTAAATCTTTTCATTAGACTACACTAATATGAACTGAGAGAATACCGCCCGCGAGAGCGGTTTCGGGGGCCAGTATAACAGCAAAATGCCCCAAACGAGCGACAACTATATTCCTTATGGTCAGATAATACGACCATACCCCATATCTGAACAGGGGTTGCCGGTGCAACCCGCTGCGGATTCCAGCGAAAAGTCGCATCGACACAGATAACACCGCAAGGGTGCTCCAGGTTGACCCGGGTCATGGTCACAGTGAGCGCCCCTGTGCGTGAATGACTGCTTTCGTCCTTGAGTTGATAGCTATTTGAGAGCGAGCATGAATATTAGAAAACTATTACCTTTTTTAAGCTGGTTCAGACTGGTGAACAGGAACTCCCTGCGCCAGGACGCACTGGCGGGATTCACCGGCGCGGTCATCGTACTGCCCCAGGGTGTGGCTTTCGCCACCATTGCCGGCCTGCCGCCGGAATACGGTCTGTATACCGCGATGATCACACCGATCGTGGCGGCTCTGTTCGGATCCTCCCTGCACCTGATTTCGGGTCCGACGACGGCAATCTCCATCGTGGTGTTTTCCGCCATCAGCCATTACGCCACACCCGGTTCGCCGGAATTCATTTCCCAGGTACTTACCCTCACCTTCCTGGCGGGTGTCTATCAGCTGTCTTTCGGCCTGGCACGGCTCGGGGTGCTGGTTAACTTCGTTTCGCACACGGTGGTGATCGGTTTTACCGCCGGCGCGGCGATCCTTATCGCCACCAGCCAGATGAAAACCATCATCGGCGTCAACGTACCCGGCGGCGAGTCCTTCCTGCACACCTGGGTACTGCTGTTCCAGCAACTCGACCAGACCAATTATTATGTATTCATCACTGCCATGGTTACCCTGGTGTCCGCGCTGCTGGTGAAAAAATTCATTCCCCAGATTCCCAATCTGCTGATCGGCCTGATCGTCGGCAGCCTGGTTGCCATCGGACTCGGCGGCGTGGATTCGGGTATCAAGCTGGTGGGCGAAATCCCCGGCCACCTGCCGCCGCTTTCCACACCGAACTTTTCATTCGATGTGATCAAGAAGCTGGCGCCGGAAGCCTTCGCCGTAGCGCTACTGGGCCTGATCGAAGCAGTATCGATCAGCCGCGCAGTGGCGACCAAATCCAACCAGCGCATCAATGCCAACCAGGAATTCATCGGTCAGGGCCTGTCCAACGTCGTCGGCAGCTTTTTCTCCAGCTATGCCGGTTCCGGTTCGTTTACCCGTTCCGGTATCAACTACTCCGCCGGTGCAAAAACGCCCATGTCGGCCATCTTTGCCGCGGGTTTTCTGATGATTATCATTCTGCTCATTGCGCCGCTCACCGCTTACCTGCCGATCGCGGCCATGGGCGGTGTGATTTTGATCGTGGCGTACAACCTGGTGGATTTTCATCACATCAAGCAGATCTTCAAATACAGTAAATCGGAAACCGCGATTCTGCTTACCACCTTCTTCGCCACCCTGTTCCTGGAACTGGAATTCGCCATTTACATGGGCGTGCTGTTGTCGCTGGTGATTTTCCTGGCGCGCACTTCGACCCCGGAAATGGTTACCCTGGCACCGGCCGCAGAAAAACCGGGCGAAAAGAAAAAGCTGATCAACATCCAGAAACAACCGCTCAACCAGTGTCCGCAGATCAAGATCATTCGTATCGACATGTCGATTTACTTCGGTTCTTTGAACCACATCCAGAACCGGATACACCACATTGTGGAAAATGAAAACATTCACCACATCCTGATCGTCGGCACCGGCATCAACTTCATCGATCTCAGCGGTGCGGAAATGCTGGCCACCGAAGGCGAACGCCTGCAGAAACTGGGTGGCGGCCTGTACTTTGCCGAACTCAAATCCAGCGTGTATGAGTTCGTCAGCAAAAACT
>CBDULQ010000221.1:0-5956 GCA_965368115.1 uncultured Gammaproteobacteria bacterium | reverse complement strand
CGCCTGCAGAAGCTGGCGAAAAAGATTGAATCCGAAGTCGGCTCTTTCGGTTATCGAGTATTCACCGACAGCGCCCCGGTACTGGAGAAAGCACTGGCGGAAAATGCGGGACTGGGCTGGATCGGCAAACACACCAACCTCATCAATCGCCAGGCGGGTTCGTGGTTTTTCCTCGGCGAAATTTATACTGACCTGCCCCTGCCCACAGACGACCAGCCGGTCAATAATCACTGCGGCAGCTGCCAGGCCTGTATCGACATCTGCCCCACCCGCGCGATCGTGGCCCCCTACCAACTGGACGCCCGGCGCTGCATCTCGTACCTGACCATTGAACTCAAGGGCAGCATCCCGATGGAATTCCGGAAAGCCATGGGCAACCACATCTACGGCTGCGACGACTGTCAACTGGTGTGTCCATGGAATCGTTTTTCGAAGCCATCTGATGAAGAGGATTTTGCCGTACGCCAGGGCCTCGATGCCCCGCAGCTGCTGGAGCTATTCGCCTGGACCGAGGCACAGTTTCTTAAACGAATGGAAGGATCTGCCATTCGCCGGATTGGATATATACAATGGATGAGAAACATCGCCGTGGCACTGGGCAACGCGCCTTATTCGCAACGCATCGTACAGGCACTCGAATCACGCCAGGCGCTTGGTAGCGATCTACTCAATGAGCATTTGCAATGGGCTCTGGCGCAACAACAGGAAAAACGGCATCACTCATAGTCCGCCCATTCCCCCCAGCGTAAAATAAATGAGCACCTCAACAGATATCCGCGAGACATCGCTCCAGGTCATCCTGCCAGTTGGGCAGGAACAGATTGAATCGTGCCTGCAACTTCCCGGTCGACAGGCGGGAATTGTGAGGCCGCATGGCCGGCGTAGGATATTCCGCAGAGGTAATGGGTTCAACCCGCTGCACTTTAAGGTTCAATTCTTCGCGTTGCTTTTTTAAGTACTCGAAAATAGCATTTGCAAAATCAAACCAGGATGTTTCTCCTTCGGCAACCAGATGGTAAATCCCCGAATCGATCGATGCATCATGAACTTCTTTTGTAACCTCGTGAAGCACTTGAGCGGTCACATCGGAAATCAATCTCGCACAGGTGGGCGCACCGACCTGGTCTGCCACAATCCGTAACGTTTCTCGCTCCTGCCCCAACCGAATCATGGATTTCATAAAATTCTGGCCGCGGTGGGAATACACCCAGGACGTTCTAAAAATAATATGCCGCCCGGCTACCTGAGTTATGTTCTGCTCACCCTGCAACTTGGTTTTTCCATATACATTGAGTGGACCGGTAGGGTCCTGCTCACTAAACGGCGAGTCACCCTGACCGCCAAACACATAATCTGTGGAATAGTGAATGAGCAGACCGTCCCGGCGACGCATCTCTTCCGCCAGCACACCCGGGATGGTTGCATTCACCTGCGCCGCCAGATCCTGTTCTTCCTCGGCTTTATCGACGGCCGTATAAGCTGCGGCATTCACCACGATATCCGGTTCCAGATGTTGAAGCGCTTTTACAACCGAGTCGGTGTCACCCAGGTCCATTTGCGAGCGTTCACAGGCAATTACATCGCCCAGGCAAGCCAGGGATCGTTGCAATTCCCAGCCCACCTGCCCCCTGGCACCGGTTACAAGAATCCTGGGAGCCCGGGACCGCATTACGAATAAATCTCCGACTCGACCAGGGGCAGGCCCTGAGCATCTTTACCCGATAGCACGGGCTCGCCATCAAGCGGCCACTGGATATTCAGCTCTTTATCATCCCAACGGATACATCGTTCGTGTTGCGGTGCGTAATAATCGGTGGTTTTATAGAGAAACTCGGCCACATCGGACACCACCAGGAAACCATGTGCAAAACCGGCAGGCACCCATAACATGCGTTTATTTTCTGCCGACAGATACTCGCCGACCCATCGACCAAACGTTGGCGAAGATCGCCTTAAATCCACAGCCACATCAAACACTTCACCAACGACGACTCTCACCAGCTTGCCCTGGGGCTGTTCAACCTGGTAGTGAAGTCCCCTTAATACATTTTTTGCGGAACGCGAATGGTTATCCTGCACAAAATCTGCTTCCACCCCGGTCGCTTCCGAAAATTTTTTTGCATTGAAGCTTTCGAAGAAGAAGCCGCGCTCATCGCCGAACACGACAGGTTCAAGCACAAGCACATCGGGTATCGACGTCGCGATAGATTTCATTACCGCAACCCTTCTTCGTGCGCCCGGCGCACAAGGTACTGGCCATACTGATTTTTCTTGAGCGGCTCGGCCAGCTGCAGAAGCTGCTTACGATCGATGTATCCCTTCTCGAATGCAATCTCTTCGATACAGGCCACCTTGAGCCCCTGCCTGCGCTCCAGTGTCTGAATAAAATTCGACGCTTCCAGCAGGCTTTCATGGGTACCCGTATCCAGCCAGGCATAACCCCTTCCCATCAATTCGACACGCAAGTCGGAGCGTTCAAGATAAGCCTGGTTAACTGCGGTAATCTCCAGTTCACCACGCTCTGAAGGCTCGATACCTTTGGCTATCTTAACCACATCATTTGGATAAAAATACAAACCGACAACAGCGTAGTTGCTTTTGGGCTGCGCCGGCTTTTCAATAATACTCAGTACGTTTCCATCGCGATCAAACTCAGCCACCCCATATCGTTCCGGGTCCCTGACATAGTAACCAAATACCGTGGCTTTACCATGATCCACCACATTGGATACCGATTCCTGGAGCAACTCGGTGAGGCCGTGACCATAAAAAATATTGTCTCCGAGCACCAGGCACACATCATCTTCACCAATGAATTCTTCACCCAGAATAAATGCTTGTGCAAGTCCATCGGGAGACGGTTGCTCGATATACGAAAAACTCATGCCGACCTGACTGCCATCACCCAGCAATGCTTTAAACTGTGGCAGATCGTGAGGGGTGGATATAACCAGCACGTCTCGGATACCCGCCAGCATCAATACCGACAACGGGTAATAGATCATCGGTTTATCGTAAATCGGTGTCAGTTGTTTGCTCACGCCCTGGGTAATCGGATACAAGCGGGTGCCTGAACCGCCAGCAAGAATAATACCTTTCATTATTTCTCCTCTATCATGCCCAGGCGTTCCCTCTGGTAACTGCCATCCTGTACGTGCTGACACCATTCAGAATGATTCAGATACCATTCAATGGTTTTCCGAATCCCTGACTCGAATGTTTCATCCGGTGTCCAGCCCAACTGCTGTTGGATTTTATCCGCATCGATCGCATAACGAAGATCATGCCCGGGACGGTCGGCCACATATGTAATCAGTTTTTCATGCGGCACATTCTGCGATTCCGGGAAATACTCATCCAGCAACGTGCAAATGGTTTTAACCACTTCAAGATTGGTTTTTTCGTTATGCCCGCCGATATTGTACGTTTCCCCGATCTCGCCCTGTTCCAGAACCAGTCGCAAAGCGCGTGCGTGATCATCGACGAACAGCCAGTCTCTAATCTGATCTCCCTTGCCGTAAATGGGCAGCGGCTTACCATCGATCGCATTCAGGGTAACCAGTGGAATGAGTTTTTCGGGAAACTGATAAGGACCGTAATTATTTGAACAATTGGTTACCACCACCGGCAGACCATAGGTTCGACACCAGGCCCTGACCAGATGATCGGACGATGCCTTGCTGGCCGAGTAAGGCGAACTGGGTTCATAAGGACTGGTTTCTGTGAACAAACCGGTATCGCCCAGATCACCATACACTTCGTCCGTGGACACATGATGAAATCGGAACCCGGCTTTTTTCTCACCCTCGAGATCGGCCCAGTATTTTTTCGCCACATCAAGCAAGTTATAGGTACCGACGATATTGGTCTGGATGAAATCCGCAGGACCGTCTATCGAACGATCCACATGCGATTCAGCCGCCAGATGCATAATAGCGTCCGGCTGATGTTGCTCGAAGACCCTTTGCACTGCAGCATAATCTCGAATATCAACATGCTCGAATTGATAACGAGGGTGTTCACTGACATCCTTCAATGATTCAAGATTGCCAGCATAAGTGAGCGCATCAAGATTAATGACATGGTGTTGCGTGTCGTTAACATACTGACGAACGACAGCTGAACCAATGAAACCGGCGCCCCCGGTGACGATGATTTTCAAAACGGCTTTTTCCTGTTTAAATTAAATTCCTGTTTCCATGCGGATCCGAATCGTCCTCGAAGGCGATGCATTACAATACCCATGGGGCTTCATTATTTATGCGCCAGGCGAATCGGGTCGTAAATTATAACAGTAAACGAAAGTCCTGCAGACGCCGCCGCGGCTAATCCAGCTTCTTCGCTTCCACGTCCCGAAAATACATGGCCTTACGATAATTGATCAGCCCATTCGTGGACGAATCATGATTATCCACTTCACCAGGCTGCGCCAGATCGTTCTGGATCTGGCCGGCCAGCACCTTGCCGTACTCAACACCCCACTGGTCAAAGGAATTGATATTCCAGATGATGCCCTGCACGAACACTTTATGCTCATAAAGTGCCAGGATCATACCCAGCGATTTCGGCGTCAGCCGTTCGAACATGATGGTATTGGTGGGCTTGTTGCCTTCGAATACCTTGTGCTGGATGACTTCCTCGATCTGATCCCGGCTCAGGCCGGCAGCTTCCATCTCGGCAATGGCTTCGCGGTATTTCTTGCCCAGCATCAGCGCCTTGGTCTGCGCCAGACAATTCGACACCAGCACGCGGTGGTGCAGACCCAGCGGATTCTGACTCAGCGCGGGGATAATAAAATCCGCCGGCACCGGCTTGGTGCCCTGGTGCAGCAACTGGAAGAACGCATGCTGACCGTTGGTACCGGATTGCCCCCAGATGATGGGACCGGTCAGGTAATCCACCCGGTGTCCGGTACGGTCGATGGTCTTGCCGTTGGACTCCATGTCCAGCTGCTGCAGGAACGCCGGCAGGCGCTCCAGGTACTGGCTGCAGGGCATGATGGCGTGACTCTGGGCATCGAAGAAATTGTTGTACCAGATGCCCAGCAACGCCATGATCACCGGCATATTCTGTTCCAGCGGCGCCTCGGCAAAATGGCGATCCATCTCGTGGGCGCCTTCCAGCAGTTCCTCGAAACGATCCATGCCCAGGTACAGGGCAATCGGCAGACCGATCGCCGACCACAGGGAATAGCGGCCGCCGACCCAGTCCCAGAATTCGAACATATTGTCCGGATCGATACCGAACTCGGTGGCCGCCTCCACATTGGTGGTCACCGCTACAAAATGCTTGCCCACCGCATTTTCGATACCCACCAGGTCAAGAAACCACTGCCGCGCACTGTGCGCATTGAGCATGGTTTCCTGGGTGGTGAAGGTTTTCGAGGAAATGATGAACAGGGTGTTTTCCGGCTCCACCAGCTTGAGGGTTTCCACCAGATGGGTGGCATCCGCGTTGGATACGAAATAGGCGCGCAGGCCGCGCTGGGAAAACGGCTTCATGGATTCGCACACCACGTGGGGTCCGAGATCCGAACCGCCGATACCGATATTGACGATATTCTTGATACGCTCACCGTTGTAACCGCGCAACTGACCGCTGCGCACCCGCTCGGTGAAGCCGCGCATCTTGGCCAGCACCGCATTGACCCGGGGCATAACGTTCTCACCATCGACCAGAATGGGGTTATTCGATCGGTTGCGCAGGGCGATATGCAGCACCGAGCGGTTTTCGGTGCAGTTGACGGCCTCGCCGGCGTACATGCGATCACGCCACTTTTCAATCTTGCGTTCGCGAGCCAGGTCCATCAGTAATTTGAAGGTTTGCTCGGTGATCCGGTTCTTGGAATAGTCGAGCAGTAGATCATCCAGGCGAGTGGAAAAGGTATTAAATCGATCGGGATCCTGTTTGAACATATCCCGCATGTGGACATCCTTGATGTCTTCATAATGTGCGT
>CBDULQ010000220.1:0-5958 GCA_965368115.1 uncultured Gammaproteobacteria bacterium | reverse complement strand
CGCCGTCGCGAGAACATCACGCGCGAGGCGGACTTCTACGGTGCCATGGATGGTGCCAGTAAATTCGTGCGCGGCGACGCCATCGCCGGCATTCTCATTTTGATCATTAACATCGTCGGCGGTCTGGCGGTGGGTATGGCGCAACACGACATGGTGTTCGGCGATGCGGTACGCAACTACACACTGCTGACCATCGGTGACGGCCTGGTGGCACAGATTCCGTCATTGCTGCTGTCCAGTGCTACCGCCATCATCATCACCCGCGATTCCGGCAAACACGATCTGGGCGAACAGGTGTTCGAACAGATGTTCCGTAATACCAAGGTGTTGTGGGTGACTGCAGCCATCACCGGCATCATGGGCATTATCCCGGGCATGCCGAACGTGGCGTTCTTAACCCTGGCGGGTATCACCGCCGGCGGCGCCTGGTTGCTGGACAAACAGAAAGAACAGCAGGAATTGCTGGACCGTGTCGAAGTGGAAAAAGAACCCGCCGAACAACCGCAACAGAAAGACCTGTCCTGGGAAGATGTGCAACCGGTGGATCTGATTGGCCTGGAAGTGGGTTACGGTCTGATCCCCATGGTGGACCGCAACCAGGATGGTCAGTTGCTCAATCGTATTAAAGGGGTGCGTAAGAAGCTGTCGCAGGAACTGGGCTTTTTAATTCATCCGGTGCACATACGCGACAACCTCGATCTCAGTCCCAACGCGTATCGCATCACTATGATGGGTGTGCCGGTGGGCGAAGCGGACGTCTATCCGGATCGTGAAATGGCGATCAACCCGGGTCAGGTGTACGGCCAGGTGCAGGGTGTTAAAACGGTTGATCCCGCCTTCGGTCTGGAAGCGGTGTGGATCGATGCCGGCCAGCGCGATCATGCGCAGACTTTAGGTTACACCGTGGTCGACCCGACGACCGTCATTGCAACGCATTTGAATCAGATTCTGCACGACAATGCCCACGAACTGATCGGTCATGAGGAAGTGCAGCAACTGCTCGACAACCTGGCGCGTCAGTCACCGAAACTGGTGGAAGACCTGGTGCCGAAACTGATGCCGCTGAGCACGGTGGTGAAAGTGATGCAAAACCTGTTGAGCGAAGGCGTGCCGGTACGCGATGTACGTACCATCTGCGAAGTGCTGGCCGAGCAGGGCGGGCGCATTCAGGATCCGCAGGAGCTGACTGCTGCGGTACGCGTCTCTCTGGGTCGTTCCATTGTGCAGAAAGTCATCGGCCTGGAACACGAAATGCCGGTGATGACGTTAGAGCCGTCGCTGGAACAGTTGCTGATGCAGTCGCAGAACAGTCCCGGCGGTATCAGCATCGAACCGGGTCTGGCGGATCGCATGTTCAAGTCGCTGGAAGAAATCACCCGCAAACAGGAAATGGCCGGACAGCCGGCGATCCTGGTGGTGTCGCCGCAACTGCGTTTATGGTTGTCGCAACTGGTGCGTAATTCGATTTCCGGTTTAACGGTGCTGTCTTATAGCGAAATTCCGGACAACAAGAAAATTCGCGTGGTCGGTGCCGTGGGTACCGGCGACTGACCCAACGAGAAATCAAATGACTCGAGTCGGATGACTCAAGCAAGTTAAACATGTAATCAATGAAGTGGCTGGTAACAGTCGACGACGACACACGAGGACGTCGCAATGAGAGTAAAACGTTTTATTGCCGAAGACATGCGCAGCGCACTGCGCGAAGTACGCGATCAGCTGGGCGCCGAAGCGGTGATCCTGTCGAACCGCAAACTGGACGACGGGGTGGAAATTCTGGCCGCAGTGGATTACGACGAGCAACTGATCAACCAGGCGCTGAGTGAAACCGAAACGCCGGACGCAAGCGCAGGCGACAATGCGGCGGATTATTTTGAGAAAGCCGCGGCGAAACGTTTTATCGATCGACAGTATGAACAACCGAAACCGGCGCAGTCGCAAACAAAAACCGGACCGGACTTCAACGAAGCACCGGAACAACCCGGCGAAGCCTACACGCGTCCGGCAGTGAAACCGGCCATGCCGAACACGCCGAATCTCGATCACCCGGATCATCAGGCGGCGGGTCTGTTCCACAAGGTGAATATGCCCAAAGACGACGGTTACAGCGCCATGCGTGATGAACTGAAATCGCTGCGCGCCATGATCGAAAGTCAGCAGACGCTGGGCGAATGGGGACAGATGGCGCAACAGCATCCGCTGCGCGTGAGTTTATACAAACGCCTTACCGAACTGGGTCTGAGTCAGGATGTGTGTAAATACCTGGCCAAGGGACTGGATGAATCGGAAGACATCGAACAGGCCATGCAGGCGGCACTGAAACAGCTGATGCACCAGGTGCCTATCGCCGACGACGATATTCTCAACCAGGGCGGGGTGTATGCCATGGTCGGTCCCACCGGTGTCGGCAAGACCACAACGATTGCAAAAATTGCCGCACGCTTTGCCATGCGTCACGGCAGTCGTCACGTGGCGTTGATCAGTACCGATAATTATCGTATCGGTGCCCATGAACAGTTGCAGACCTACGGTCGCCTGCTCAGTGTAGTCGTGCACACGGCCAATAACGCCCAGGAACTGCAACAACTACTGAACAAACTCTACGATAAGAAACTGATCCTCATCGACACCGCCGGCATGAGCCAGCGCGATGTGCGCCTCAGCGAACAGTTCGCCTCCATGGGCAGTCATGCGTCCATCATCAAGTCCTACCTGGTGCTGTCCGCCAATGCCCAGCTGGCGACACTGAATGAAACCATTCGCAGCTTCAAGAAAGCGAACCTGGCCGGCTGTGTACTGACCAAGATGGACGAAGCGGTGAGCCTGGGCGGGGTGATCAGTGCCATGATCCGTCATCATCTGCCGGCGGCCTACGTCAGCGCCGGCCAGCGCGTGCCGGAAGACCTGCAGCCGGCACGGGCGCGGGAGCTGGTCAGCGAGGCCATCAGCCACATGAAACAGCACCGGGAACGCACCGACGATGAATTCATGGCGGTTGCCTTCAGTGGCGGTACCGGCCATGCTCATCTGTAATTAACAACTATAATCAGCACAATCAATCTTATGAATAACCTGGTGAATTTAAATATGGCGGATCAGGCCGCGGGCTTAAGACGTATGGCAAAAAACAGACCGGTACAGGTAATCGCAGTCGCCAGTGGTAAAGGCGGCGTGGGCAAAACCAATGTGTCAGCCAACCTGTCGCTGGCGCTGGCCGCCGCCGGGCAGGATGTCCTGCTGATGGATGCGGATCTGGGGCTGGCCAATGTGGACCTGCTGCTGGGCATCCAGTCGAAATACAACCTGTCCCATGTGATCAGCGGCGAGCGCACCCTCGAAGAAGTCATCGTCGACGGGCCCGAAGGGCTGAAAATCATTCCCGCAGCGTCCGGCACCCAGAAGATGTCGGAACTCAACCCCAGTGAACATGCGGGTATTATCCGCGCCTTCAGTGAAATCAGTGTGCCGGTGGATACCCTGGTGGTGGATACCGCCGCCGGTATTTCCGACAGCGTGATCAGTTTTACCAAGGCGTCCAACGAGATCCTGGTGGTGGTCTGCAACGAACCCACCTCACTGACCGACGCCTACGCCCTGATCAAGGTGCTGAACGAGGAGCACGGTGTACAGCGTTTCAATATTCTGGCCAACATGATGCGTACGCCGAAAGAAGGCCTGAATATGTTTGCTAAACTCAATAAGGTCACCGATCACTACCTGGACGTGGCGCTGGACTATGTGGGCGCCATTCCTTATGACGAGTACCTGGTGAAAGCGGTGAAGAAACAGCAGGCGGTCACCCAGGCCTACCCGCAAAGTCCCTCATCGCTGGCGTTTCGTAAAATCGCTAAACAAGTGGCCGACTGGCCGTTACCGGACAAGGCCAGCGGACATCTGGAATTCTTCGTTGAACGACTCATTCAATACAGTGCTGCAGGTTGATAGCGAGCAGAATCATGTATTCGGGTTGCGCCATGTATGCTGAAGTAGAGAAAGACCAACGGGATCGACGCATCGTCGATAACCTGCCGCTGGTCAAGCGCATTGCCTATCACCTGATCGCCCGTCTGCCGTCCAGCGTGCAGGTGGACGACCTGATTCAGGCCGGCATGGTCGGACTGATCGAGGCGGCTAAACATTACGATCCCTCGCAGGGCGCCAGTTTCGAAACCTATGCCGGGATTCGGGTGCGCGGTGCCATGCTCGACGAGGTGCGGCATGCCGACTGGTCGCCGCGTTCGCTGCATAAAAAAATGCGCGACGTGTCCGAGGCCATGCGCCAGATCGAAAACGAAACCGGTCGCGACGCCAAAGATGCGGAAGTGGCCCAGCGTTTGAATATCTCACTGGACGAGTACTACGCCATCATGCGCGACAGTGCCAGCGCCCGTGTATTCAGCCTGGACCAGGCGGAAGAGCAGGGCCATTCGCTGGACCCGGGGAGCGAGCGCGACGAACCGCTGGCCGCCATGCAGCAGGAAGGTTTCCAGCAGGCGCTGGCACAGAGCATCGCCGAGTTGCCGGAGCGTGAGCAACTGGTGATGTCACTGTATTACAACGAAGAACTCAATCTGAAAGAGATCGGACAGGTACTGGAGATCAGTGAATCGCGGGTGTGCCAGATTCACGGCCAGGCACTGGCCCGCATCCGAACCAGAATGGCGGACTGGACAGCCAGATAATTGTCCGAATTTCCGGCGCTTAACTGGAAATTGCGTAAATGTCTGCCAGACTCACTATTAAATATATATCGGACTGAGGAAACCAGCCTTGGATAAAAATATGAAGATTCTCATCGTGGACGACTTTTCCACGATGCGAAGAATTATTAAAAACCTGTTACGCGATTTGGGGTTCAACAACACACAGGAAGCCGATGACGGGAACACCGGTCTTCCCATGTTGCAGTCGGGCAATTTCGACTTTCTGATTACGGACTGGAACATGCCGGGTATGACCGGTATCGACCTGCTGAAAGCCGTGCGCGAGGACGAACGCTTAGCAAATCTTCCAGTGTTGATGGTGACTGCGGAAGCCAAGAAGGAGCAGATTGTCATGGCCGCCCAGGCGGGCGTTAACGGCTACATAGTTAAACCCTTCACCGCCCAGACCCTGAAAGAAAAAATTGAAAAGATATTCGAACGTATCGAAGGTTAGGGCAGGTGAACGCGAATGACAGAACAACTCGATAAAAAAGCGCTGCTGGAACAGGCCAAACTGCTGGTCGCGCAACTGGAAGACGAGGCCGCCAGCGATGAGCAGATCGCCAGTTCGCTGGACGAGATCATGTCGTTACGCGAATCCAACCTGTTTCATGAACTCGGCAAGATGACCCGCGAAATTCACGATTCGATCATGAATTTCCGTATGGACTCTCGCATTGCCGACCTGGCACAAACCGATATCCCCGACGCCAAAGATCGCCTCGAATACGTCATCACCATGACCGAAAATTCCGCCAATACCGTGCTGGCCGTGGTGGAAAAAGGTTCACCGGTGGCGGAAAAGCTCAGTGGCCAGGCGCGTGATCTGAGCGAACAGTGGGCGAAATTCCGGCGTCGCGAAATGGAAGCGGAAGAACTCAAGGCCATGGGCCATGATGTGGAAAACTTCTTCGCCGAATCGGAAAACATGATGAACGAACTGTTGTCCGGTTTTACGGAAGTGCTGATGGCACAGGACTTCCAGGATCTGACCGGGCAGATCATTCGCCGCGTGATCAACCTGGTGGATGAAATCGAAGGTAATCTGGTGGAACTGATCCGCATCCAGGGCGAACACCTGATCGGTGAAGAGAAAAAAGAACAAAAACCGGACGAGACCAAACTCGACGGTCCGCAAATTCCGGGCAAGGAAACCTCGGATGATGTGATGAAGGGGCAGGATGACGTGGACGATCTACTGGCGAGTCTGGGTTTCTAAAGGGCGCACATGGCAATCGATCTAGATGATGAAATC
>CBDULQ010000219.1:0-5985 GCA_965368115.1 uncultured Gammaproteobacteria bacterium | reverse complement strand
GATTATATGTGCCGACGGGGGGCATTGAAAGGTGTGTGAAACTCAGATGAAGAAAATCGAACAGACGGCGGAGCAGTTGCATACCCTGCGCGATTGTATCCGTTGGGGCGTCAGCCGCTTCAACAAGCATCACCTGTTTTATGGTCATGGTATGACATCAGCGCTGGATGAAGCGGTATACCTGTGTTTGCATGCGCTGCATCTGGAGCCGAATTTCAGTAGCGAATATTTCGACTGTCGACTGACTTTCGAGGAGCGAGTGAAGGTGCTCAAGTTGCTTAAGAAACGCTACCAGCAACGCAAGCCGGCCGCTTATCTAACCCATGAGGCCTGGTTTGCCGGGCTGCGTTTTTATGTGGACGAGCGGGTGCTGGTGCCCCGTTCACCGATCGCCGAACTGATCGAAGCGCAGTTCGCGCCCTGGATCGAGGAGCACCAGGTGCAGCAGGTGCTGGATCTGTGTACCGGCAGCGGCTGTATCGGAATTGCCTGCGCTTATGCGTTTCCGGAGGCGGAGGTGATGCTGGCCGATGTGTCCGCCGGGGCGCTGGAGGTGGCGCAGCAGAATGTGGCGTATCACGGTTTGCAGGACCAGGTCAGTTTGCAGGCATCGGATCTGTTCAGCGCGATACCGGAACAGTCATTCGATATTATCGTCAGTAACCCGCCCTATGTGGATGCGCAGGACATGGCCGGCCTGCCTGGCGAATACCTGCATGAACCGGAACTCGGTCTGCAGGCCGGGGAGGATGGCCTGGCGCTGGTCGTGCCCATGTTGTACCAGGCGCGGCGTTATTTATCCGACCATGGCATTCTGGTGGCGGAAGTGGGTAACTCGGAATTTGCCCTGCAGGAAAAATATCCCCAGGTGCCGTTCATGTGGCTGGAATTCGAGCACGGTGGGCACGGTGTATTCCTGCTCACCGCGCAACAGCTGGATGAATATTTCAGCTCACCGGCTTGAGTTTGAATAGCGGCAGGCTGAGATTGAAGGTGACGCCGTGCTGAGGATTATTGGTGGCGGTGAGTTCGCCGCCGTGCAATTCAATCAGCTGGCGGCACACGAACAGGTTGATGCCGTTGTCCACGTCGGCTGCGGGTAGCTGATCCGTTTCCCGGCGTTTCGGTGTGAACAGCTGGTCCACCAGTTGCCGGGGTAACCCCGGGCCGGTATCGCTGACCACCACGAACACCTGGTCGTTTTTCGGGTACACAGCCAGGGTAATGATGTCGCCTGCACTGCAGTACTTGATGGCATTGTCCAGCAGTTTATCCAGTACCTGGGTCAGACGTGAGCGGTCGGCTTCAACGACCGGTTTCTGGTAACCGTGCTGTACACTGATGCCTATGCGTTTGTCGTGGGCGTAATCGTTGTGACGCGTCACGACTTCTTCGACCAGGTTTTCCATCTGCAGCGGCGTGCGCGTCAGTCGAATTTGCCCGAAGCCCGAAGCCTGCATATCGAGAATACAGTCGCTGATGTTGCGCATCAGGCTCACCGCTTCGCAGATACGGTTCATTTCGTCATAGGTGTGTTGCGGATCATAGGGTTGCTCGGAGTTGATGCGTAAACGCGCCTGGTTGGCGATGTCGTAGATATTCTGCATGGGTCGACTGAGATCGTGGCCGGCGGTGGCGAGAAACTCCCGGTTCAGTGCGGCGAGTTGCGACAGACTGAGCTGGGTCTGGATGCGGGCAATGAGGACCGGGAAGTTGATCGGCTTGGTGACGTAATCGTTGGCGCCCAGTTCCAGTGCCTGGATCAGGCGTTCGTCTTCATCCAGTGCGGTGACCATGATAATGGGAATATCGACCATGGACCAGGTCTGGCGTAATTCGTGGAGCAGCTCCAGGCCACTGATGTCGGGCATCATGATGTCGAGCAGGATCAGATCGGGTTTGGCGGCCTGAATCTGTTCGCGGGCCTGGTCGCCGTTTTCGGCATAGCGCAGGTTATAATCCCTTGCCTGCAGTCGCCGGGCCATGATGTCGCGGTTGAACGCTTCGTCTTCCACGATCAGGATGTCGGGTTTAATGAAGGTCATATTATTGTTGTAAGTATAGACTTCATATCGACTATATCGAGTTCGTCGGTTTATCACAAGACTGGGCGCGGCAGGTTTGTTAAGATTCGCTTTTTATTCAATGCCGAGGAAACGCGGTGTCGGGAAACACGATAGGTAAGTTATTCACTGTGACCACCAGTGGCGAAAGCCACGGGCCGGCGCTGCTGGCCATCGTCGACGGTTGTCCCCCGGGGCTGGAACTGTCGGAAGCGGATCTGCAGCACGACCTGGACCGGCGTCGCCCCGGCACCTCTCGTCATACCACCCAGCGCCGTGAACCGGATCAGGTGAAAATCCTGTCCGGCGTCTTCGAAGGAAAAACCACCGGCACGCCCATCGGGCTGATCATCGAAAACGTGGATCAGCGTTCCAAAGATTACGGCAACATTATGAACACCTTCCGGCCGGGGCATGCGGATTACACCTATAACCAGAAGTACGGTTTCCGCGATTACCGCGGCGGTGGTCGATCATCAGCGCGGGAAACCGCCATGCGTGTCGCCGCCGGCGCCATTGCCAAGAAATACCTGCACACGCGTTACGGCATTTTGATTCGCGGTTATCTGTCCCAGCTGGGGCCGATCAAAATCGACAAACTCGACTGGGACGAGATTCATAACAATCCTTTCTTCTGTCCCGACGCCGGCAAGGTGGCGGAGATGGAAGACTACATGGATGCGCTGCGCAAGGAAGGTAATTCCGTGGGCGCGCGTATTTCCGTGGTGGCCCAGGGTGTGCCGCCGGGACTCGGCGAACCCATCTTCGATCGGATGGATGCGGAACTGGCTTATGCCATGATGAGCATCAACGCCGCCAAGGGCGTGGAAATCGGTGACGGTTTTGGTTGCGTCGAGGCCAAAGGCACCGAGTTTCGCGATGAGATCACCCCTGAAGGTTTTCTGTCCAACCACGCCGGCGGTGTGCTGGGTGGTATAACCTCCGGTCAGGACATCGTCGTGCATACCGCCTTCAAGGCCACCTCCAGTATTCGTCTACCCGGCCGCAGTGTCGACATCAACGGCGAGCCGACCGAAGTGGTGACCCACGGGCGTCACGATCCCTGTGTCGGTATTCGTGCCACGCCCATCTGTGAAGCCATGCTGGCCATGGTGCTCATGGATCACATGTTGCGCTTTCGTGGCCAGTGCGCCGACGTGCGCAGCGAAACGCCGGTAATTCCGGCACAGGCAGCGGATACCGACGACTGATGAGCGGATTCGCCAGGCCGTCCAGCGTAACGCCGGATCGCGGTGTCGCCAGACGCCTGCCGCATCCGCATGTGCGCCGCACATGAGCCGCGGCGTCCCTTACTGGCGACTGTCCGGTTTCTATTTCTTCTATTTCGCTTCGCTGGGTGCCTTTCTGCCCTACTGGGGGCTGTACCTGCAGGCCGAAGGTTTCAATGCCCGAGCCATCGGTGAGTTGATGGCCATCATCATGGCCACCAAGATTGTCGCGCCTTATTTGTGGGGCTGGATTGCCGATCATACCGGCAGGGGTATGCTGATCATCCGGCTTGCGGCGGTGGCCTGCGTGATCACCTATGCCGGCGTGTTCGTCGATTCCGGTTTCTGGTGGCTGGCACTGGTGATGGCCCTGTTCAGTTTTTTCTGGAATGCGGAGCTGCCCCAGTTCGAAGCCAACACCATGAATCATCTGGGCAAGGATACTCACCGTTACAGTGTGATTCGTCTGTGGGGATCGTTGGGTTTTATTCTCGCGGTGATCGGCCTCGGTCGTTTGCTGGAAGATGGCAACATGCTGCTGGTGCCGCAGGTGCTGATCGGCATTTATGTGCTGATTGCGCTGTCCAGTTTCACGGTGCCGGAAAAAAATGGCCAGCATCAGAGCCAGCAGAGCAGCGCCATTATTCATGTGTTGAAACAGCCGGTGGTGATTGCTCTGTTGCTGGTGTGTTTTCTGGCGCAGATGAGTCACGGCCCTTATTACACCTTCTATTCCATCTACCTGAAGCAACATGATTACAACAGCACCACCATCGGCTGGTTGTGGGCGCTGGGGGTGATTGCCGAAGTGCTGGTGTTCCTCGCCATGCATCGCCTGATGCCGCGTTTCGGGCCGCGTAATTTACTGATGATCGCGCTGTTGCTGACGGCCTTGCGCTGGTATCTGATCGGCCATTTCATTGACGAGCTCGCCGTGGTGTTGTTCGCCCAGGTGCTGCACGCGGCCAGCTTCGGCCTTTATCATGCCGTGTCCATCGAGCTGTTTCATCGTCTGTTTCGCGGTCGTCATCAGGGGCGTGGTCAGGCGCTGTATTCCAGTATCAGTTTCGGCGCCGGGGGTGCGGTGGGCAGTTATCTGAGTGGTCTGGTGTGGGATGCCAGTAGTCCGCAGTTCATTTTCAATATGGCCGCGCTGGCCGCACTGCTGGGGTTCCTGATCAGCTGGCGCTTCATTTTCCTGCAGGATTCACCGAATCGGGCCTAGTCGCCGCCGTCGCAGCCACCATCCCCGTCGCTATCGCCGAAACCAAAGCAGAACCAGACGCCTTCGCTGGCACCCCTGAGCATCGCGGCCCCCAGCACGAAAAGAATGATACCGAGTATCAGACTGTCTTCGCTAAACAGATAAATACCGACGCCGATCATCGATGCGGCAAGGAGTGTCTGGAACATGGTGAAACATCCATTGTTGATTACTGTTCAGAATAGGGGCTGTGTCGGCTTCGGTAAAGCCGTGCCGGGATTTATTGACAGCCCTTCAGCCTATGGCTAGGCTGCAAACGCAGCGTGATGTCGGGTCTCGAAACATCGGGCTTCAGCTGTTTACCGTCAGGCAGCAGGATTTCAATATGACTTATTTCACCAAGCGTTATCATCCACCGGGTACATCGCCGGGTACGCTGGTCGAAGTGGCGGAAACCGAAAAGCGCCCGCTGCAGATCCAGCTGTTCGATTACGACGACCAGCAACTCACCGAGAAAACGCTGCACTCCCCGGCCGAATGCCTGCCTTATCTCAAGCATCCGACGGTGAGCTGGGTGCATATCAGTGGCGATCCGGATACCGAAAGCCTGCGCGAACTGGGCTCTCTGTACGGTCTGCATGACCTGTCCCTGGAAGATGTGCTGAATACCGGACAGCGTCCCAAGCTGGACGTGTTCGACGATCAGCTGTTCATCATCATGAGTTTGCCGGTGTTGCACGATGGCGTGCTGCGCATCGAACAGATGAGCCTGTTCCTCGGCGCCGGTTACCTGATCAGTTTTCACAACGGCCTGGCCGATCCCTTCGAGCTGCTACGCAAGCGCCTGCGCAGTCACGGTGGGCGTATCCGCAGTCGCGGTGCTGATTACCTGCTGTATGGTTTGCTCGATGCGGTGATCGACGCCGGTTTTCCGCTGCTGGAAGCGATCGGCAACGATATCGAGTTGCTGGAAGAAGAACTGCTGGAGTCGCCGAGCAAGGCCACCCTGCGCAGACTGCATCAGCTGAAACAGAGTCTGCTGCTGTTACGGCGGCGGCTGTGGCCGCAGCGGGAAGTGCTGAACCGGCTGATCAGGGAGGAATCGGCACTCATCGGTGACAACACATTGCTGTATTTGCGCGATTGTTACGATCATACGGTGGAAGTGATGGAGCTCATCGAAGCTTATCGGGAAATCGCCACCGGCATGCTCGACGTGTATCTGTCCAGTGTCAGCAATCGCATGAACGAGGTGATGAAAGTGCTGACCGTGATCGCCACCATTTTCATCCCACTGACCTTCGTGGTGGGTATTTACGGCATGAATTTCGAACGCAGCGACAGTCCCTGGGCGATGCCGGAGCTGCACTGGTATTACGGCTATCCACTGGTCTGGCTGTTGATGATCGGGATTGCACTGGCGATGGTGGTGTTCTTCAAGCGCAAGGACTGGTTCTAGGGTGGGGCAGAGTCATGTAATAATTATCAT